>JAAYCK010000108.1 GCA_012729835.1 Syntrophomonadaceae bacterium
GGAGGTGAAAACAATAATGGCAGACTACAATGAGATTATCAGCCAATACCAAGATCTACCCGGCGGCATAATTGAGGCTTACCATGCCATTCAGAAAGAATACAGCTATATACCCGAAGAAGCTGTGGCAGCGGCAGCAGCAGCCTTCAAGATGCCCAAGGCCAAGGCCTGGGGGGTAGCCACCTTCTATTCCTATCTGAAGGTAGGGCCCCGCGGTAAGAACGTCATCCGTATCTGCGAGAGCGCTCCTTGCCACGTAGCCGGAGCTGATAAAGTCGTGGCTGCTCTGGAACGTGAACTGGGAATCAAGATGGGCGAAACTACTCCTGACGGAAAGTTCTGTCTGGAACTGACCGAATGTGTTGGGCAGTGCCAGGCTACCCCGGTAATAACCATAAACAGCAAGCCATACGGCGATCTAACTGCAGAGAAGATCCCCGCCATCCTGGCGGAATACAAGTAAGCAATTTTTAATTATGAATTCTTAATTTTGAATTAAGGAGAGGAAAAGCGAGCTTTTCCCACCATAATTAATAATTTAAAATTCAAAACTATTTCTCGAAGGGAGGATAAATAAATGGCAGAGGAAATGCGTATCGTTTTGCGCAACCTAGGCAAAATAGATCCGCTGAATATCGATGAGTATATCAATGCCGGCGGCTATAAGTCTTTAGAAAAGGCTCGCGCGATGAGTCAGACCGAAGTGATCGATGAAGTCAAGAAGTCTGGCCTCAGAGGCCGCGGCGGTGCTGGTTTCAATACCGGTATGAAATGGAGCTTTTCCTATGGCATCAAGACGGACCAGAAGTACGTGGTCTGCAATGCTGATGAAGGAGAGCCCGGAACCTACAAGGACCGTATCATCATGGAGAATGATCCCCAGAGCCTGCTGGAAGGCATGGCCATCTGCGGATATGCCATCGGGTCCAATCAGGGCTACATCTACTGCCGGGGTGAGTATCCCTATGTAGTGGAGAAGCTGAATAAGGCCATTGACCAGGCCAAGGCCAAGGGCGTACTGGGCGACTTCAATATCGAAGTACGCATGGGCGGCGGCGCTTATGTATGCGGTGAAGAAAGCGCCCTGATCGAATCCATCGAGGGCCATCGCGGTGAACCCCGCTTCAAACCGCCGTTCCCGCCGGTCATCGGCTTATGGGGAAAACCCACTATTGTTAACAACGTGGAGACCTTTGTCAACATTCCGGCAATCTTAGAAAAGGGCGCTGACTGGTATAAAGCCATCGGAGCCAGTTCCTATCCCGGAACCAAGGTACTCACCCTGACTGGTGACGTCAATAACCGCATATTTGTCGAAGTGCCTACCAATACCACCATCCGTCAAGTATTGGACGACTTTGGCGGCGGCGTAGCCGGCGGCAAAAAGGTTAAAGCGATCCAGATCGGCGGAACCTCCGGCGGTTTCATCCCCGAATCCCTGTTCGACACTCAGCTGGACTTCGATTCCATGTCGGCAATTGGCGCCACCCTGGGCTCCGGTGCCTTCTTTGTTATGGATGAGACCCGGGATATAGTCGATGTAGTAGACCGCATCATGAAGTTCTTTGAACATGAATCCTGCGGCAAGTGTACCCCCTGCCGGGAAGGTACGCACAGAATGCATGAGATGATGGAACGCCTGAACCATGGTCATGCCAAGGCTGGCGACCTGGACAATCTGGAAAGGCTGGGCACGGTTATGACCAAGGCCTGCTTATGCGGCCTGGGCCAGGCAGCTCCGTCTCCGGTGCTCACTACTCTGAAGCACTTTAAACCGGAATACGCAGCCAAGTTAAACTAATCAGGACTTATGACGGTTCGGTTATAAAAGGGTGTTTGAGGCTTTCCAGCCAAAAGTCTCAAGCAGCAGCGGCACAATTCATCGATTATCCGTCTTGCTCTGGGACGGATAATCGATAATACGCCAGATCGGGAAAATCGTCTGAAGATATTATTTATCAAAAGGGCCACCGACACAATGATCGGTGGCCCTTGGTTATTGCCATTAGTAACTTGTAGGAAAGCTGATTACTGTTGATTAACCAGTATTTCCTCGATGGTAGTGATTATTTCACTCTGCATTATCCCGCCCGCGAATTTGGGTTCTCCGTTGATCACGGTAATGGGATAGGGATATCCCCTCTGCAGCACCTGACTCACTAAGGGATACTGGCTCAGGCCGGTCTCGTCGGCGTTGATAAACCGTACTTCAACTCTGTCTCCAAAGGACTGCTTGAGTTCATCACTCAATCGATCGCTCATCTCACGCATCTCTTCTACCGGGGTGGTTGAGCAATGACCTGCTGAAGAACAGCAGCTGCACCCTCCGCCGCCGGGACTAGTTCCGCTCAAGACCTCTATCAATATGGTTTGCTGATTGTCAGACATGGCTATTACCTCCATTAATTATTGCATAGCGCATTAAATCATAATTAAATTGATAATATCAGGGTCTCACGCGATAATCAAGTATTATTTATATTATTAACATAAGGAATTATTGGCCGAATGTATTAATAGAGTTAGTGTTAGGCCATTCCTTAATATAAATAATTGTCTGGAGTGAATGAAAAACAGATATCCGCACAAGACTATTCTTATTTTTTGTAATTATATTTATAATAATAAAGAATAATTGTGGCAGGAGGCTTCCCCAGTGAAAACAAATGGACAGGCAGCGGTATTAAACCTATTCAATATCAGCAAATCTTTCGGCAATATTCAAGCATTGGATCGGGTCAGCCTAGAGGTTTTCAGTGGACAGGTTCTGGCGCTGGTAGGGGATAACGGCGCCGGGAAATCCACGCTTATAAAAATATTATCAGGAGTTTACGCAGCTGATGCGGGGGAGATAAGCATCAGGGGCCAGGTTTTCAAACACCTGACTCCGGCCCGGGCTATGCAAAGCGGAATTACTACGGTCTACCAGGATCTGTCTTTGGTGAATGGTCGCGATGCGGTCAGTAATGTCTTTTTGGGCAAAGAACATCGCAAAGCGGGATATTTCGTAGATCGCCGGCGCATGGAGAGAGAAACCCGGCACCTGCTCGATCGGCTTCATATTAATATTCCATCACTTAAAGTCCCGGTGGGCAGTCTGTCGGGGGGGCAGCGCCAGGCGCTGGCGGTGGCGCGTGCCATTCACCAAGGAGGGAAGATTATTGTTCTAGATGAACCGACTGCCGCTATGGGAATAAAAGAAAGCCAGCAGGTTATGGCCTTGATCAGCAACTTAAGGGAACAGGGCTATGCAGTAGTTTTGGTCAGTCATCATCTTCCGCAGGTTTTTGCCTTGGCCGATCGCCTGTGCATCATGCGACATGGCAGCCTGGTGGCTGATCTGCCGACCGGGTCGACTAATTTAGAAGAGGTAGTTGCCTTAATGACAGGAATAAAGGCAGGCCTGCCAACCGAAGTCAGGAAGGTGGCGGGCAATTGATGTTTTGTTCAGGTAACTATAGACGATTTAGTACTCAGGGCCTGTTATTGCTGGCGTTATTAGGATTGATGATAATAATGTCGTTCAGCTCACCTTATTTTATGAAGTGGGATAACCTGCGAAATATCCTGGACCAAAGTACATTAAACATCCTGGTTGGTGTGGGGATGACCATGGTCATCTGTGCGGGGGGAATTGATCTTTCGGTGGGAGCAGTGGCAGCATTGGCCGGTGCGGTTATGGGGCTGGCCATGCACGCCGGTTATTCCGCTTACCTGGCAATTGCGGCAGGACTGATGGTCGCTGTTTTATCCGGGTTGGTAAACGGCGGGCTGACAGCATATCTTCGTATTACCCCCTTCATTGTTACCTTGGCCAGCTTGTCAATCATCCGGGGATTGACCCTGATCATCACCGGCGCGATTCCCATTTCCAGTTTTCCCAGTACGTTCACCGGGTTGGGCAGTGGTTCGCTGGGTATTTTCCCGGCACCCGTAGTGCTTACAGCGTTGGTGGCGGCAGCGGGAGCTGTTTTGTTGAATCTGACGCCGAGCGGTTATTATTTTCAAGCCATGGGAGGAAACGAGGAAGCCCTCCGCCGCAGTGGCATCTCGGTCCCCCGATATAAAATACTGGTTTATGTACTCTCGGCCTGCTGCGCTGGTTTGGCCGGATTGGTATTAACCGCCCGCCTCAATTGTGCTGATCCGACTGCGGGCTATATGTTGGAGATGGACGCGATTGCCACAGCGGTGCTGGGCGGAACCAGCATGCGGGGCGGACAAGGGAGTATGGCCGGAACTGTGATCGCGGGGCTGCTGCTGGCGGTTCTTCGCAACGGGCTTACCATAAACAGCATAGCTTCTTACTATCAGCAGGTTCTGGTCGGGGTGATTATTCTGGCAGCGGTAGTGATCTCTGAACTGAGAAGCAAGCGAGTTGAGGAAGCAGCGCTGTAATTTTGAATGATGTGAGGAGCTTTATGATTTTAACTCCTATTTATGTAGAAACTGCCTTGTTGGGCATGGGACTGCCTTCAATATCTGATCAGCAAATACGTGATGGTTGGAAAACAAGATTAATTGATGCTGATATTTATTTGGTCTGGATGGAAACGGGTAAAGTCATGCTGGGGGACCTTTCCTGCTTCCTTTCAGTAAAAAACCGTCCGGAAATGCAGCGTATAGATGGTAATAAATTAAAAAGTGCACAAGAAAATCAAATAAGTGGATTTCTTACGGCTTCAGCCGTCATGCGTATCTCAAACGAATGCGGGGCGATAACCGTAACGGCTGGTATGGGCGGTATTAGAGGAGCCTATAAATCAGATGATCTGCATTGTTTGATTAATCTCCCGGTTGTTTTGATTGCTTCGGCGCCAAAGGATGTTTTGGGTCTGTCGGCTTCCCTGCAGTATCTGATTCAATCAGGTACCCGGGTAGCCGGATGGCAGACATCCCAATGCGATGGGTTCCTGTTTGAGCACCCGCCAGTTGAAGTGCCAATTTTGAATAGGTTGACTGATGCGGACGTCAACAAACAAAATTCGGGCAGCCTGATTCTCAATCCCATTCCAGCCAGAGACCGGCTGCAGGATGAAAACATGTTGCAGGAAGCATTGAAAGAGGGAGTAGCCGCCGAAGAGCGGGGAGAATCGTTTCACCCGGCGGTCAATGCCGCCCTGGATCGCTTAAGTAACGGCGTATCCTCGATGATACAATTACGAGCCTTGGTACAGAATATTAATCTCGCATTAAAGATTCGCGAAAAAATGACTCTGACAAAGGATGATGAAGTCAATGATTCCGCCAGATGAAATGACACCCCGGGAAAGAATGGATGCATTTAAAAAAGGCCTGCCCATTGATCGTATTCCCTGTGCTCCAATGGTGGGTGAACATGTCACTCGTATTATTGGGGTTCCGGTATCGGCGTACCTGCATTCGGTTGATTTAATGGTCGAAGCTCAGGCACAGGCTTTCCGTTATTACGGTTATGACGGGGTTGGACTGGGACCAGGTCATCACGGCCTGGCCGAGGCATTGGGAGCCCGCCTGCACTATCCTGATGATGACCGGCCGCAGGTCATTGCGCCAGCCATAAGTGATTATTCTCAACTTGATGATTTGCAGCCAGTAGAGGTCGACCGTAATGAAAGGCTCTCCAGTTATCTTCAGGCTCTGGAGCGAATCCGCGACCGCATTGGTGATCGGGTTAAGGTTTCCACCGGAGTCGGAGGACCATTTACCGCAGCGGCCTTTGTCCGCGGAACGGATGATTTCCTGAAAGATCTTCGCCGGAATCCGGAAAAGGTGCATGACCTGATGCGGCTAACGACTGCCAGTATCCTCAACTATATGGATGCTGCACACAAGAGAGGCTTCAGCTGCAGTCTTGGGGATCCGATAGCTTCGTCCACCGTAATCAGCCCGTCACATTTCCGGCAATTTGTGAAACCCTATTTGATGCAAATTGTAGCCTGGGCAGTACAAAAAACGGGAAGTGCGCCTTCTTTGCACATTTGTGGTGATACAGTTCCCATCTGGATGGATATGGCTGAAACCGGCGTTTCCAGCATTAGTGTTGACAATCAGGTTGATCTGGAGTCGATTAAAAACGCCATTGGCGACCGGGTTGCCCTCAAGGGTAATGTAGACCCGGTCGCAGTTATGCTGCATGGAACTCCCGACGAGGTTCGCCGGGCTGGCCGGAACTGCATTAAACAGGCGGGAGATTCGCCGGGTGGCTTTGTTCTGAGTTCGGGGTGCACTTTGGCATTGAACACTCCCCGGGGCAATGTGCAGGCGTTGATGGATGCTGCTCGCATGTACGGCAGGAAGATGTAGGAGGGCAAGATGAACAGCGAGATATTGGGACGCCTGGCTGCTGCGGTAAGAGACATGGATTCGGAAGCAGTAGTCGCGCTGGTTAATGATTCTTTAGAAATGGGAATCACACCGGTCGAAGTAATTCACGATGGTTTGGCCAGGGGGATGGAAGAAGCCGGAGTCTTATTCGAGAAAAAGGAATATTTCATACCGGAAATACTGCTGTGTTCTGATGCCATGCAGGCTGGCCTGGCAGTTTTAGCGCCGCACCTTGTTCACGATGAAGGGAAAGAAGGCGAAACCATTGTTATCGGAGTGGTGGAAGGTGATATTCATGATATTGGTAAAAACCTGGTTAAAATGATGTTGGAAGTGGCCGGGTACCAGGTGATCGATCTGGGCCGGGATGTCCCCGCTCCGGCCTTCGTTGAGGCAGTACGGGAAACCCAGGCCCGCTTTGTCTGTCTGTCCACTCTGATGTCCACTACCATGAGGCAAATGGAAAATGTAATTGAGCAGTTGCTGGCTGAGAAATTGCCCTATCAGCTTAAGATAATGGTGGGTGGCGGACCGGTATCCCAGGACTATGCTGATCGTATCGGAGCTTCCTATGCGGAAAATGCCATCGAAGCCGTAAAACTGATACGTTATCTGCAAAAAGAGAGCGGTCACTGAGCAAAAGGGCGGCAAATTTGAGTTGAGTAACAGGCATGGGATTCTGCCACTATCAAACATATATGCATAAGTGCTGCAGAAAAAATCATGTAGTGTTAAAACTTAGTTACTACTAATCAAATAATAATTGATTATAATATATATGTTGATAAGTTATATAAGTTTCATAGAAAGAAGGCTGTTTATGGGTACTGGGGTGTTGGAGATATTTAATGAACTTCGTGAGAAAAACATAATGACTTTGAAAGCAGCTAAAGAGCAGGATGTAAAAGTGGTCGGCATTTATTGCACCTATGGCCCGCGGGAACTGGTACTGGCAGCGGGAGCCATCCCAGTCGGACTATGCGGTACCAGACAGGAACCTATCGCAGCTGCGGAGGTTCATCTGCCCCGCAACCTGTGTCCCCTTATCAAATCCTCTTATGGATTTGCCGTCAGTGATACCTGCCCCTATTTTCACTTTTCCGATATGGTGATCGGGGAGACCACCTGTGATGGGAAAAAGAAAATGTTTGAACTTATGAAGCGCCTGAAACCTGTCCATATCATGCACCTGCCCCAGGTCCCCGATCAATCGGCCTCTCTGGAAATCTGGTATCAGGAAATGATTCGCTTAAAGCAGGTTTTAGAAGAGGCTTTCGCAGTCGAAATCACCGATGAGGCCTTGCGGGAAGCGATCCATGTGGTCAACGAAGGAAATCGTGCGTTGAAAGACTTATTTGACTTGAATCAGGCCTGTCCGCCCCTGATTTCTGGAATAGACATGATCAAGGTATCCTGGCAGTTGGGTTTTCATACTGACCGTTGGGCGAGGGTGACCATGCTGGACCAACTGGTTGCCGAACTCCGTGAGTCCGGCGGAACCCAATATGATATCAACCGGCCCAGGATCCTGCTTACCGGCACACCGGTGGGGATGGGCAGCGAAAAGGTGGTTGAGCTGGTAGAGGAGTGCGGAGGTTTGGTGGTAGCCATGGAGAACTGCGGAGGTTATAAGACGGTTGGTTTGCGTATCGATGAAAATGACCTTCGTGATCCATTGCTGTTGCTGGCGGAGAAATATCTGGCTATCCCCTGCTCGGTGATGTCGCCCAATACCAAACGCTTGGAGCTCCTGCGGAAAATGGCCGCCGATTTTAAGGTGGATGGGGTGATAGATCTGACCTGGCAGGCTTGCCACACCTACAATATCGAGTCTTATCAAGTTGCGGAATTGATAAAAGATGAGCTGAATATTCCCTTTATTCAATTAGAGACCGATTATTCGTCCTCCGATCAGGAAATATTGAAGAATCGACTACAGGCCTTTCTGGAGATGTTGGATTAGGGGGAATCGATTTGCTAAATCACGATCTGGTCCGGGAACAGACCCGCAGCATCTTGACGCAGCTCCTGGAAGCGGGGACCTGGCGAAAGGGTATGACCCTGGTGGTATCCTGCAGCATCGGCCGTGTGGAAGGCAGGCGCGAAGACAGCACGGGAGATCCCGAATTGGCCAGAGCGATCCTGGATACCCTTCGCTCCGTAATTTCACCTGATATAAATCTGGCAGTACAATGCTGCGAACATCTGAACCGCGCATTGATTGTTGAACGGGAGTTTGCCGAAAACTGCAGACTTGAGCCAGTCACTGCCGTACCCGTACCGGAAGCTGGGGGGACTTTTGCCGCGCTGGCGTATAAAGAATATTTTAGTGATCCGGTCCTGGTGTCAGCGATTCAGGGCGATATGGGGATCGATATCGGTCTGACCATGATTGGCATGCACCTGAGACCGGTACCCAAACCCTTGCTGCTGGATACGGAGATGATAGGCGGAGCCCGGGTAGTAGCTGCCCGTTGCCGACCCCGCTTGATTGGCGGAGCCAGAGCACATTACGAGTGAGCAAACAGGAGGAATCATAAAATGGACGTATTGGGACTGGGAACCGCCGCCATGGATATTGTAATGCAGTGTGATAGCTTGCCACGGGAAGACGGTTTCTCTTTTATTCATACCGAACAGTTGCTGCCGGGCGGAAGCTGTGCCAATGTACTGGTTACCCTGGCTAACCTGGGGATTTCTGCTGGCATGATTGCCGCCATCGGTGATGATGGGTACGGAATAGCATTCCAGGCCGATCTGGATCAATGCGGGGTGGATACCCAGTTTTTAATTCAACGCAGCTTGGGAACCACTCTACATACCTTTATCACCGTCGAACCCACCGGTTCACGGGCCATTTTTGCGAATCTGGGCAACAGCCTCCTCAGTTTGTCAGCAGAAGAGGTATATCCGGCGATGACCGACGGAATCAAAGTGTTCTATACCGACATGTTTCCTGGGAAACCGGCCATAAAGATCGCTGAACACTGCAAAAAATCAGGTATTCCGGTGGTTTTTAACCTGGAGTGTTCGCCCTCCTTTATGAAGCTGTGTGGAGTTACCAGCGAAGAGCTTAACCATATGATCGGGCTTTGCGATCTGTTTATGACCGGCAAAGAAGCCCTGATGGAATTGACGGCTTTAGGCGATTTCCAGCAAGCAGCCCGGCGGCTGAATGAACGGCATAACCCGCCTTTAGGCATGGTCACCACCTGGGGCGAAGGGGGGGCCGTCTGGCTATGTGGAACAGAAGAAATCAAGGCTTCTATCTATAAAGTACCAGCCATCGATACGACCGGAGCGGGAGACGCCTTTGCCGGTGGTTTGATATTTAGCTATTTCCTGCAAAAAGCCACTCCGGAGATCGCACTTGATTTTGCCAGCGGCTGTGCAGCTTTAAAATGTACGCAGTTGGGTCCGCGGTTGAAGGGGGGGGAGCATTCGGTAAGAGAGCTTATGGCTCAATACCGTTGATTATAGAATCAAATACCAAAAAGGGAGGAAAAGTGAAAGTGAAAAAAAGTTTAGTTGTCGTATTGGTTTTGGCCTTATTGGTCAGCGTGATCGGATGCGGTAAAAAGGTCGAGGCTCCCAAGGATAATGCCCCGAAGGCTACTCAGGAGCAAAAGGTCGTCAATAGCGCATTCAAAGATACCGAGGCTGCTCTGCTCAAATCGCTGGAGCCTCTGCCCAAGGCCTCCAAGGCTTACAAACTAGCTGCCCTGGAAATCACCTTGGCCAACCCCTTCTGGGTTACTGTCAAAGAGGGTTATGAAGCTGGCGCCAAAGAATATGGCGTTACGATTGATGTAATGTCTGCTCCCAAGGAAGATGATGTCAATTCACAGCTGGAAACCATGAAAACCTTGGTCAATAAAGACTATGATGCCATTGCTATCTCTGCTATTACACCATTTAATCTGGTCCCCGGAGTGGCAGCGGCAACTGAGAAAAAGATCCCCGTCGTCGCCGTTGGTACCAGTGTAGACACGGAGGCCGCCAAAAAGGCTAACGCCAAGATTGCAGCGTTTATAACCTCCAATTTCGAGGATCAGGGTAAGATGGGTGCTGAGTTCATTATTGATAAGATCGGCACCGGCAAGGTTGCCATCATTGAAGGATTACCCGGTGCTGCCCAGAGTGAAGCCCGAAAAACCGGGTCCAAGAAAGCCTTTGAAGCCGCGAAGGGAGTAGAGTTACTGCCGATTCAATCGGGTAATTGGGATCGCCAGAAGGCTTATGATCTTACCAAAAACCTACTGCAGGCCAATCCGGATCTGAAGGGCATATTCTGTGCCAATGATGTCATGGCTTTAGGTGCGGTTGAAGCACTCAAGGCCGCCGGCAAGAAAGATCAGGTAACTGTAGTTGGTGTAGACTTTATTGACGATGCTCGTCAATCCATCAAGAACGGTGAACTGGATGCGACCGTGGCGATGTCTCCCTATCTGTTCGGCAAGGGCGGCGTCATTCTGGCCTTGAAGGTATTGGAAGGCCAAACCGTTAAGGATGACATCTATTGGACTCCCATGGCGGTGGTTGACCGCGGCAATGTGGATACCTTTGAGGGATGGAAATAGTATAATACGTGCAAAAGGCTGGTAACGCTTGGTTTACCGGCCTTTTTTGCCAGGTGAGGAAGCCATAATGAGTACGGTATATTTTGTTGATTTTAACGGGCGTAAAGATGACAGTACCATGCATAAGATGGAGCGGCTATGTAATGCAAGCGGGCTGCAGCAGGTCATTGCTCCCGATGACCTGACTGCTGTAAAACTGCATTTCGGTGAACTTGGCAATACCCGCATGTTGAGGCCTCAGTTTGCCAAAGTTATGGTCAGGTTGATCAAGGAAGCCGGGGGACAGCCGTTTTTAACCGACTGTAACACGCTTTTCTACCGTGAACGTTTCGAGGGGGTGCGTCATCTGCAGACAGCTGCTTTCAATGGATTTGACCAGCTTGGCATCGGTGCACCAGTTATAATCGCTGATGGGTTAAAAGGCCTGGACTATAGGAGCGTAAAAGCCGGACCGACTCTTCCCGAGGCCCGGATCGGAGCAGCCATCTATGAAGCGGATGCGCTAGTAGTGCTTACTCATTTTAAAGGTCATGATGATGTGGGATTCGGAGGCATTATAAAAAACCTTGGCACGGGAGCTATAGCCCGGTCGGGGAAGCAGATCATACATTCCCACTTAAAAGCCAACATCGATAAGACACTGTGCAACTTTTGCGGCCAATGTCTTGGTGCTTGTTCCCAAAATGCCATTTATCAAGATAACACCGGATATAATATATTGCCTGACCGGTGTAACCAATGTGGTCATTGTCTGGTATTATGCCCGCAAAGAGCCATACCAGTACAATGGGAACGAGATGATACAGAAATGCAAAAAAAACTGGTGGAATCATGCCAGGCCGTCCTGAAGAATAAAACGGATAAAGCGTTTTTTGTCTCCTTCCTAGTAGATATAACTGCCTACTGTGATTGCCGGTCGTGGAGTCCGCTGCCCATCATCAACGATATAGGCATCCTGGCCGGTACCGACCCGCTTTCCATTGAACAGGCCAGCTATGATTTGGTCTCACAGGAAATTGTGCAAAACCGTGCCGGCAAGGATTTACGGGATTTTACCGGGGTAGATGGATCCTTCATGCTGCAATATGCTGAAGAAACAGGTTTAGGAAGCAGAGAATATCAACTGGTTAGGGTATAGATATTATGAGGTACAAGCGCTTACCTATAGTGGAACAGCCCGATTTTGACAATCCGGACGAACTGAAGCATAAAATCGAAGTAAGAACGGCGGAATTCGTCGAAGATATTCTAGCTATGCTAAAGTGATGATTAGGTGATTCTTGATATTGTAGCAATTGGATTAACGCGCCAGCTCCTTATAAAATCCAAAAGCCCCCCTTATATGACGAAAAACAGAAACAACTGCTATTCTCAGCAAACTGGAGTGGCAGTTGTTTATGGCTCCTTTCCACAATAAGGGGAGATAAATTCGTTTGCAAATTTACCCAATGGCTGGTCGCCGTGGCTTTTCAGCTTTAGGCTGCCAGCTTCGGAGCATATTAAGTTGTAATGTGCACAAAACCATTATAACATACATAACGAATAAATATATATAGTATGAAATAGTTTAATATATAAATTGTTCGGGCTGAATGCAGAACAGTCAGTTGCACGGAGATTAGTCTTGTGTAGTTAGCTGTTCTGCATTCAACATAATATAACTTGGGTAGTTTTATAATACAATTCCTACTGATTAAAGAAAAACGGTCAACAGAACTGCATCCGTTGACCGTTATCGATTTGTTAAGCATAGTTGCTGATTATCCTAAATGCTCAAGTACTGCGATATTTCCACTCTTTCCTGGCCAGAGAGACGATCTTAATAATCTCAATATTATTTTCCACAATGATCTGCCTGATCAGAGGAAGGTCACCTTCATCCACCATCAAGGAAATACCGCAGCTCTTACTGGCATCTCGCGGAGTCGGAGAAATCATGGCTTTGATGTCCTGTCCGTCAAGTTCTTTCTTAAGACGCAACCCCATATGATGATTGGGAAATAATACATACCAATCATAAGAACTATTATCCAGCTTAAAAACCTACTTCCTCAGCATCTCCAGAAAAGCTTCTACTCTGGTCCGCAGCTGTTCAAAATCCTGCTCGCTGTAATCCGTCTCGATGTGCATTATGGGCTGATTACGCTCAGTCAATGCCTGTTTGACCTGATAACTCTCAGTAGAGTAAATGTTGCAGAATTGCAGATTGGTATCAATAATACCATCCACCTTGTATTCATCGGCCAGGCGGACTATATCGTCTATCCTGGCGGTATTAGGCGTGAAACAAGCACAATTGGTCTTCATATATCTTTCGGCCAGTGCCCGAATCTGACCATCCAAAGTAGTTGCTGACTCATCGACCAGGTTTTCGAAATAGCGGGTACCGGTACAGGATTCTTCAACCACGACTGCTGCACCGAGACTCTCTACAATATGATGCAGCTTCCAATTGGGTATGGCCATAGGCGTACCGCTTATCATGATACGCAGGGCATTATCCGGAAAAACACCGGACCCGCTATTGATCCGTTGCTCCAGTTCGTCAGCCAGGTTATTGGCCATCTCCGCCGCCCGCGCAGGATCATCGTAGAAGTTGATCTGGGTAACCAGGAGCGCGTCTTTGCCGCTGATGGGCACCGGCGAGGCTTTTCTGGCATTGTAAACCCGCTGCAAAGCCCTGCGCTTGTTGTTTATTAGTTTAATGGCTTCTCCCAGAGATTCGGCGGTAATTTTATTGCCGGTGACCTTTTCTACCACGGCGATGAAATCCTTTATTTCAGCTTCAAAGGCAGCGATGTCTCGGTCCCGTTTCATCTGCGGGATATCAATGATGTGGAAGGGGACTTCACCGGCCAGTATCTCCCAGGCTTTCTTCTTGCCGTCGCAGGTAGTCTCACCCACATACATATCAGGGATTAAGAAGAAGGGACAAGTCTTGTCCAAACGTGCTCCGACAGAAGCCTTGATGAGTGGACAAGTATTGGCCGGCAGAACTTTTTCTCCGCCGGATACCCAGAACTGTGATCCTCCGCAAAGCCCTGCCGCAATTCCGCCGGCGGCAAAGACCACTTCATCTGGCACATATACGCAGAAGGTTCCGAACACCTTTCCGCCTTCTTTTTGATGTTGTATCATCTCTGCCGGCCTGACCCCGTGAATCTCGGATACCACAAAATCGTAGAAATCCATGCCTTTCGGACGATTCTGCTGGGTGAGGTAAACTCCTCCAAAAGCCTCGGGTAGTACCTCGCACAGAACGTCATGCTTCTCCAGGTCCATGCCCAGATCGGTCCACATTTGCTGGTAATCAGCCATTTACAATTCCTCCTCTTCTGTACTGAATATTGCTTTCCGTAAACAACTTTGTTGCCGTGGTAAGCTTGTTACTAACCGGTCTAAACGTTTTCCAGTGCCAATAATGCAGCACCCAGAGCGCCGGTGTACTGGCACGCCTCCGAGACCATTACCGGAGCGCCCAATTCTTCTTCCAGGGCTCTTTTAACGCCTTGGTTTATGGCAACTCCGCCGGTAAAGGCAATAGGCTCCTTTATTCCTAAGCGTTTGGCCATAGCCGCTACCCGCTTGCCTACCGACTGATGAAGGCCGGCAACGATTCCGCCTTTTGGGTTGCCTTTGGCCATCAAGCCGATTATTTCAGATTCAGCAAAAACCGTACACATGCTGCTGATAGGCAGCCTTTGCGCAGGATCTTCAGCTGCCCCCAACTCACTTACATCAAGGCCCAGCGCCGTAGCCATCACCTGCAAGAAGCGTCCCGTTCCGGCCGCGCATTTGTCATTCATGGAAAAATCAACGACCTGGCCCCGCTCTCCGATGCGGATTACCTTGCTATCCTGGCCCCCGATATCGATGATGGTGCGTACTTCCGGAAGCAGTTCGGCGATTCCCCGGGCGTGACACTTTATCTCGGTGACAGTCTTATCGGCCTGGTCAAAGGCGACTCGACCATAACCAGTACCGAATATCCTGGTTACCCGTTGGCCTTCAATACCCGACTGATGCAGAAGCTGTGCAATAACTGCATCACTGGCATCCCGGGGACTCCAGCCAGTGGGAAATATAGTTTTGTGCTGAACACCGTCGCTGATAAGTATGCCTTTGGTAGCGACAGAACCTATATCTACGCCAATAACAACCACTAATACCCACTCCCAATCCAGCTTAGACCTTGGCGATTTTCAAGTAAATTTCCCATGTCTAATTTAACACAAAACAAATTATATTTAAAATAACTAATGGTTATATCAATATTTTATCTGTGCTGGTGGATCTATCCTGAGCATATGTGATAGGATGGCTTCCTTTAATCAGTGGGCAGATCGCCTGGAACCTGAGTCTGTCGATTGATGAACCTTTTAATAGGTGACTCTCGTTGGTGATTCAGCTAATGTGACTAACTAAATGATCTGAATAGGCTTATAATAAAATGAGAATTATCTCAATGGGGGAGTAACAGCAGATGGGGAGTAATGAATCTCGCCTGCTTCCAGAAGAAAGGAATATAAAGGGGATAACATATGGCAAATGATCGAAGGATAGCGGTTTTGATCGATGCGGACAATGTATCGGATAAATACATAGGGCCAATATTTGAAGAAATATCTAACCACGGAACGGCCACTTACAAGAGGATCTACGGGGATTGGACCAAACCGCAATTATCATCGTGGAAGACAGTGCTGCTTAATTATTCGATTTCCCCGATCCAGCAATATGCCTATACTACGGGGAAAAATTCTACCGATGCCGCGTTAATAATCGATGCCATGGATATTCTCTATTCGAACAATGTGGATGGGTTTTGCATTGTTTCGAGTGATAGTGATTTTACCAAGTTGGCTGCTCGTTTGCGGGAAGCTGGCATGTTTGTTATGGGTATGGGAGAAAAGAAGACGCCAGCGCCCTTTATAGCGGCCTGTGAGATGTTTAAGTATATGGAGGTTTTATCGGCCAACACCGCTAATAGCGAAGAAACCAGTTTTGAAGGAAAATCGGAAAAGCCGGTGGCGCTTAAAGAGGGCATGGCCACTACCGAAGAACTGATTGAATCCCTGAAAATTATCATAACGAAGACGTCAGATGAGGATGGATGGGCGTTTTTGGGCGAGGTGGGCAAACGGCTTAATAAGCGCTATCCTGATTTTGATACCCGGAATTATGGCTACGCCAAATTGACGCCGCTGATATCGTCTTTAAAGGCATTTGAGATACAATCGAGAAAAACCAGCAATCCTAATATAACTCATAAATATGTGAAGAATAAATGATATTTAGATTGTTTTCAAGGCTGATAATACGCTAGACTGAGTTTATGACTAAAGGTGAAATTTAGGGAAAAGGAGTGTTGCTAATGACTCATATTTTACCGGATTTGCCCTATGCCTATGATGCCCTGGAACCCTTTTATGATCAGGAGACAGTTAAACTGCACCATGATATGCACCACAAAGCCTATGTTGATGGGCTGAACGCCGCGGAAGGAAAATTGACGGAAGCTATAGAAAAAGGCGATTTTGGCTTGATTAAACACATCGAAAGAGAATTGGCCTTCCATGGTTCAGGGCATATCCTGCACACCATGTTCTGGGAGAACATGAAACCGGGCGGGGGCGGCCCGGCCGATGGTGCGGTGGCAGCTTTGATCGATCGTGATTTCGGCTCCTTCGACAACTTTAAGAAGTTGTTTACCGCGTCTGCCGTAGCGGTCGAGGGCTCAGGCTGGGCCATACTGGCCTGCAACCCAATCTTCGAAAAGCTGGTGGTCCTGCAGGCGGAAAAACATCAGGATCTCACCCAGTGGGGCGCAGTGCCGCTGCTTATAGTCGACGTATGGGAGCACGCCTATTATCTGAAATACCAGAATAAACGTGCGGCCTGGATCGAAGCCTGGTGGAACCTGGTCAACTGGGATGATGTGAACCGGCGGGTAGCCTTGATGCAGAATAAATAATTCTCCATGAGCGGGAGTACTGGTCGGGTGATCAGTTGGATGGAAGCAACCCCAGACAAAACAAGATTGCCGCGTCCCCGGCACTCAATAATAGTATCAGCTTATTAGAGCAGTGCATAATAGGTAGCCGTTTATATTTGGATTCTCTGAGTGCCGGGTCCTCGCAATGACCAGGCCGGGGCGCCGCGGGGCAATCCTTATGGTGTCATTGCGAGCGCAGCGCGGCAATCTTCCCCGTTCTCGCAGCATTGACACTTTGATAAGACAAAAAACCGGCAGAGCTGTACGCTCTGCCGGTTTTTTAGGGAAGGACTATTTCAGGTTAATTGTCCAGTTGCCGTTCATTACGAAGGACGGCCAGGAGATGTCGATGTCATAGGCATCCGCTTCCTTGAAAAACTCAATGGTTACCACGGCGGTATCACCGTCAAAATTGGCAGAATACTTTTTAATGTCCGGGCCGTCCAGATGAAAACAAGTGATCTTGACATTCTTATCCGCTCCGGTGTTGAGCGCAAAGGTCAACTCGGCCGAGGTCGGAGAAAGTCGTTTTATGTTCTTGACTACTGCTTTCTGGGCGAATAAATCCACCTCTTGGCTGAGCACCTTTTCTCCATCCTTAGGAATATTGACGGTAAAGCGGTCAGCTACCTTTTTATAGGTTGCCATTAGGCCCGGCAGCTTAACTGTCAGTTTGCTGTCTTTAGATGCATCTATGTCAAAGGTAGTTATGGGCCAGGCCTTGGCATTATCCGGTTTGGTCAACTGGTATTTGGTCCCGGCTTGATCAGTGGCATAGATCGGCTCCGGAGGGGCGGGGCCCCCAGCAGTGACCATACCGTCTTTGCCCAGATTTTCAAAGTTCTTAGTGGCTTGCAGTTCTTGCGGCTTACCAAAGGCATCCAGGGCCTTTTTGCGTCGGTAGGTAAGCGCCTTATATTTGGTGAGGATGAGCAGCCAGGTCCTGAAGCTGGCCTTTTCCTCGTCATAAGCGCCAATCTTCACCCAGGCATCGAGAAAAACGTCAGCCACGCATTCTTCGATGTCTTCCTTGCTGTGTGTCCCCGATAATATCTGGTAAGCCAGGCAGTAGGTTATCCTGCCGTATTTACTGATCATATACTCATAAGCCGAGGTATCTCGGTTTTTTATTCCCCGGACCAGTTCAACCTGCGAGTATTCCAATCTTTCACCTCCCTTCCCATCCCTTTCACCTATTACTACGTGTCGGGGATGGTATATCTCTTAATTGGATTTGAAAGTATGTAACAATGGCAGTTGCTATTGAAAGAGCATGTTGTGGGTAAACAACTAAGTATTCGTGAAAAATCCACGCTAAGGCTTGGAAGGCCCGCCCAGAATAAACGAAGTTATTAGATGGAGCTTGTCCGGCAGCCGTTAGAAAGACTGCAACATAAGGCTTAGCCCCCTTATAATTGTGCCAGTGCCCGGGTGAGGCCATCCAGGTTCAGGCACTCAAAAACCTGATCACAGTGTTTTTTATATGACTCCATGCTGGAATCGCCCTTTGCCCAGTCATCCTCGGTCTCGGGAACCATCCAGTACACCTTGCGTACACGGCTCTTGATTTCTTTGAGCAGATCAGACCGGGAGGGGAACCAGTTGGTGCGCCCGTCACCGAAGATAAGCACAGTCGTACGCGGGGTCAGGCAGTCGCCGTATTTGGCGAGAAAGCTGGCCCAGGCGGCGCCGTAATCAGTATAACCGCTATCCCCTACTGTATCAGCGTTGAGCAGCACCTGGCTACGGAGATTGCTGAAGTTGGACTGCTTGAGTAGTGATGTGACCTCATCGGTCTGGTCTATGAAGGCAAAGCTCCTGACTTGGCGGAAAAATCTTTCCAGGGAATGCACCAGAGCCAGGGAAAAGAAGCTGTAGTGCAGGCAAGAATCAGACACATCGCACAGAGCCACTATCACTGGTTTTTCCCTTTCTCTCTTGTTTACGAAGAGATTGAGGGGAACCCCGCCGGTGGAGAGGCTGTAGCGCATGGTGCGCCGATAATCCAATTGAGCATTTTGATTGCGGCGGCGCTTCTTGACCATGCGGGTGGCGAGGCGCCGGGCCAGCAGAGGGAAAACCGCTTCCATGCGCCGGATTTCCTCCCAGGTGGCCCCGTAGAAATCCTGAGTGATAGGATTCTTGAGCCGGGGAGACTGGTTGCGGCGTACCTGGCAAGCGTCGGGATTTCGTGAGAACTGTCCGGCTTCCAGCACCGAACCGCTTTGACTGCCCGTTCCGTTGATCCGGTTCTGCAGACCATTTCGCAGGGCGTGTAATTCTCGATCACGGGCCGCCTGGTTCTGTTGCGAGAAATGGTAAAAGTGGCGTCCATAAATCTCCTCGAATACTGGCAGCCATGCGGCATCCTTCACCAGGGTGCTGGAGATGGCCGCATGAAAGGCTGGTTCGAGTGACCAGTCGACCAGCAGCAATGAACGAAAACAATCGTCCAGTTGGCTGGCCGCGATAGGAATGCCCGCCTGACGCAGATCATTTATAAAGGAGGTGAGGTCATCCAGCAGTGCTGCCATATCAAACCTCCTGTTCTTTTAAGACTATGTTCCGAGCTTTATCCAGGTCTTCACGGTATTTGAACAGTACATTGAGTGTCGTCAACACAGCCTCTGCTTCCAGAGTTTCGAGGCCCATTAGGGTTAAGGCCATTCCCCAGTCGATCGCTTCCGCGATGCTGGGAGTCTTCTTGAGATCAAGCTCGCGGAAGCTACGCAGGGCCGCGGCCATTTGTCCGGCTAGCTCACTTTGGATGCCGGGAATCTTCAACTGCAGGATTCGGGTCTCCAGTTCCGGGTCAGGGAAATCTAGAAATAAATACAGGCAGCGCCGCTTTAAAGCCTCGGAGAGCTCGCGGCTGGCATTGGAGGTTATGAAGACCATGGGTATGCTGCGGGCACAGACCGTACCCAGTTCGGGAATAGTGACCTGATACTCGGACAGCAGTTCCAGGAGCAGTGCTTCAAATTCCATATCCACTTTGTCGATCTCATCTATTAAAAGAACACAGGGCTCCGGGCTGGTGATAGCCTGGAGGAGGGGCCGGGGCAGCAAGAACTCATCGGAGAAGACCTCGTGTTCTACTTCGGCTACATTCAGTTCGTGGCCGGCTACTGCCTGAATATGTAAAAGCTGTTTCTTATAGTTCCATTCGTACAAAGCTTTAGCTTCATCGATCCCTTCGTAGCATTGGAGGCGGATCAGGGGCCGATTGTAATATTCAGCGTAGGCCTGAGAAATCGCGGTTTTGCCTACGCCAGCCGGACCTTCCACCAGCACGGGTTTACCCAGCGCGGCCGCCAGGTACAGCACGGTAGCGGTAGGAGTATCACATATGTATCCGGTCTTCTCCAGCCCCTGCTGCAATTCTCTAAGATCGTTCTTCATATTGCTCATTTGCTCCGGCCTCCTCACTGTTCTATCATTTCTTTCAGTTCCCGCAACCAATCAATGCGGAGTTCCTCGTTGCTGATCCCATACCGAATGATCGCGATGCGAAAACGGTCGACTCCCTTTTGCACCATGGATTGTTCAGCCAGACGATAGTTTTCCAGGCGCTGCTTAGCATTTTGCAGTTCCTGGTCGATACTGCCCAGGGCTTCTGGCGGGGTAAGATACTTAAAATAATTACATCTTTCCAAAAAGGGGTAGCGATTGAAGAAATCGAATTTCGGCTGGGCCGATTCTTCATCATTCAGCAACCAGGCCTTGAATTCGTCCAGCCCCGCACGAGTTACTGTTACCTTGCGGCGGGCAGTAGGAGTATCAGCATCTCCCGGCTCCCGAGTAGCCAGGCCTTCGGCTTCCAGCTTCTTCAAGGTTGAATAGAGCAGGCCTTCGTTTACCTCGGGGTCAGCCGGGTAAAAGTCGGAGTAGGCCTTTTTCATGATCGCATAGCCGTAAGATGGGCTGTCCAATAGATAGCCCAGCATCATCTGTTTGAATCCCATCGTTCGTCCTCCTCGGGCAATTCATTACCTTATTATTAAGGTATACCTTAGCGGTAAGGTAGTCAAGTTTTTAATTTGACCGCGAGCTTTTTTGTATGCAAATGATAGAAAAGGGCAAGAAGTGCTATAATATTAAACTAATAAGCCCTAAAACAAGGAGGAATAGCAGTGACCAAGGACATGGGAACGGATTCAGTCAATATTGAAACGCCAAATGAGACACAAGACGCCGCTTTACCGGTGAACTTTGTTCAAAATATCATAAGCGAGGATCTGGCCCAGGGAAAAAACCAGGGTCGCGTTCACACGCGCTTTCCTCCCGAGCCCAATGGCTATCTGCATATCGGACATGCCAAATCCATCTGCCTGAACTTCGGGCTGGCTTTGGCTAATGGCGGCCTGTGCAACCTGCGTTTTGATGATACCAATCCCAGTAAAGAAGACCAGGAGTACGTGGATTCCATCATGGAAGATGTGCGCTGGCTGGGTTTTGACTGGGATGACCGGTTATTTTATGCTTCCGATTATTTTGAGCATCTCTATGAATATGCCATCCAACTGATCAAAAAGGGCCAGGCCTTTGTTTGTGATCTCACTGCCCAGGAGATCCGTGATTATCGAGGTACACTGACCGAACCCGGCCAGGAGAGTCCCTACCGTAACCGCTCGGTAGAAGAGAATCTGGATCTCTTCACCCGTATGCGGGCGGGCGAGTTCCCCGACGGTTCACGGGTGCTGCGAGCCAAGATCGATATGGCTTCGCCAAATCTCAATATGCGCGATCCGGTCATCTACCGGATACTTAGAGCCACCCATCATCGAACCGGCGACGATTGGTGCATTTATCCCATGTATGATTATGCCCATCCCTTATCTGACGCTCTGGAGGAGATCACCCATTCGGTATGTACCTTAGAGTTCTCTGACCACCGTCCCCTGTATGACTGGTGTCTGGATGCGGTGGACTACTCAAAAGAGGCGCAGGGACGGCCGCAGCAGATCGAATTTGCCCGTTTGAATCTAAATTATACGGTGATGAGCAAGCGCAAGCTGAAGGAACTGGTCGATCAGAGGTATGTCAATGGCTGGGATGACCCGCGTATGCCGACCATCTCCGGTTTACGCCGGCGAGGCTATACTCCGGAAGCCATTCGTGACTTTGCGGATCGCATCGGTGTAGCCAAGCGCAACAGTATGGTAGATATCGGCTTGCTGGAGCATTGCATTCGCGAAGATCTTAATTTGCGGGCCTCGCGGGTGATGGCGGTACTGCAGCCGCTCAAGGTCACCATCAGCAATTACCCGGAGGGACAGGTGGAATGGCTGGATACCGATAATAATCCTGAAAATCCTGACATGGGGACCCGAAAGATTCCTTTTGCCAAGGTGATATACATTGAACAGGAAGACTTTATGGAGGACCCGCCCAAGAAATTCTTCCGGTTGAAGCCGGACGGCGAGATCCGTCTGAAGAGTGCCTATATCATCAGATGTGATGAAGTAATTAAGAATGCGGCCGGAGAGGTAGTGGAACTGCACTGCAGTTATGACCCGGAATCGAAGAGCGGCGGCGCCACCGCCGGGCGCAAGGTAAAGGGTACTTCGCACTGGGTCTCGGCCTCCCATGCGCTAGAGGCTGAGGTACGCATATATAATCATCTGTTCATGACGGAGAATCCTGATGATGAGGAAGAGGGTACCGATTACAAGGCCAAGCTAAACCCGGATTCCTTGCAGTTGCTGACTGGATGCAAGGTGGAGCCGGAATTAGCCAAAGCTGTTCAAGGGGACCGCTTCCAATTCCTGCGCCAGGGCTATTTCAGTGTCGACCTGGATTCTACTCCGGAAAAACTAGTTTTCAATCGCATTGTATCCCTGCGTGACAGCTGGGCCAAAGTCGCCGGACAGAAGTAGCAGGGGACGGGGGGAAGATTTTTTAAGCCACCGATAGACACAGATTAGTAGTAAGAACGCCAAAATATTAAATGAATGAATAAACCGTGGTATATGAAATATTGTAGGGGCAAGATTGTTGCTAGCCAACCTTGCCCCTTGGTATTTGAGATGTTAATATATTGGGGTTAAAAAATCTGTGTTAATTCGTGTTAATCCCCCTCTGGGGACAACCCATGCACCCTGACGGGTGCCAATAATGACGCTGTGGCAAATAAAAAATCCTTTATCTGTACTTAATTCGTCCTCCCCGCGCGTTTGCCTAAATAGGCTTGCTAGACTCAGGGGTCAAGGTTGGTCTTATTCGCTCAGTACCGCCTGGATAGATTGCAGTAATTTTTCTTCGGTAACTGGTTTGATTATGAAGTGTTTGGCACCATTCTTAAGTGATTGCAAAATCAATTTCTTCTGATCCAGTGCGCTGATCACGATGATTCGGGCATCAGGATACTTTTCTACTATCTTGCAGATGGCATCACTGCCCGACAGCAAAGGCATGCTGATATCCATGGTGACGATGTCAGGTTTATGTTGTGCATACAGAGTAAAAGCTTGCTCTCCATTGGAAGCCTCTCCGACTATTTCATGACCAGCCCGGGTCAGGAGCATATTTAAACTTCTTCTCATTACTGTAGAGTCGTCAGCAATCAAAATTCGGGCCATTGAACATCCTCCCCACTGGTTAACGATCAAGCAAGGCAATACCTACTGTAATGCGGTAATCGCCGGATTTCATACTAGTATAGGCTATCGGTGAATTTGGGTGCCTGAGAATAAAACCATGATTAGACACTATGACCGGGCTTTCCAGTGTGATAAGGTCTTTTATCTGTCCCCAGTTCTTCAGGGAAGCACCTATGATAATATTAGCACATTCAGCCAGTAGATCGGGATAAAGCTGATTTTTCTCGGGTTCATCTATGTCGTCCATGACAAATACGCTTAGCATTTTTTCAATTAGCTTATCATTTAATGCGACAATTATCATAGCATCAATAGTTCCACGTATGGTCATAATGACGGTTGAGTCGCTCAGAAAGAGGGAGTCCGTGTCGCCTATCGCCGAAGATACCGGCTGCATGATCAAATCTGCCTGCTCCATCATAAAGCTGCGGACACTATCACTTAGAGCATCGATAACGCTGTTGATACAAAAAGTGGGAGCGGGAACTTCTTGCTGGATCGGCAGTTCGAAAATGAATTCACAACCTTGACCCGGATGGTTGACCACCTGTATGGTGCCATCCAGCTTGTCGCATTCAGTGCGGATGGCAGCCAGGCCTATTCCACGTCCGGATAGGACGGTAACCTCTTCCCGGGTAGAAAACTGGTCGGCAAAGATAAGGGATAGAAGATCCTCGTCCGGGATTTCCTCCACCGGTTCACTTATCAGTCCATGGGCCAGGGCTTTGCCCCGTACCTTATCCAGATCAATCCCGGTTCCGTCGTCAGCAATGGCTAGACTAATATAATCAGTCGTGGCAGTAATCCGGCAAGATATAGTGGCTGCCGGGTTCTTGCCCAGGGCCTGCCTTTCATCGGGGTCTTCTACACCATGGTCCAGGCTGTTGCGGAACACATGTACCAGCGACTTGGCAAAATCCTTGTAATAATCGCCGTCGACTATCATGTCGTCACCTGTTATCACCACCGGATAAACTTGCTTGCCTAAACGAAGTGCCAGTTTGTCTATATAATCAGGATAAGATTTTAATAGATCCTTAAAGGATTTGTGCCGCAGGTTGCGGATACGCGGCAATAAGGCCTGACATTGCGCGGGGCTTAGGAGGCTGGATATCTCAGCTTCCAGTTCCCGCAGACTATCCTCATTTACCGCGCAGGTTCCCTTGCGCTGCATAAGGTCCTGGCCAGTCAAATCCCGGATAATGTCGAGGTCTTTCTCCAGATAGTGATACAGATCAAAGTCACGCATCAGGCGGAGGAAGTTGTCCAGGTTACTATACTCGTTACGATTTTGGGTTATTATTTCCTCCAACTGGTGCAGAGCTTCTACCACATGGTAAACATCGAACTGACTGAAGTTTCCTTTGAAAGTATGGATAGCACGCAGGGTTTCCGCCATTACACTACTTAGGTTTTTTTCCCGGAGAGCCAGTTCGGGCAGTTCACAAGTGATGAAGTAATCGAAGTCTTCTATACATTGCACCAGATCATTGTGATTGACGATGGATTTTACTACCATAGAAAACATATTTCTTTCATCTACTAACTGCTTTTGCAGGGCTCTTTTCTCGGTTATATCAGTTAATATCACTAGAATAAATCCCGTTGTCTCACCTTGCTGGTCAGCCACCTTTTTATACTCCATGCTTATTTGTCGGTTATTAACCAGCGCTTCCTCGGGCAGGAGACTGAGATATAACCAGGATTTGTTGGGGTCGGACTCCCGCAAGACCCGGAAAAACACCTCATCCATAAAACTGGACTGTTCCGAATTATCCGGATATATCAGCGAAGAGAGCCTCTTGCCCACCGGCTCGCCTTTGAGGATCTCGATACACTCCCGGCTGAATTGCGGAAGTATGGAGAGATCCTCACCAAAGGACAGAAAACCCTGTCCCACATTATTGAAGAGGTTTTCCAATTGTAGATTGGTCTGGGCCAGGACGGTGTTGCTATAAGCCAGGCTTTGAGCCATGGCTTCCAATTCCGCATTCTGCCGCTCCAGTTTCTGGTTCTGCTCCTCCTGCATGATGGACGTTTCCTTAAGTTTCTCCATACTCTGCTTAAGGGCGTTTTCAGCTCGAACGCGCTCACTGATCTCATTCTGTAAAGCCTGAGTGGGCCGCAGATCACGGGCTACCAGTACCAAGCAGACCACATCTCCGAAATCATCAGCGATGGACGAAACCGCCAGGTGCACCGGTATACATTGATCATCGCGAGTCTTCAACTCGGTCTCCTGTTGTAGAGATTCTGGCTGATGCTTCAGTTGATTCGCGATAGCCTTAAGCAGTTCAGGATCACCAGCTATATTGTCCACGCTACGGTAGAGCAAATTTTCCTTTTGAAATAGCAAGAGGTCTTCAACGCGGTGATTGATTTCAATTATTTTTCCCTTTAGGTCCACCATGATCATTAGGTCATCAATACTGCGCACGATCTCATTGGTGGCGACCACCGGGGACACGATCATCAGACGGTATTTGGTGATAGCAAACCAGAGGCCGTAAGCCCAGATCAACCATAAGACGACCGGGATTTTCGGTATATCAGCGAAACCAATGACCGGCAGCAGAGACTCATTCAGAAAAGCCAGTAAAGTACCGGTAATCGTGCAGGTTGCAACAGTCCGGGCCAAGCGCTTTTCTCGGTTGAGAGGGGAAGCCTTGCCCCAGCGCCACACCAGCACAATGGCTAGAGTGATATAGGTCACATAGTAGAAGGTGAAGGCCCAATACCATAAGGTGTTACCAACATTAAGAGGACTCCAGCCGAAGCTGGCGTGAAACAGGGTGGTTGCCGTAACTCCATGGGTCATCCCCATGACCATAAATATTAGCGGGGGGACGTAGAGCACGGGCCTAAATCTCGCAGCAGGGCGGGCTTGCTGTTTTTCGATCAGGACTAGCGTGAAGTGCAGCAGGACAGTAGGGCCCAAACACCAACCCGGTGCGGATAATCTAAACCATAGCCAGGCCTGTTCATAGGTTGGCGCTGGAAACATCATCGCGATGCAGAAGGCCCACCAGGCACAGGTCAGGCACAGAGCTACGAAAATCCGGTTAAGCCGGGTAGTAGGCTTGAGCCGCACTGCATATACAGCCAGATATATGTATATTATGGCGGATAGCAGGGTTATTATCGAAACCGATCCCATTTTATCTTAGTCTCCTTACCGCTTCTCGTGGAATATTCCGCATAATGATGTCGAATTCCTGCCGAAATATGGTACAGGTATATCTAATGAGAAATACAATTTTATCAAGAAAGCTCTTGTCGCTGGCGATTCAACTTTTTGCGGGCTTCCGGTGAGTAGACTGACATGCGGTATACGCGACGGGTCATTTGATTAGGTGGGCTTAACAGTTTGTTTTTCATATAAGCAAACAGCTCAGCGTTGTTGGCATCGGCGATGATTCCGCCGTGGGCTAACAGCAGGGTGGATGCTTTTAGAGCAGCTGCTTTATCATACGATGCAGCCATCTGATCAGGAAAGAGTATCGGCAGGGGATGTCGATGATCGCCGCGAACCTGACAGATCAGGTCGGCGACATACAAAAAACCCGATTGCTGATGAAAGAAGATAAGATCGTGCAAGGTATGTCCGGGAACATGCCAGGCCTGCCAGTCAGGAAATAAAGGCAACGGATCACCGTCATCCAGTAGATAATCCGGATTCAGGATACGTCGGTAGCTCAGACGCTGCCATTTACGATGCTTGTGCCGGGCCACGAAAAAAGCCATGCAACGATCAAGTAATTGCTGTAAGACTCCGCCGAACCCAGTATACCAGAGGTCTACCTGGTGATGAGCTGCTATTGGTATGCCGTATTTCTGACGCAATACCGCCGCGCCGCCGCAATGATCCGGGTGCATATGGGAAATAGCGATAAGCCGGATATCCTGCAAAGGCCGTCTTAGAACCTGCAGGCAATAATTCTCGATCAACGGAATGTCATTATAACAGCCCGAATCAAGCAGGAGTATACCATCGGAATATTCCATAAGAAAAATACTTTCAATATATCCGTCTATTTGATGCATTTTGAAGGGGGCAGAGCTCATAAGAAACGCTCCTTGCTTGAGGTAAGCAACCGGTCGGATCATATTCTAAGCTGGTGCTTCTTTTAATGATACTGCGTCAATTGATTTCCTGCAATTGGTGTTTTCTTATGCTTGACAATACGATATTCAATATTTAATATAAACATATGAATATATGTTCATATGTTTATGCGGGGGTGTTAAAATGATCGATGAGATGAATGAAATCTGTGCTGAGTGTTGCATCCATGAAGAGAAGGTGAAAGCCGTGCAGGCTGACATGCCAGGCATAGAAACCATATTTGCCTTGGCTGATACCTTTAAGACCCTCGGGGACCCCACCCGGCTCAAACTGTTATTTGCCCTGATGCAGCAGGAGCTATGTGTATGTGACCTGGCCGCTCTGATAGAAGTATCGGAATCCGCGGTATCACATCAATTGAGGGTCCTGCGCGGCCAGAAGCTGGTCCGCTTCCGGCGCGACGGCAAGAACCTTTATTATAGCCTGGATGATGATCATGTCCGGACCCTGTTTGCCCAGGGACTGGAACATGTGCGGGAATAAGCTCACCATTGGCCAAAGGAGATGGATTATATGCCTGGTATGCTGATAGACATGGATAAAATTTTGGAGAACGGTCTGATTCATATATATGGACTGGGTGATAGGGATGCCGCACGGCAAGTTGAAGAGGCCGTGCAAGGGCTTGCAGGAGTAGCCGAAGCCCAACTGCTTATCGGGAGCGGGGAACTGTGTTTCAAATATAACCCGGCTTTGATCGATGTGCCCCGGGTAATCGAGCGAGTTAAGGGTTTGGGCTATGATATCCGCGACAACCTGAGCGTGGCCGGTCGGTCGGTAATACGACTGGAAGGACTGGACTGTGCTGATTGTGCTGCGAAACTGGAGAAAAGGATTGGTCAGGTTCCAGGGGTGATAGATGCCCGCGTCAATTTTGCTGCCGGCAAGCTCAACCTGGAACATTATGATGCATTGGCTGAGGTAATGGATGTGATTGAAGTAATGGGCTATCGGGGAGTACCTGACGGGAGGGCAGCTTATTCCGCAAAGAAGCCCTTCTGGAAAAGCAACCGTTATATGCAGTCGACCATGATATCTGGTGGCCTGCTGGTTTTAGCAGTGGGTTCGCAGCTGTTGCAGCTGGATGCGCTGATTTGGCAGACACTTTATATTCTGGTCGTCCTGTTGGGCGGCTATCTGCCTGCCCGAGCCGGGCTGTCCATTCTACTAAATGCCCGGGAAATAGATATGAATATTTTAATGATGGTAGCGGTGGTTGGAGCCCTGGGTCTGGGGGAATATCAAGAAGCTGCGGTGGTAGTGTTTCTCTTTGCCTTGGGCAATGCTATTCAGGCATATACCTTTGATCGCACGCGTAATTCTATCAGAGCGCTGATGGAGCTGGCTCCGGCCGAAGCTACTGTAAAGCGGGGAGAAGAGGAAGTTAAAGTGCCGGTGGAAGATATAGAGCCGGGTGAGATGGTGATTATTCGACCAGGCGAGCGTATAGCGGTAGACGGAGTGGTACTGCGCGGGCAGTCAGCGGTGAACCAGGCGGCAATCACCGGCGAATCTGTTCCGATTGCCAAAGTTCCCGGAGACCAGGTTTTTGCTGGCACTATTAATGAAATGGGAGCGCTGGAGGTAGAGGTGACCAGTCTGGCGCGTGATAATACGGTCGCTCGCATCATTGAACTGGTAGAAGAAGCTGAAGGGGAGAAGGCACCGGCCGAACTACTAATAGACCGGTTTGCCCGCTACTATACCCCATTAGTCATGGGTGCAGCCTTACTGGTTGCGGTCCTGCCGCCATGGCTTTTGGGCCAGCCCTGGCATAAGTGGTTATATGAAGCCATGGGCATGTTGCTGGTGGCCTGTCCATGTGCCCTGGTGATATCGACACCGGTGGCTGTCGTGGCCGCTATCGGCAGCGCCGCCCGTCGGGGAGTCCTGATCAAAGGCGGCGTCTACCTGGAAAAGACCGGGCAGCTTAATGCGGTGGCCTTCGACAAGACCGGTACTTTAACCAGCGGCAAACCAGTAGTAAGTGACATGATGCTGGCAGTTGACGGCAATCCCACAGATTACCTGGCGGTAGCTTCTGCCCTGGAAGCTCTTTCGGAACATCCGCTGGCACAGGCTATTGTGAGCTATGCGCGGGAGAAGGGTATTCCAAGTCGCTCGGTTGACGATTTTCAAGCTATACCCGGTCAAGGGGTTCAGGCCCGTCTTGAAGGAAAGCTGTACCTGATGGGCAGTCCGGATTTCATAAGACAATACGGGGTAGATATGACTGGAATGGAGGCTATAGTAAGTCAGGCAGCCAGAGCAGCTCAGAGCGTCGCGTTGCTGGCTGATGAAACGCGCCTGCTGGCCGGGTTCGCCTTAGGCGACGTTCTGCGGAGGGATTCAACCGCTGCGGTCAGCGGGCTGCATAAAGCTGGTATACGGCATACTATCATGCTTACCGGTGACCATGAGGAAACCGCCCGGGCAATTGCCGCACAAACCGGGGTAGATGATTATCGGGCTGGGCTGCTGCCGCAGGATAAGGTGGCGGCGGTTCGGGAATTGTTGAAAGAGTATGGAAATGTAGCGATGGTGGGAGACGGTGTAAACGATGCACCGGCACTGGCCTTAGCCACCGTGGGTATTGCTATGGGTGCGGCTGGTACGGATGCTGCCCTGGAAACGGCTGATATAGCGCTGATGGGAGATGACCTGTCGCGCTTGGCCTATGTGATTAGACTGGGCAAGAAAACACTGAGGATCATCAAGCAGAACATAGCTTTTTCCCTGGTATTCAAAACAGCCATACTGCTGCTGGTCATCCCGGGTTGGCTGACTCTGTGGCTGGCGGTGATCGGTGATATGGGAACTACCTTGCTGGTGACCTTGAACGGACTCCGTCTCCTGCGGGTAAAATAAGAAGCAAAAGACGAGGTTAAGGGAGATTCTCTTGGCCTCGTTCTATTTTATTATCTTTCCGCAGTCCTTAAGGTCGTAGTCCCCCAGGCCGGAGAGTTCGTTTTGAAAGGCAGTAGAGGCCAGTATATCTAGAACCGCTTGTATGTGAGGCCGGGATACGGCCTCTTTTTTTATGACCAGATCATAGCTTTCCTGCTGCAGAGGGATGAAATCAATGCCGCGTACTTGCAAGGCGGCTTTTTCGTGGCCCAGACCCACATCGGCTGTACCCCGCGCCACCACGCTGGCCACGGCCAGGTGTGACAACTCCTCGTAATTATAGCCCGTGATCTGCAGGCGATCAATGCCCCGCCGGAAAAGCTGCTCATCAAGTAAGACCCTGGCACCGGATCCCGGTTCGCGATTGACCATGGCAATATCCGTGCGGGCCAAGTCTTCCCAGGCTTTGATCTGCTTGGGGTTGCCGGCTGCTACCAAAAAACCGGCCATGCGATTTACCAGGTGGACCAGGATGGTCGGGATACCCGGTACCAGACGCCGCACGAAGGGGGTATTATAGGTTCCGCTGTCTCCATCCCAGAGATGAACAGCCGCCAGGTCGGCACGATTGTTATAAAGAGATAGGAGGCCGGCGAAACTGCCCGTTTGCTGCCGCAGTACCCGGCAGCCCTGGGGATGACTTTCCAGGTGACGACCCAGAATATCCAGGATGGGATCCTGTCCGCAGATAACCAGACTGGCAGTAGCAGATCCCGGATCGACAGCCATGGTGGGGGTGATGGGTCCAGTTGTTCTGGAAGAGCCGGAATTCTGAGAGTCGACCGTCCGGTATTCCGGTTGTTTGCGGCTTTTCCGGTAGGTATCCAGGTCCCCGGCATCGATTCTGATCTTATTACCGATGCGATAGGCGGGAAGTTCACCGCGCTTCACCATTTCGTAAACCGTGTACTTGGTGATCTTTAATATGTTAGCTACCTCTTCCGGGGTCAGTGTAGTGTCATCTTTCATTTGAGTTTACCCCCTAGCGTTTGACAAAAATTTTATCATATCCTACTATTAATTTATAGTTGATTTCAGTTAGGTTTTGTTGGGGCAAATTGGTTTATGTCGAGTGGGGCGTGATAACAAAAACTAATTGGAACAAAACGAACGGGATGAGGAGGATGAACATGAAGAAGAAGATGCAAAAGGTGCTGCCATTGATGCTGGTGATGTTGCTGGTAGTGGGGTTGTGCGGGAGCATCATGCCAGATGCTACTGCAAATGCCAAATCGGTAGCCACCATCAGTGCCGGCGGCCAGGGCGTGGTCAATGTCTATGCATTGAACCTGCGTTCGGGACCGGGCATGGGCAACAAGGTGATTGGAGTCCTGAAAAAGGGCAGCGAGGTAACGATCAAGGCAGCCAAGGGCAATTGGTATCAGGTGCAGACAGCTGCCAACAAGAGCGGGTATGTTTATGGTGCTTATGTTAAAGCAATAAGCGCTCCAGTAGCAGTAGTCACTCCGCCCAAGAGTGATACGCGCAAACTGAAAGGCGCGCTGCTGGTATCGGCGGCGGCTAGTCTGACAGATGCCATGAATGACGTGGCCAAGGCCTATAATGCGGAGCAACCCGGAGTCAAAGTGACTTTCAACTTTGGTTCCTCCGGATCGCTGCAGCAGCAGATCGAACAGGGAGCACCGGCGGACATCTTTATTTCAGCCGCTGCCAAGCAGATGAATGCTCTGGACGATAAAGGGCTGATCATCAAGGACACCAAGAAAAATCTATTGAAGAACCGCATGGTCCTGGTAGTACCTAAAGACTCGGCTTCTATCAAGAGTTTCACTGATCTGACCAAGGCCCAGGTCTTCGCGCTGGGTGAACCAGCATCGGTGCCGGCCGGGAAATATGGTCAGGAGCTGCTGAGCAAACTGGGATTATGGAACAAAGTAAGTTCAAAAGCGGTCTATGCCAAGGATGTGCGTCAGGTTCTGGCCTATGTGGAGAGCGGCGATGCTGATGCCGGTATCGTTTACCGGACAGATGCCCTGATCTCGGACAAGGTCAAGGTGGCAGCCACTGCTGATGAAAGCCTGCATTCTCCGGTAGTATACCCGGCCGCGGTTATCAAGGCTACTAAAAACGAGGCCGTGGCACGCGACTTTGTAAAATTCCTCAACAGTGGTAAGGCGGATGCGGTATTTGAGAAGTATGGATTCACCGTGATTAAATAGCATGCCGTATATAAAGAGATCTGGTACATTAAGCGCCATTAGACCTTTCGGCAAGAGGCCAACTTTGGTAAAATTGAAGAACACTTACTTAAGTCAGCACCAGTTTGGTTTCGTCAGCTGGTGCTGGTTGTTGTATATTACTCTTAGAGGAGAAACATCTTATGGACATGATGCCGGTTTGGATATCGATAAAAACTGCTCTGGCTGCCACCCTGATCACCTTTTTCCTGGGGCTGGCAGCAGCTCGTTATATGGCTGGCCGTGATTTCCGGGGCAAGAGCCTGGTAGACGGTTTTTTCATCCTGCCGCTAGTTTTGCCGCCTACCGTAGTCGGATTCGGTCTGCTCTGTCTCTTCGGGCGCAATGGCCCGGTAGGCCAGCTGCTTTTTGCCATGGGAAGGCCGGTGGTATTTTCCTGGTCGGCTACGGTAATTGCCTCGGCAGTGGTATCCTTTCCCTTGATGTATCAGGCGGCCCGGGCGGCTTTTGAACAGGTTGAGCCTAATTTGGAGAATGCGGCCCGTACCCTGGGAGCTTCCGAGTGGCGGGTCTTCTGGCGGATTAGTGTGCCTTTGGCCTGGCCTGGCATCGCTGCCGGTGCGGTATTGGCATTTGCCCGTTCCCTGGGCGAATTTGGGGCCACTTTGATGCTGGCCGGCAATATCCCGGGCAAAACCCAGACCATCCCGCTGGCCATCTACTTTGCGGTTGAAGCTGGCAAGGATGCCCTGGCCCTGAATTGGGTTCTGATGGTATTGTTCATCTCCTTTATCAGTCTAGTAGCCTTGAATCATTGGAAAAGGCGCCAGTATCATAATATGGCGTCAATAGTGGATTTTTTACCGGAGGAATCGACAGATGCTGGCAATTGATATAAAAAAGCGGCTGCCTGAATTTAGATTGGAAGTGGCTATGAGACTGAACTATGAAATCATGGCTATTCTAGGGCCTTCTGGCTGTGGCAAGACCATGACCCTGAAATGCATCGCCGGATTGGAGAAGCCGGACGAAGGCCTGATTACTATAGATGATCGTACCTGGTTCGATTCCTGGCAGCATATCGATCTGCCGGCGAAAGAACGCCGGGCGGGCTTTGTGTTTCAGAACTACGCGCTGTTTCCGCATTTGAGTGTCTATGATAATGTAGCATTCGGCTTGCGCGGCCGCCCCTCTGCCGAGATCCAGGAACGGGTGAACAACATACTCGCCAAACTGGGGATAATGAAATTAACTTCCCGTATGCCCAATCGCCTGTCGGGCGGACAGCAGCAGCGGGTAGCGCTGGCCCGGGCCCTGGCTGGTGAACCCGAGGTACTGCTCCTCGATGAACCCTTTTCTGCCCTGGATAGTCTGGTTAAAAGTCGCTTGGAGGACGAATTGCTCAAATTGCAGGAGTACTATCAGGGACACGTACTCTATGTTACACACAACCTGGAGGAGGCCTACCGCCTGAGCTCACGGATGGCCGTTATCGAAGCCGGGCAGGTGCTGCAGCAGGGTGAACGGCAGGATGTGATCCAACGGCCGGCCAACCGTCGGGTTGCGGTTTTGACCGGAGTCCGTAATCTGTTTTCCGGTGTGATCTGCTCGCTTGAAGATCACCGGGTACAGCTTGAGGTGGAAGAGTTGGGCAGCCTTTGGGTAGACCGTAAAGTGGATCAAGGGTTCAAGCTTGGGCAAAGGGTCACCGCCGGCATTCGTCCCGGTCATATCCGGTTGGGGAAAAGGGAAGCCTGCAATTCTGCAGTGGTGGCTGTCAGTGACTGTGTTGAAGAGGTCAGCGGGTGTACTTATCATTTACAGGCTTCAAATGGCCGTTCCCGTCTTAATCTGGAAACCAGCAGTGCAAACGCTGAACAAATACTCCGAGCGGGAGAAAAATGCGACATATACCTGCCGCCATCTCATTTGTTTATAATTGATGATAGCAAATGAGTTGGTTAGAAATTGATTTGATCATTTGATAGGAGGTGCTGGCAGATGTTTGATCTGGATCCCGAACTCCTGCATACAGCGGCAGAAAAACTGGAGTCAGGGGAAGAAATTACTATCATAACTGTGCTCGCGGATACGATGGGACAAGCATGCCGGCGAGGAACTATGATGATCCTGGACCAATACGGGGAGACCATAGGGGGCAGTATCGCAGAAGAATTCTCGGAGAACATTCGGCAGGAGGCGCTGAAATGCATGAGCCGCGGCGTGTCCAGGCATTTATCCCTGTGCTCGGAAGCGGGGACCATGGAACTTTTTATTAAGGTCATCACCAATAAGGATCAATTGATCATAATCGGGTCCGGCAACCTGGTGCAGGACATCTACCATATCGCCTCGATCCTGGGCTATCATATCATTATTGTTGACAGCCACCCGGAAACGCTCAACCGGGAGAGATTTCCGTTAGCCGCCGAACTTCTGCTGGGTGACGTAGTTGAGCAATTGAATACTTGTAATATTGACGAAAAGACCAGCGTCATAATTGTTTCCCATCATCATGAGGCGGATCAAGCTGCCCTGCTGGCAGTGGCTAACTCACCCGCCAGGTATATCGGGGTTTTGGGCAATAAACGCAAGGTCACGGCTCACTTCAGCCAACTGAACGCTCTGGGTATCTCAGAAGATCTTATGGATCGGGTGCACGTACCGATCGGATTGGATCTGGGCGGACAAAAGACCGCAGAAATAGCCCTGGCAGTGATGGCTGAGGTTCAGGCCGTTAAGTATGGACGCACGGGAGGCTTCCTTACCATAAAGGGAGTTACCCGGGGTGTCGAACGGCGGGAAGAGCTTTTCTAATATTAAACTAAACGGGTTCGGCTAAGGTAGCCCTTCTACGCTCAGGCTGCCTGACGGCCCCATTCGTGCGGTTCAAGCACAGCGTTGATCTCAGCACCCAGCAGGATTATCATGCTGGAAAGATATAGCCAGAGCAGAAGCACGATAAAGGCTCCCAAACTGCCATAGGTGCGTGAATAATTGGCGAAATGGTTGACATAGTAGGCGAAGCCCCAGGAGGTGCCCACCCAACCCAGGGTGGAGAACAGCGATCCGGGGATGACTCGCTGCCAGGAGGTCTTCCGGTTCGGAGCATAACGATAAAAGAGGATGAAAACCAGGAACATGACCGACAGTGGAAGCAGATAGCGAAATAGGTTCCAACTCACATGGTACAATTCGCTGATCCCCAGATAAGAGAAAAACATTTCTCCCAGCTGTTGGCCGGCCACCAGCAGAGTCAGAGCCAGGATAATGACCAGCACCAGGCCGATGGTGAAAACGATAGATATTAAGGTGTGCTTCCAGAAGGGCCGGGATTCTTGCTCTGAGTAAGCCTTGTTCACTCCTCTGATTAAGGCATTGACTCCGGTTATCGCTGACCATAGAGTGAAAAGCAGACCGAAGGATAACAGGGTGTGGCGGCGCGTTGCCATGGTCTGGGCCACTACGTCCTGTACCAGATCATAAGCATTGGCCGGGATCAGCTGGGACAGATCGTACAGGGCCAGGTCTCCAGTAAGCGGTGTAAAACTGAGCAGGGTGAGCAAAAAAATGATGAAGGGGAAAAAGGCCAGGATCAGATAGTAACTCATTTGGGCACCCAGAGCGGGGATTTCATGAGCACCAAACCTTCCGTAAAACTCCAGGGCCAGCATCACCCAGCGACCTTGTTTCAAGCCAGCACCTCCCAGCACGATTTCCTATAATCTATCATATATTATCCAGTCCCCGGTAAAAAGACTGATTTTGTCGGCAGTCGGCTGCTGTCCAATCAAGGGAGCTTTCCAGTGCGTAATTGGGCAAAAACCGGGTATAATTATAATAGATCATAGATAGGAGGATTGGGATGATGAGTAAGACCAAGATATTTGTCAGAGAGAGACACCAGATCGAAGAGGGAGAAAAGATGCCCCGTTTTGCTATTGTCGGAGTGGCGGGAAGCGACCTTAAGCTCTATGCCAAGCATATACGCAAGATGGAGTTGGAGGAGATTGCTAGACAGATAGGCGCCGAGATCGTTTATCTCAAGGCTGGCAAGGGCGATGAAGAGATCGAGGTAGCACCCTAAAGAAATGTGGAAGGAGATAGGACATGCCGCTGATTCGGGAGAGGGATAGCAAGCGACTCCATGTAAAGAGCAAACTGATGGGAGAATCCCTGGTCGGCAAGGGCTTCCTGGCTTCCCTGGAATATGGGGAGCCTTTTCGCGCCTTGCCGGATGTCAACGTATTGAAGATCGGGGGCCAGAGTATCACCGATATTGGCGCTTCAGCAGTGTTGCCTATCATTAAGGAAGTAGTAGAAAATGCTGCCCGGCATAAGATGATCCTGGCTACCGGGGGCGGCACCCGTTCCCGGCATGTCTACGCGGTGGCCATGGAACTGGGGATGCCGACCGGAGTGATCGCCAAACTGGGTCAGAGTGTATCTGAGCAGAATGCCTTAATGATATCCACGCTGCTTTCGCCATATGGCGGGATCAAGTTGGGACATGACGATATTTCCAAACTGGCAGCTTATTTTCGCCAGGGCTGCATCCCGGTCGTGCATGGCATGCCGCCCTACGGCTATTTCGAGCACCTGCCCCGCGAGGGAAGGCTGCCCCCCAACCGCACCGATGTAGGTACCTTTCTGCTGGCTGAAGTGATCGGCGCCAAACAATGTATCTTCGTCAAGGATGTCGATGGTTTGTATACGGACAACCCCAAGGTTGATCCCAATGCTGAGTTCATCAGCCGCATCGGAGCAGCAGAGTTGATCGAACGGGATCTGGAGGATCTGGTAGTGGAAAGGGCCTTGCTGGAGATGATCATCAATGCCCGAAGTGTTAAGCAGATACAGATCGTAAATGGACTCAAGCCGGGCCTGCTGACTCGAGCGCTTGACGGTGAGCATGTGGGTACGATCATTTATCAGGATGTTTAAATAATACCAGCGAATCCACCCCGACTTATATTAAGCACACTATCTTCGATAATAAGTATCTGTGGCGGAGTGGACATCATATTAGACCTTCGTCAGTGGCAGAATCACCTTTGAGGTTGGCGTATATAGCCTGAGGTATACGGCTCAAAGCCAATTGTTGCTCAACTGCGCCTATTTCATAAGCGCTTTTAGGCATGCCATAGACTACGCAGCTTTCCTCATTTTGCCCGATAGTTCGGGCCCCTTTCCGGCGCATGGCCAGAAGTCCCCGGGCTCCGTCTGTACCCATACCGGTTAAGATGATGCCGATCATATTGTTGGCATGATCAATACATGAGTTAAACAGTACATCGACCGATGGACAATGGCCATTGACTCGATCGCCCGACCGGCATTCGATGGTAAAAACCCCGCTTTTTTTCTTTAAGCGCATATGGGCGTCTCCAGGAGCTATCAATACCCGGCCGGGCTTGACCCGGTCACCATCCCGGGCTTCGATGACCTCCATCAGGCAGGTATTATTCAGGCGTTCGGCATACATGCGCGTAAAGACGGGAGGCATGTGTTGCACGATCAAGGTGCCAGGGATACTGCGAGGGAGCATCTTCAATATGTAGGAGATAGCCTCAGTGCCGCCGGTGGAAGCGCCGATCGCGATCATTGTCTCTTCCGACGCTGATCCGATCCGGTCGAGCACCCGCTGGTTGACTTCGCTTTTCCAGTGCCCGACCTTGGCCGTAGATGCTATCTTGATCTTTACTATAAGCTCTTTAATAAGGCTTTCCAGGCTAATACGATTATTAGCATCAGGTTTCACCACAAAATCAACTGCCCCGGCATGCAGGGCTTCAAAAACTTTAGTGCTCAAACCGCTGACCATTATGGCCGGCAGCGGGTATTGCGGCATTAGCTTCTTCAGGAATTCGATACCGTCCATGCGCGGCATTTCTACATCCAGAGTAATAACATCGGGGCGGGTCTGGATGATCATATCGCGTGCTGAGTATGGGTCAGAGGCACAGCCGACTACCTCTATACCAGGGTCATTTCCTATCTCCCGAGCCAAGGATTCCCGGAAAACCAGGGAATCGTCTACGATTAGAACCTTGATTTTCTTATTTTTCAGCAACCGCATCTACCCCTTTTGATATACAGATGGCCTTATATAACGATAAGGGATATCTTGCCGATTCAATGCTTCAGACAGTCCCACAAAAAAGTACCCTCCGTCGGCGGTAATATCATAAAAAGCATTGATTAATTTCTTTTTGGTACTGCTGTCAAAGTAGATCATTACATTTCGACAAAATATTATATGAAATTTTTTCTTAAAGGGGAAAGGTTGGTTCATCAGATTATAATATCTGAAAATAACTTCGTTCTTAATCTGCGGGACCACGGCCCGGCGCTCACTGTCCACTGCCTTAAAGTATCGGCGCTGCCAGGCTTCTGGGATATTATCCAGATCCCCCAGGTCATATATGCCGCGTTTAGCCTGTTCCAGTACCCTTGGCGAGATGTCGGTAGCCAGGATCCGGGTATCCCAGGCACTTTTATGAGCCCCGAAGTAGTCAGCGATGAGCATCGCCAGGGTATAGGCCTCCTGCCCGCTCGAACAACCGGCACTCCAGATGCGAAGGTCCAGGTCGGGGAGGTTTTTAATTATTTCAGGCAGAACCGTGGTTTTTACATAAGTAAAATGGATAGCTTCCCGCATAAAATAGGTGTGATTAGTGGTCAGGCGGCTGACCAGGGTCTGCAAGGCTTCCCCACTGGAATCGCTGGCCAGGTACTGCAGGAAGCTGGTGAAATCATGCATGCCTTTTTCCTGCAGTACCGATTGCAAGCGGGCGATTACCAAGTATTTTTTGGTATCGGGCAGGTTAATCCCGAAATTTTCTTTAATAAAAGCGGTCAGCATATCAAACTCTCGGTCACTTATGGTAAGCATGCTGGTGTGAGCTAATACTTACCGAATTCATGATCATCCAGGGCTATTTGGATCTTTGGCATATTATTGGCCTGGACCCCGTGCTTTAGCTCCTGATCAGAAGTCGCCTCCCGCCTCTGCATCATTCGAGCAATTTCCGGATGGACATTGGGTAAGCTGGTGAAACCTGCTGTTTTCTTGAGCTTGAATCGGGCTATCCGGTTTTTCAGGAGATCAGCCTGACTGGCCAGTTGTTGTGAAGCCGCAGCACTTTCTTCCGAGATGGCGGTGTTCATCTGGATAACATCAGCGACCTGGGTGATTCCTTGATTGATCTGGGCAATGGCCGTTGCCTGATCATTTGATGCAAGCGCTATATCTGCTACCAAGTCGGTGACCTGTTTTACTCCGCTGACGATGTCACCCAAAGCCGAAGCGGTAGTACGGGCGATCTGGGTGCCAGTATCTACTTTCTTAATGGAGCCTTCGATCATTATGGTGGTTTCCTTCGCGGCGTTGGCACTGCGGGCGGCCAGATTCCTCACCTCTTCGGCGACTACCGCAAACCCTTTGCCCTGCTGTCCGGCCCGGGCAGCTTCTACTGCTGCATTCAGGGCTAGAATGTTGGTCTGGAAGGCGATCTCGTCAATCACTTTAATGATTTTGGAGATGTTGTTAGACGATTCATTGATCTCTTCCATAGCCCGCAGCATCTCCTGCATTTGCTCATTGCCTTCGCTGGCCTGAGCGGCAGCAGAGATGGCCAGATCATTGGCCTGGTTGGCCTTCAGTGCGTTCTGACGTGTCTGTGCTGCGATTTCAGTGATAGAAGCGCTAACCTGCTGAATAGAACTGGCTTGTTCAGTAGCAGCCTGGGATAGGGCTTGACTGCCATCGGACACCTGGCCTGATCCCGAGGCTACCTGCTCACCAGCGCTGTTAATCTCGTCCATGGTGCCATTGAAGGAGTTCAGTATATTATTGATGGCATCTTTCATAGCCACGAAGTCGCCTCTATAATCCTTAACTATTGATATGTCCAGGTTGCCATGTGACATCTCCTGGAGCACGGAGGCGATCTCCTGTATATAACTGGACAGGGTTTCCAGGGTATCGTTCAGCGCATTTTTGATGGCGGCATGGCTTCCACGGTATTCACCTACCACTCTTTGCTGCAAGTTGCCCTGGGACATTTGGTAGAGTACCGCAGAGGCTTCATTTATCGGCTCAATAACCGCATCCAGGGTCTGGTTGACGCCTGCGACGATAACACGGAAATCACCCTGATGGCGGGATAGGTCAGCCCGGGTGTCGAGTTTGCCTTCCACAGCGGCCTGAGCCAGCATATTAGCATCGGTAATGAGCAGATTGACTGCATCGATACAGGTGTTGAGGTTGTTTATTATGGTATTGAAGTCGCCATGATATTCATCTGAGATTTTTGGCGGGATATTGCCCCGGGCAATACCGGCAATGTATTCTGCGGTTACATTGATAGGAGCCACCATGGCCTCGATCAGTCGGTTGACGGCGGCGATAAGCTGGCCCCAGGCTCCGGGGAAACTGGCTGCATTGCCGCGCACCTCCAGATTGCCCTGCTCGGTGGCTGCCCCCAGGGCCAGGAGCTCTTCGCTGGTTGCACTGATGGTATCCAGCATGGCCTTGAGGCTTTGCCCCATTATATCCTGGTCGGACCTGACCTCGGCGCTTACGTTTATATTACCGGCCGCAATGTTCTGGGCCAGAGCGGCCTGAGCCTTGATATTATTCACCATCTGACTGAATGAATTCATGAGCACACCGATCTCATCGCGGGCATTGGATTCTACATTGACATCGATATTACCAACCGCCAATTGGTCAGCAGCAGTGACCAGTTGGTTGATAGGTCGGGTAATGACCCGGGAAATGAACACTCCCAGACCTAATGCCATGAGGATGCCGAGAGCAATGAAGATTATCATCTCACGGGTGGCCTTAGCAGCAGTGGCTGCATTCTGAGCCGCCTGTTCTTTTGCCAACTCTTCATTGATCAATACCAGCTTATGAATTGCCTGGCGTTCACTTTCCGCCGCTGCTAATTGTTTTTCATCGGTCAGGACAGCGGCTGCCGCATCATTATTACCTTGCTTGGCCAGATCTATCACCTGGTTCAAATAGTTTACATAGACCGTGCGGGTTTCCTGAAAGGCGGCCATAGCCTCCTTTTGTTCGTCAGTGGTAATAGTCTTGTTATAGCGTTCTACATTTTGATCCATGATTGCCCGGTTTTCCTGGATTTGCTGGTCAATTACCGCGGCTTTTTCCAGGTTGGGGGCTAAGGCTAGATCACGGGTGGCAGTCATGACATTTTCGAAATTAACTGCGATAGTACTGATATAATCCAGGGGGACCGTAGTCTTTTCATATAACTGGGTGTCAGCCTGGGTTATGGTATCGATGTTCTTTATACCTACATAACCAACTAATCCTGTTACCAGGGCCACCAGGGTAAAGCCCAAAACAAGCTTTATTCCAATCCTCATGTTAGCAAACCACTTCATTATGCTACCTCCTCTTTGATCACCCGTGCAGCTAACTAGGCAATCTCCGAAAGCCGGGTGTATTCTTCACTGCCCAGGAGTTTCTCACAGTCCAGCAGGAGTTTTACTGCGTCACCTACTTTGCCGATTTTATGGATGTACTTTTGGTGGAATCCGGCCCGCCCATCTGGGGGGTCGACTATCTCTTCGTCGTTGATGTTGAGCACCTCCGTGACATTGTCAACGATCAGGCCTACCGACAAGTCGTTGATATCAACCACGATAATACAGGTGCGGTCGTTGTATTGACGAGCTTCCTTATTGAAACGGAGGTTGATATCCATCACGGGGATTATCTTTCCCCGCAGATTAATGATGCCCTTAATATAAATGGGCACCTCGGGCACCTCCGTGATCGACTGGATACCCCCGATGATTTCAGTGACATAGCGGATCTCTATGCCGTATTCTGCTTTTCCCATCATGAAGGTCAAGAACTTGCCTTTTTGAGTATCCTCTTCTGCTGCAAAGATATCTTCTTGCGCACTCCTCAATGGTTTCACCTCTTTCCTGAATCCACTAATAATGAGTAATGTCTATAATTTCAACAGGCTGGAAACGTCCAGGATCAAGCTAATACTGCCATCACCCAGCAAGGTGCAGCCCGAGATTCCTTTTATATTGCTGTTCTGAAGCTTGATATAGTTGGGGAGAGGTTTGATGACGACCTGTTGTTCGCCCAGCAGGGAATCAGCCAGTAAGCAAATAGTCTCGCCATTATGCTCAAGCTGCAGCACGATGCCATCGTTGATATTCCGGGCAGCGGGGTGAACATGGTAAAGTTGATAGAGGCGGAGCAGCGGATGGCACTTCCCCCGGATAAATATCATTTCATGGCCGTCGGGGTCACAGACCAGTTCATCCTCGGTTATTTGAAAGGCTTCACGGATGGAGTTTATCGGAATGGTGTAGCGGTTTCTACCGACTTGAATGGTCATACCGTCGATAATGGCCAGGGTTAGCGGGATCTTTAGCGAGATGGTCGTGCCCTGTCCGGGTATGCTGTCGATCAGAACGCTTCCTCCGATGGCCTGGATATTACGTATTACTACATCCATGCCCACCCCACGTCCCGAGAATTGAGTGACTCCATCGCGGGTAGAGAAGCCGGGCAGGAATATAAAGGAAAAGATCTCCTTTTCACTGAGCTCAGCTTCGCTCTTATCGGTCAGACCGTGTTCCTGGGCCCGGGCCAGGATCTTGTATTTATCCAGTCCCCGTCCGTCATCCTTGACCTCGATCCATACGTCACCGCCGAAGTTTTTAGCTTCAATAGACAAATGGCCTTCGGGGCTCTTTCCTGCCGTTAACCTTTCTTCGGGGGTTTCCAGGCCATGATCAAGTGAGTTGCGTACCAGGTGCATCAGAGGATCTGATATCTGTTCGATAACATTTTTGTCTACTTCGGTATCGGCGCCGACCAGTTCAAGTTTGACCTTTTTTTGTATCTTATGGCTCATATCACGAACCAGGCGGTTCATCTTCTGGAAGGTGTTGGCGAGTGAAACCATACGCAGGGCCATAGCGGTATCCTGCAGGTCATTGGTGATTTTTTTCAACTGGCGGGCTTCTTTATAAAAATTATCCAGGTTCAGGCCTTCCAGTTCAGGATTTTGGGTTACCATAGCCTGAACTATGACCAGTTCGGCAACCAGATCCATCAACCGGTCCAGTTTGGAGACACTTACATTAATCATGGATTGATGAATTGATGGTGAAGGTGAGTCAAATCGCTCTGGTGCAGGCGGGATGGTGGCGGCTGCCGGTCCTGGTCGTTCAGGCCGACAGCCGCGTGGTGACCCCCGATCGATTTCAGATTCCGGGGGGGCGGGGCTGAGTTGGAAGTGGTCTACGCAAGCGGATCTTTGAAAAAAGCTATCCAGGTATTCCTGGCTATGCGGGCTATTAAAGCTGATATAGAAACCTTCACTTCTTATCAATTCAATAGAAGCGTCACTGTCAGCTATATCATCGGGATAGAATTTTATATTACCGGCTATTTCCTTAAGATTATGAACGATTAAAAATGCCCTGACGTTTTCCATCTGGCAACTCTCGCTGAAATGGATCACTGCCTCGTAGCGGGGACCTCCTTCGGGCTGCGGACCCCGCTCACTGCTGCTGATGTAAAAGAGCGCTTTTTCTGATTCGGGAGAGGTGGCTGGTGGGGCTTGTTCTTCACTTTGTCTGCCCTTTAAGGCCGCTAAATAATCACTGGTCTTCTCGATCAAGCTCTGGGGATTCGAGCCGGATTCTTCTTCACTGTCAATAAAAGCTACTTCGTTTTTTATAAAGTCTACGCACTCCAAAACCAGATCAGTAAGCGCGGGATGGTCGATGCCGATGCCGGGATGCTCCCTTAAATAATGAAATAGATCCTCTGCTGCATGAGCCAGAGAAGCGATATTGTCAAAGAGCATCATCGCAGCAGAGCCCTTTATGGTATGCATGATACGGAATATTTCGTTAATAGAGGCATCCAGGTTGCTGCTTTTTTCACTGCTGATAAGTGATTGCTCTAAGTGTTCCAGTTGATTCAGGGTTTCAAAGATGAACATATCCAACATTGGTTCCCGCTTTGAATCGCTCAACTTTATGCTCACCTCCTTGAAGTGATCCATTATATCTATTTGCTCTCTGCAAATTTATTGTAAAAAAGACGGGGAGCGAGATCCGTGGGCATTGGACCTGCGTCCCCGCATATGCTGGGAAGGGGGCAAATCTTAGCTGATCTTACGCAGGGTTTCAACTATAAATGATTCCTGAAAAGGCTTGACGATAAAAGCTCTGGCCCCGGCCATTATTGCCTCCCGCACGCAGCTATCCTGACCCATAGCCGAGACTATCACTACGTTGGAATCGGGGTTGGAGGAATGAATTGCCCTGGTCGCGCTTATGCCATCCATATCAGGCATAGTAAGATCCATAGTCACAATGTCCGGCTGCAGTTTTTCATACATGGAAATAGCTTCTCGCCCATTACTGGCTTCTCCTACTACCTCGTATCCGTTCTTCTCCAGGATCAGACGGATAGTCTTTCGCATGAATATTGCATCATCAACAACGAGGATTGTCTTCATTAGGTAACCCCCCTTTAGGTGACCGGTTGAATCTGTGCCAGGTCGCTTGAATATGCTTGTGCACATATAATGCAATCTTCATGCCAGCAAATGCCAGAGCGGGTTGCCTGTCGCTGCAAAACCTTATACTAATCTCAAAGAAGGAAATTCTAAAATTACCCCGCAATCTAATATATGGCAGGAGAGGAAAAGTGTTACCCGGAGGGAAAAGTAAGGGAAAGGAAAATAGGTATTATGGAAGGAAACGTATAGTTCACAGGAAGATGTTCCAGTTTTGATCAAGCATACAATTATGTTATACAATTTTGGGGTTAGTGTCTTTGCTCAGACGGTAGGAAAGGGAACGGAGAGACAGACCCAGGTACCTGGCAGTTTGGGTCTTATTGCCATTATGCATCGCGAGGGCTTGCCGCAGGATGAAAGCGTTAAACTCCTCAAGAGGGAGGCGGTCGGGGGGGAGTTGGAAGTTGTGCCAATCCATTTGGGCGGCTGGCTCATCGTGGGAAAGAGATGTATTATTATTCCACATCATATTAAGGTGCGCCGGGCGCAGTTCCTGATCGTCATTCATCAGCACCACCCACTCTATAGTATTCTTCAGTTCGCGTATGTTGCCCGCCCAAATATGCTTTACCAGCAGTGAGCCGGCTTCTTTGCTGATAGAGGTGAATGATTTACCCTTTTCCTGGCTGAATTTTCTCAAAAACATGGCGGCCAGTGGGATGATATCTTCCGGCCGTTGGTTCAAAGGCGGCAAATAAAGATGAGCAGTATTGAGCCTGAAATACAGGTCCCGACGAAATTCTCCTTGCTTGACCTTCTCCTTTATATCTACATTAGTAGCGCAGATTATGCGGACATTGGTTTTTTTCTTTTTTATGCCGCCAACCCTATAGAATTCCTTCTCCTGAATCACCCGCAGGAGTTTTGCCTGGAGGCTGGGCGGTATTTCAGAGATTTCGTCCAGAAACAGGGTGCCGCCTTCCGCCATTTCGAATTTACCCTTCTGGCCGCTGGAGAGACCGCCAGAGAAAGCTCCGCCTTCGTAACCGAACAGTTCACTTTCAAACAAAGTCGAGGACAGAGCGGCACAGTTGATATCGACAAAGGGCAGGCCGATATTCTGATCATGGTCACCATAATGTATGTAGCGCGCGATCATCTCTTTGCCGGTTCCGGTCCCTCCTTCGATAAGAACTGGAATGTTCCGGTCTTCGTAAAGTATCCGTGCCTGTTCATAGATAGATCGCATGGCTGGGGAGGAGACGACGATGTCGCCAATACCAACGATTTTATAATAGGCTTGTTTGATGCGGGCGAGTTCTTCCCGGATGTCCAGGGTCTCGGCTGCAAGTACCTCGTTGAATTTATGAGTCAAGCGCTGGTTCTCGATCTTTAGAGACTGGTGTTCTGCCACACTGTCGATCAAAACCAATAATTCCTTGACATTGACCGGTTTGAGGATATAATCGTAGGCTCCGGCACGCAGAGCCTCAACTGCGCTCTCAACATCGGAAAATGCTGTAAATAACACGATGTCCGCGTTATGACCGGCCAAAGAAGAGCTGCGCAAACTGCGGAGCAATTGCAGCCCATCCATATTAGGCATCCGTATATCTGACAGGACCAGGTGAAATTCCTGGCCGGTGAATGCGGCCAGGGCTTCCTTGCCGTCACCGGTCTCTACTACCGTATGCCCCCATTTCTCCAGGAACTTTGCTAAATAGTGTCGGCTATCCTGTTCATCATCTACTAAAAGGATATTCATCATAACACCTGCCAAATAAAAAGTTGAGGCAACAGCCCCTAAACCTTCAATATGCAAATATCTCGCCAAATCAATCGGCCGTGACCATCTTCATTAACCGGGCTCTAATACTCAGCGCCCATCACTGGCAGTATGAGGCGGAATGTGGCTCCACCCTGTTCATTGTTCGATATTTCCATACTTCCATCCATCGGCTGATGATCGATTGAACGATTGAAAGGCCCAGCCCCATATTACCTTCCTGTTTGGTGGTGAAGAAAGGATTCAGGATTTGCTCTTGGATCTCCTGGTCGATGCCGGTCGCGTTATCGGCGATCTCGATGATCACCTGATCATCGCGCACTACGGTCTTGCACAGGATATACTTTTCTCGTCCACTGATCTGGTCAAATGCCTGCCTGGCATTGTCCAGCAGGTTGATCAATACTTCTTCCAGGCGGTTGGCGTTTCCCTTTATGGGCGGAAGATTGGGCTGGGTATCCAAGCGGATAGAGATGCCGTGGCTGGATAGTTGACGGCCCATCAAGTTAAGCGTGTTTTCCAGAACTGAATTAAGGCAACAGGGTTCGCTAGCTACCCCCTTGCCGCTAGAAGCAAAGGAGCGCATATGCTGTATTATATCGGCGATCTTCCCGGCTTGCCCGGCTATCCCTCGATAATTTTCCAGAATCTCTTCTTCATCCAGTCGACCATAGGTTTCCATCCATAATATCGCACCTTCGGCAATAACCTTGATAGCGTTCAGGGGTTGGGCGATCTCGTGGACTACGCCGGCCGACATGGCGGGCAATGCGGCCAGACGGTTGAGCCGGGCATTAGTCTCCTGGATTTTTTGACGTTCCTGTTCCAGGCGTATCTGCTCACTTATATCCCTGGTTAGAACGATGTATTGCCGAAGACGGCCCGTCTCATCAATTATCGGGCTAATCGTGGCGTTGAACGAGGCGGTGGTAGCATCGGCCGCGGTTTTGTTGACTATTCCCTGCCAGTAGCCATTTTTATTGACGGTGGCCCGTATCTCATCAACCATTGATTGTATAGCGAACTCGGAAAAGAGTACCTCAAATCTCTGATTGAGCAAATTTTCCGGAGGCAATCCGGTGATCTGCTTGGAGGCTTGATTGGCCAATACTATTTTGCCATCCAGATTGACTACAATCAGGCCTTCGGTGATGCTATCGAAGACTAGAGTGGAAAGACGTTCGTGTTCGCGGGCCTTGACTTCAGCCAGGGCCCTGAGTACGGCCGGCCCCAGTCGGTCCAGCCGGTTTTTCAGCACATAGTCAGTTGCGCCGCGTTTTAATGTTTCTATTGCGGTCTCTTCCCCCATGACCCCTGAAACAAAGATAAAGGGAATTCCGGGGAAGCAGGCGCAGGTCCTCTGCAAAGCCGTTAAGCCATCAAAATCCGGTAGCCAGTAATCCGATATTACCAGATCCGGCCGTTTGTTTAATTGTTCGCAGAACTCGCGCTCTCCTTTTGCCCGGAATAGCGTAAAAGGAAGCTCAGTCTTTTTGAGTTCGCGAAGAATTAATTCGGCGTCATCATCATTATCCTCAAGGACTAGTATAAGAAGACCACTGCTATAGAATTGCCCCCTGGACAGTTATTTCTCCTTACTGGGCAGGCTGAAATAAAAAGTAGTGCCTACCCCGGGCTGGCTTTCTACCCATACCTTGCCGCCGTGACGATCAATAATCCGTTTCACGATAGCCAGGCCAACGCCGCTGCCAGGAAAATCGGCCTCCCGATGCAGCCGCTTGAAAACACCGAAAAGACGGTGGGCAAATTTCATATCGAAACCTACTCCATTATCCTTCACATAAAACATGATTTCGGGGCCGGCATCTTCCATGCAGCCAACCTGAATGCAGGCCTGGGAGTTTTGGGCGGTAAACTTAAGTGCGTTTGAAATCAAGTTGCTCCAGACCTGCTTGAGCATGGAGGGGTTTCCGCAAACTGTGGGCAAGGTCTCGATCTGTATTTCGATCTTGCGGCCGCTTTCGGACACCAATAATTCAGCGACTGCCTGATCTACCAGATGATTCATATCAACCCGGGTCTTCTCACCTGGACTGCGCATAGCCAGGGAGAAGTTCAGCAGGTCCTGGATGAGTTGCTCCATTTTCGTTACATTACGTATTATTATTTTCAGCAGACGAATGCCTTCTTCATCTAATTGTGATCCGTATTCCTCATTGAGGATCCTGGCAAATTCAGCGATAGCACGCAGCGGGGCCCGCAAATCATGACTGACGGTATAGGCATAGGCTTCGATCTCTTTGTTGATGCTCCTCAACTGGGCAGTACGTTCCATAACACGCTGTTCCAAGTCATTGTTGAGCTGCTGGATGGTAGCGACCGAATTCTTCATTTCCGTGATATCCTGGAATATGGTCACAAAACATGAGTCAGGCAGGCTGTAGGCTGAAATATTGAACCAGCTATCGTAGTCCTTGATATACTGCTCGAAATGAATAGTATGCGAATTCTTTTCAATTCCTTCATAAAGCTCGAGCCAGGTTTTCACGTTTTCCTGGAAAGCGGGGATCAAGCTGCTCAAGGGCCGGTTAATAATTTGGCTGCGTTGGATGTTGATCAGGTGCTCGAAGGCCTCGTTGACATCCAGGCATAGCATATCGCTAATAGCCCCGCCCTCGCCCCGTATCGCCTTATGGTAAATGACGGCGGTAGGCATATTCTGAAATAGCAGATGATAGCGCTGTTCACTATCCCACAGTGAGGCCTCGGCTTTAAGCTGGTTACTGATATCTTGAGCTATGGCGCCCAGCAACGGAGTATTACCCTCGCGGGATATCTTGAACTTAATTGTATTATAGAAGTGAGTTACTCCGGCAGTGTCATTAATAAGCTCGGTACCTTCCCAGTAGCCGGTTTTAAGGGCCTGTTGGTCATGCTCAATCAGACTGGCTGCGGTTTCTGCTGGAAAAACATCCCGTGTAGAAAAACCGGTGTCGTTAATACCGGTTAGTTCTCGATAATAGCGATTGTTATACAGCGTTTCACTAAATTCATTATTGATGAAAACAACCGTCGGCACGTTTTCTATGAACAACGAAAACAGCTCTTGGCTCTCCTGCAGGGCTAGTTCGGCTTCTTTGCGCCGGGTTATATCGGTGAAAGTACATAAGATACGGTAGGGTTCACCATCAATATGACTATAGATAGGAACGGCATTACAAAGCAACCAGCGATATCGCTGATCACATTTGTTATAGAATCCAGCTGCTACATTGCGGACTTCTTCTTTGCGGCTCAGCGCCAGACGATGTGGTAATTGATCCACTGGAAAGGGTTCCCCGCTCTCGGACAATATCGGTGGATTATTGCCAGTAAATAATTTCATTTCATCCACACTAAGGCCGAGAATGTTTTGGGCAGCGAGGTTGGCGTCAATTACGTTATAGTTTGCATCCAGATAGACTACACCGAGGGCTGCACTGTTCATAAGGGTTCGGTATTGATCCCTGAGAAAGCGCAGTTCTTCATCGGCGATGTTTCCCGAATCCGAAGCCTGCGGGGTCAAGGCGCCAGGCTGGCTTGAGTCATGCAATCCAACATCCCCCTTCGAGCAATACCCCTAGTAAGGATTCTGGAGCTTATAATAATTTTAGCTATATAGCAGTGTCGTGCTGACAAAGTTTTACATGAAATAGATATATATAATAAATATAGCGAATTAGGGTTAAATTTACCAGCCATATTTTTCAGCGAGACGGCTGTGATTCGAATGGACTCAGCATTTTGATGAGCAATTGACTAAGCTGTCCGGCAGCTTCTTCAAAGGTAAGTTGGTTTTCCAAAATGAAGGCGGGATTGAGGATTGCCTGAATCGAAGCGGTCATAATAGTAGTTAGGATCGGCAGGTTGATATGGCTGGATAGTCCCAGATAAGGATCCTGGGCTGACAGCAGGCCAATGACCTGTTTGATGCGCTCAATTCTGAGTTGGTCTATCTTTTGCCACAATTGGGGATAGTATTTCTCCAGATCATACATACTGGCAGGATTAATTATGAAGCTGCCCTTGTCAGCCAGCAGTTCCAGCGCGCTCTTTAACAACAGGACCGGGTCGTTCTCCCGCAGCAGCAGATCATCTATATCAGCCAGGACTTCCGTGGTGAAAGCATCCAGGGTGGCCTCGATGATCGCCTCTTTGCTCCGATAGTAACGGTAAAGGGTTCGCTTGCTGATGCCGGCTTCCCGAGCCAATTCGTCAACGGTCAGGCGGTAAAAACCTCGCCGGGATGCCAGTTGCCGACAGGCCAGATCGATACGTTGCGGGATATTGGATTTCATTATGCGCACCCCCTTAAGCGATCTGCTTACGGAATCTTAGTACGGAAACACTTAATACAACCAGAGTAAAAACCAGTAAGGCTGTGACTTGCCCGACCAGATAGGGAAAGCCAATGCCCTTAAGCATGATGCCTCTAATGATGTCCAAATAATAGGTCAGGGGAATGACAAAGGTGATGTAATAGATGATCTTGGGCATGGCTGCCCGGGGAAATAGAAAGCCCGAGAGCATGATACTGGGCAGCATAACGAAAAACGACATCTGGAAGGCCTGCATCTGGTTTTCCGCGATGTTTGATATCATCAAGCCCAGCCCCAGTGAGGCAGTGATGAAAAACAGGGTCAACAAATACAGCTCGACAATACTGCCCCGGATAGGAACGTGGAAAAATAGGGCTCCTACCAGCAGAGCGACCGTGATCTGCAGATAACCCAGCACGATATAGGGAACGATCTTGCCAATCATGAGTTCATAGGGTTTTAGCGGTGTCACCATAAGCTGCTCCAGGGTGCCCTGTTCCCGTTCGCGTACTATGGCCACGGAAGTGATGATAACCATGGTCATAGTGACGATAATTCCTAATAATGCAGGCACCATAAAGTAAGCGGTTATCCCATCCGGATTGTACCAGGGTCGGACCCGGACGTCATAAGGCACTTGATCTAAGCTTATCTTCTGGAACAATACCTGTTGGGATTTGATCAGCCCAATAGCATTAGCGGTGGCTACTGCCTGATTGGCCACCATGTTGTCGCTGGCATCGACCAGAACCTGCACCTGGGCAGAGTCACCACGCTTGACTTGTCTGGTGAAATCAGGAGGTATTATGATACCCACCCGGGCGGTCCCGCGGTCAATGCTCTCGGTGACCTGATTGTAGCTGCCGGCGGCTGAGACTATATCAAAGTAGCCGGATGCGGTAAAAGCGCCCAGCATGTCACGACTTTCATAGGAAAGCGACTGATCAAAGACCACCGTAGGTATATGCCGGACCTCAGTCTGGATGGCGTAGCCAAAGAGCAGCAGCTGGACCAGCGGGATCATGAAGATCAGGGCCAGGGTGGTACGGTCACGCCGCATTTGGAGATATTCCTTTTTCATGATGGCTAGGATGCGATACATACGGTCACCTGCTTTCTCGAGTTTTGGCCAGAGCGATAAATACATCCTCCAGGCTGGGAATAATAGGCTGAGCCTGCACCCCGGTATACTGCTCCAGTGCGGTCTGGTCATTGACCTCACGGACCAGTACGTGCAGCATCAACCCGTGCAGGCTACATTCTTTTACATAGGGCAGGGCTTTAAGTCTTTCCAATTGGGACACAGGCTCTGGCAGTTCCAGTTCCACCATATGACCCTCCAAAACGTTGTTGCGAAGATAATCGGGGCTATCCAAAGCCAAGAGTCGTCCCTGATTAAAGAAAGCAATGCGGTCACAGCGTCCGGCTTCATCCATAAAGTGAGTAGAAACGATGACCGTTACCCCTTCCGAAGCCTTCTGCCGAATGATCTCAAAAAAGGCCCGGCGGCTGCTGGGGCTTACCCCACTGGTCGGTTCATCCAAAAAGAGAAGAGCTGGCCGGGATATAAGTGCGCAGCTCAAAGCCAGGCGCTGGCGGAACCCCCGGGACAGGGTTGCCACCTTATCGTTCTGTCGATGCACCAATTCGGCCAGCTCCAGCATCTCTTGCAGGCGCTGGTTCAGGCTATGGCCATTGATTCCATAGAGGCCCGCATAGAAACTGAGGTTCTCCAGCACGGTCAATTCAGAATACAGGCTGAATTTTTGTGACATATAACCGATATGGGCTTTGATATCATCACTTTGTTTGAGCAGGTCATAACCCAGCACATCAGCCTGTCCGGAAGTGGGTATCAATATCCCAGTCAGCATACGCATAGCGGTGGTCTTGCCAGCGCCATTCGGGCCTAAAAAAGCGCAAAGTTCTCCTTGCTCAATATCCATGCTTACCCGGTCTACCGCGGTAAAATCCCCAAAGCGCCGGGTTAGTTCTCTGGTACTTATTGCAACGGTCAAAACAAATCACCTCGTTAAGGGGGACGATTTAACACAGATACACACTGATGCCTTCGGCAACACAGATGAACACGGATTTTCTAGGTAAGTGAATCAAAACTGTCTAATTCAAACAGTATATTTCGGTCTTTATGTTGTCTGATTTTACTAGCCAAAGCCCAAATATCCAGAATGGATGAGGCCTATGCTTGTGTTATCCAGTTATTTAAGGACTTAATTATATAATCTGTGTTAAAAATAAAATCGCTATTAAAGCCATTAGTTTTGAAAATCTGTGTTTATCTGTGTATCATCTGTGTCTATCACTCCAGAGTGCAACCCATACACCCTAACGGGTGCTATTAATGACGCTGTGTTGAATTTTCTTACTAAAATCAGCGTCCTTCTGCGTCTATTCGTTCCCTTGCGCTATCTCCCTTTGATTCAGCCAGGAAGATGAAGACATCTTCCATGGAGGGGATGGCGGATATAATTTCAGCGGAGAGCTTATGTGTTTTTAAGTAATCTTCTATAGCCGGGAGTCCTGCAACAGGGTCTTCCACCAGCAGCCGGTAGTAGTCGCCAAAGAAAGTGGCGTCCTGCACTGCGGCCAGGGAGTGAAACAGTGCCGGGTCTTTGACATCGACCCGGATATCCAGGAGGCGTCCCCCCAGGCGGCTCTTTAAGGCAGCAGGGCTGTCGACAGCTACTATTTCTCCTTGATTGATCAGGGCCACCTGGTGGCATAATTCGGCTTCATCCATGTAAGGGGTGGACATCAGGATAGTCATACCCTGGCTGTTCAGATGGTAGAGTATTTGCCAGAAATCTTTACGCGATTCCGGGTCGACCCCATAAGTCGGCTCATCGAGCAGGAGAATGGCCGGCCGGGTTATCAGCGCTATAGAAAGCGAGAGTTTTTGTTTCATGCCGCCGGACAACTGTTTGGCTAAACGCGAGGTGAAAGGTGCCAGCCGGGTCATTTCAAGGATCTCGTCGGCTCTTTGTTGCACAGTGGCCCGGTCCAGATGATACATAGCAGCAAAGACATCTATGTTTTCCCTGACGGATAGATCGGGGTACAGGCTGAAACTCTGCGGCATATAACCTAGCTTTTCGTGGACGGCAGCAGTCCCTTTTATGCCATCCAGCCAAACTTCACCGCTATCGGGTATTATCAAGCCGCAGAGCATACGGATCAGGGTGGTTTTACCGGCACCGTCAGGCCCGACCAAGCCGCAAACCTTCCCGGCATCTACCTGCAGGCTGGCCTGCTTAACTGCCGTCAATTCTCCAAAATGCTTGGTTAGATTTTCACACCTGATCATAGAACTCACCTACTAATGGACGCAAATAATATTAGACGCAGATTTACGCAGATCAAATATGATTAACGCAGAATTTCTGTTATGTAGGGGCGGATCCCATATCCGCCCGGATAAAATATCATTTAAGATTAATAAGGAAACATGTGAAATTAATAATCCTAACATAAAAGATCTGCGCAAATCATAAAAATTCTGCGTAAATCTGCGTCCATTTGGTTCCCCCTGCGGCTACTTGTTCCCTTCCCCAAACACCACATCGGCTGGCATGCCCGGCTTTAGTTCGCCGCCCTTGTAATCAAGCTTGATCTTGACGGCAAATACCACATTGGCACGTTCTTTCTGGGTCTGTATCATCTTGGGCGTGTATTCGCCCTTATTGGCAATATTGATGATTCGGCCCTGATATTCTCGGTTGCTGCCACTGACGGTGATCTTTACCTGCTGATTTAGTTTGATTCGGGGTAGATCATCAGTGGGGATATAGACCTTTATCCACAGATCTGACAGATCAGCCAGGCTGACTAAAGTAGCAGTAGCGGGAACAAACTCGCCGGTCTCGAAGTTTTTGGATATTATGGTTCCGGCATGGGGGGAATAAACCTGCAGATCGCTTACGGCACTCTCGGCGGCCTTAAGTGCTGCCCGGGAGCTTTCTACATTGGCTGCAGCTGCTGCGATGGTCTGGGCGCGACTGCCCTCCTGAAGCAGACTGAGCTTGCTGTTGGCTATATCCAATTGACGGGCAGCATTATCACGGGCCAGTTGGACCTTCTCCAAATTTTCTGAGGAAAGGGCGCCGCTGTCTTTTAACTGCAGGGAACGGGTCAGGTTCGTTTCCGCCTGATCAAGGGCGTCCCGGGCAGATTCTACACTGATTTTTGCCTCGGCGATCTCCTGGCTGCGGGCACCGGATTGCAGATCCTTGAGTTGAGCTTCGTAAAACTTAAGGGTCATGGCGGCCTTTTCCCGCTGGGCCAGCAGATCTTCCCGCGATAGCTCAGCCACCAGCTGACCAGCCTTGATGAACTGACCTTCTTCGACCGGGAGACGATATATAGTACCGCTGTTGCGAGTATTCAACTCAATGGTAGTCGCCTCAATAGTACCGCTAGCCTGAAGGGTGGTGCTTTTAGAACCGGCGTAATAACGGTAGCCATAGTATGAAGCCAGCAGCAATACGAGAATGATGACTATCGGCCGAGCAACTTTTTTCACTGATATCCCCCCATAACGAAGTTTTTCCATGTAAACCAAATATACTAAAACAGTATACCTGGTGATAAATTAATTGTAGCACCGATTTTATCATCTGCCAACAAGAATTCAATAGTAAGCGTCAGCTGTACCTAACAAAAAAGCGCCATCCGCTTTTTCGGATGGTGCTTTTTCGTTAGCTTATTTATAACCCCGCTCGAGGTAGATTTATCGGTATTCCAGGTCAAAGATTTTTATGATTCCCTGCTCCTCATTTATGCTGTAATGGTAATATGATACTTTTTTCGACGGGAATACTAGTGACCCGAGATCTCCGTAGTCAGCCCGGTTGAAGTTAGCAATGCGGACATCGATGTTCTTTTCGCCCCGGTCTATGCAGGCCGACACATAATTGGCAAAAGCAGTGTAATTCTCGACATAGTAATGGTTGTAGACATGGTAGTTGTATTGCAGCGAGCTGCAGGATGGGTAATCATTACGGTTCCACCTGTGATCTAGCTTGATCTGGTCATCGCTCAAATTAAAATAGTCATAAACCAGGGCATCCCGGCCATCATTGAATTGCGGATCATCCCAGGTAGGATCAACATGATAGTAGCGGCCCTCGACCTTCACCAGGTTCCAGGCATGGCTTTCCCCGCGTGAATCGCCTTTGACCACCAGGCTGGTGAGTCCGGCTTTGCGGCAGAGTATGTTCATGGCTTCTGCATAACCCTGACACACCCCGCGACCCTTCAGGAGGACTCCGTAGGCGGTCCGTGAAGTCTCTGGTATAGTCCCCTTTTGATAGTTTTCATAATCATAGCGGCAGTTGTTGATAATATAGTCGTGCAGGATTATTTCCTTTTCATAGTCACTCTGGTTATTATTAATTAATGAATCAATTATTTTATCTCCCTTCTGGTTTAATTGTGCCAGTTGGGTCCAGGTGTAGCGATAAGCGAAGCTGACTTTCAAACGCTGAGCGTTTCCTTCATATCGCCATTCACTGATCAGGTTGATCAGGCCGGTATTATTTTCAATGGCTGATTGCGTCCGGTCTATTACCGTCTCAAAATCTTCCAGTGGATCACCTGGATAGTTTGTAAAACCAAGGGTTATTTGCGGCTGCAGATTTAACATGGCAAGCTCCAGAGCAGCCTGCAGATCACGGCTGCTGGATACATTGTACTGATTATTGTCATCTGGACTGGCGGTATTGGCAAAACTGGTTTGACTGAATACCGCTTGCCCGGGGTCAATCAAACCATTTCTTTGGGCCGACGCCTCCGAAACTGCACGATCTTCGTAAACCAGCTTTTCGATCAGGGTTTTGTCCTGATTTTTCAAATTCATAGTCAGGGTTAGATAAGATATATTGACCATATCATCACGAATAAAGGTATGGGCGGCTATGGCGGCTGCCTGCTGCGCGGAAAGCATACCGAGCTGGCTGGCCTTCTCCAGAGAAGCATTGTAGTCAAAATCACCGGCTTGATCATTATAGCCCAGGGCGCGTAACACAAAAGTAGTATAAGCCTGGGCAGACAAGGGCTCACCCGGCGAGAAGGTGGAAGGGCTGCTGCCCTGCGTCAGAGAGAATTGATACATGTATCCGATATAGGGGCTGGCCCAGGCGGGAACATCGCGGAAAGGGTGCCGGTAATTCTGCTGCCGGGCCTGGTTTTCCTGGCCCAACAAGCGGACCAGCATGACCGCCCCTTCGGCCCGGGTTGGTTGGCGCTCCAGTTCAAAGCCATTTGCTCCGCCTTTTAAAAGACTCAGGCTGCTGAGGATTAGAGCCTTGTCCTGATGGTTGGGAGTGGCTAGAGTTATTACTGGCGAAGTGATAAGGGGCAAGGTGATTAATAGCACGAAGACGATCCATGCACGTAATGTTTTCATCGGTACCCTTCCTTGTCGTTAATTTGCTAATTTTACTCTGCAAGCGGGCTGATTCTTGTATAATTATATATGAAAAAACCAGTGTTTAATAGAAGTGAGGTATTACAGTGCAAATACATATACTAGCCAGCGGCAGCACCGGAAACGCTATTTATCTTAGTATGGGAGCAACCAGGATTTTAGTGGATGCTGGGATCAGCGCCCGCCGTATCGAGCAAGGTCTGGCTGGTATCGGGGTCAAAGCCAGTGATTTGGATGCCGTTCTGATAACGCATGAACACAGTGACCATATCAAAGGACTGGAAGTCCTGACCCGGAAACATGAGTTGCCCATCTACACCCGGGAGCGGACCTGGGATGCCATACCGGGGGGGCGAGAAAAACTTGCCGGCCGAAACTGGCAAGCGATTGACCAGGATTTCTCTATTGGGACGGTGGATATAAAAGCCTTTGGTATTTCGCACGACGCTGCCGATCCGGTAGGATTTTGTTTTTATTATAAGCAGCACAAATGGGCGATAGTCACCGATCTGGGAACGGTTACGCCGGGGGTGGAGAAAGCACTTAGCGGTGCGGATCTGGCGGTAGTCGAGTCTAATCACGACCCGGATATGTTGAAAAACGGGCCTTATCCGCAATTTTTAAAACAACGTATCATGAGCAAGCAAGGGCATTTATCCAATTTCGATACGGCAGCTCTGCTTTGCCGGATAGCCCATCTGAAGAGGATGCAGATCTTCCTCGCACACCTGAGCCAGCACAACAACCGTCCGCAGCTGGCCGAGCAAACGATAGCGGGAATCCTTGCCCAGCAGGGCTGCCGGGCCGGGGAGGATATCGTCCTGCACCGGACTCACCCGGATGCCGCAGCAGGTGTCTCTTTTTAAGCAAAACCAAAGAAGGTGAGGATTAATAACATGAAACCCAGACAGATAATTCTGGTTGGTCTGGTTATAACGGCCCTATGCGCTGCTCTGATACTAAGTGACTATGTTCCTACGCTGGTAGTGGCCCTATTTGCTTTGGGCTTGGGAATGGTTCTTTCCTATTATATTGCTCTGAGCCAGCAGAGAGGTAATCTGATCGGGGACATTGATACCCGGGACCGGATATGGGAGAAGATCCAGGCCCAGTGTGATACCCGAGCTGCCCTGCGCCAGTTGTGCATTTGGTCCAACTGGCTGGTGGGAGGGGAAGACTCCCTGTTATGGCTGGAAGGGCAGGGTATAATTGCGGAAACCAGCCCCGGCGGAGATGGTGAATGGACCACCCTGGCCGGAGGGATTGCATACGGATCACAGGTATTCCGGTTGGAAAAAGCTGAAGCCCTTAAAAAGCTGCCTGAGCTGACGCAACTGTCCTGGCAGGACCTGATGGTGGTAAACGATACCCTGACTGATGGCAGTCGATTGGTGCTATTTCTCATTAATCCGGAGCTAAAATCAGGCCAGGAGGATATGCTTTTTAGGCTTTTACACGATACCAAATACCTTTTGGAAAGGGATATAGCATCGCAAGAGGCTCATGTGCAATATAGAATGCTGGCAGGTATCGCAGTAAATGCGACCGAACCCGGAGAGTCTTTTCTTGACCATAGCAAAAGGGTACAGGAGCTGGCTCTGGCTCTGGGGCATCGTCTGCGCTTGCAGGAAGAGGAGATCAAGGTATTAGAATATGCAGCTCTGCTCCATGATATTGGCAAGGCCATGAACCCGGTCGATGATGAGCTTCAGGATGAACAAGCCAGTGAACTTGAACCTTTGGAGTCTGGGCAAGCAGCTATTAATCGTGACCATGCCAGTCTGGGTGCCGGTCTTATTCCTGATTCGGGCCTGTGGCATGAAGTTCGAGAGGCCGTATTATATCACCATGAACGTTTTGATGGCAGCGGCTTTCCCCAGGGTCTGCCAAAGTACGATATTCCGTTGGCTGCCCGTATCATTGCCGTAGCCGATGTTTTTGACGCCTTGACCAAACTGGCTCCGGAGGAAGAACGACTGCATGCCCAGGCGGCAGTAGCAGTGATCAAACGCGCTACTGGCATCTGGTTCGATCCCCTGGTAGTGGTGGCTCTGGAGGAGATCGACTCCGCTGAATTAGCCGCTTTTATTAACTCCTAAACAAGCATCCATTCGTCATTTTATTATCAAAGTAACCTTCATAGCCACTCCAGCGCCGTCTACATCCAATTGGACCTGATCGGCGGCCTTAATATCAGAAAAAAGTGCACTCACCGGTTCTGCTTTATTAACCTTTTTATATACGCTGGCACTGGGATCGATACTAAAAATCTTATTTTTTTCCAGGGTTATCATACTGCTGCCGGATACGCTTTGTACCTTGCCGCTTACTTTCTTTAGAGCAGGCCGGTTGGTCACAACTATTTCCAGCGGTATTTCTCCGGCAACACTATCTGCTGGTACCTCTAAATAGCTGATTTTAACACTGTCTCCCCGAATTACTGAGGTTGATTTACCGTCTTTATCTACGGTTCGGGCCCGGCTATAATTCATGAATTGAGTGGGAACCGTGTTTTTGCTTTTGCTGCTGCCGGATGATTTTAAATAAAGGTATCTATTGTCGATCTTTTCCACCAGGCCGCTGGTACTCTTAACGTTCAGCACCACTAAGCGGGTAACCTTTTGATTGGCTAAATGCAGTTCCACGAAAGTGCCGGCTTTCAGAGCAGCTAAGCCTTTGTCGCTGGTTTTAGCAGAGCTTTCGATGTTTATGCCCCAATAAACGGGGATCTTTTGTTCACGGGCGTCTAGATCGTTGATTAAAATATAGCTTTCCTGGCCTACGGCTACCGATTTTATGGTTCCCCGAATGGTTTGCTCATTGGGTTCGTCAGTTCTTTTTTCCAGCAATATAATGCAGGCGGCTACGTTTTTGCTGTTGGTATAAACGCGAACCTTCCAATATAAAGCTTGTTCAATCGGACATGTGCTGCCTTCTTTAAAACAGATGCAATCGGGAGACAGTGCAATATTTTTTACCCCTTGGGGAGCAACTAGCTCAATTGTCTCTTTAGATTTGGCTTCGGTATGTTTTTTGATCCATCCCTCCAGGACACGGCTGGATACAGATTTTATCCATTGTTTTTCTACCAGCTGCGCCAAGAGAGCAGCTGCTTCGCTTCTTTTCAAACTATTGTCGGGACGAAAGGTACTGTCGCCATATCCTGCCATAATACCCGCATTGGTAACTGCATAAACGTAGGGCAGTACATCTGGCGATACCTGCCCCAGGTCGTTGAAGGACGAACCCGTAACGGCTGCTCCCGAGGCCGGCAGACTTAGCATAAATAATCTCCCCAATAATACGGATATTTCAGCGCGACTGGCCGGAGCGTTATATAAATATCCTGCCAGTTCGGTCTGGGTAAGAATTTTGTCCGCATAAGCCTTCTCCAGGTACACCTGGCCCCAGGGGACATTGGGAATGACGGTATTGGCTGGCAGGCTGGTTTTTTCATTCTTTGACTTACTTTTGGTGTCCGGATTGTAGCCGGCGGCCCGCATAAAAAGCACCAGTGCCTCCAACCGGGTTAGGTATTGTTCGGGTTTAAACGAACCATCCGGATAACCGCTCAGCAGGTCAAGGGTTTTGGATTCATAAGCGCAACTGGCCGACCAGTGTCCGTTTAGGTCGGTAAACTGTGCGGCAATGACCGGAGGGCTGCCCAAGACCATGACAAAAAATATTAACAGAGAGATGGCTGTTGTATGATTCTTTGGGGTAGGCCGCATACCCTCATTCTCCTTTAGATGCGTTATCGTAAACATCCTTTATCTTAAACAGGTTACCCTTCTGCGTGCTGACATAGAGGTAACCGTCCTTAAGATAGGGTTGCGCTTCGATAGCTCCTTCCAGCTTCCTGGACCAGATCATACGCCCCTGGTTACTTATTGCCAGCAGGGTCTCATTACTGGTTCCGGCGTAGATTCGCTTTTTTTGTTCGTCAACGCAAGGAGCGGATACCAGGTCAAGCAAAGGATCGTCCCATAAAAGTGAGCCGTTAACGGTATTTATAGCATACAGATGATTAACGGTAGTGCAATATAATACTCCGTCGGAGCTTAAGACGGGTTTGCTTAAAGTATCATTTATTTTTAGGTTAGTCTGCCATAAAGGCCGTTTGCCATCCCGCTCAATGCAGTAGATGGAGCCGGTATTAAGTTTACTGGCTTTTTTCCCGCCCCCGCTCTGTTGATTAGGTTTTACGGTTGTTGTCAAATAAACCTTGCCCTGGCCGTCCGGGTAAAGCCAGGCTGCCAGAATATCACCCAACCAAAAACTCCAGAGAATGACCCCCTGTTTATCAACCGCCTTTAACTGATATCGGCCCTTATTGTCCGCCATTATTACGTAAAAGGTATTAGAATCAGCAGCACAGGTTAAAAAGCTTCGCCCGGCCGGGCTATTCAAAAAATAGCGGTCAGCAGACTCCCAGGGAGACATAATCCAGGCAATGCCTCCATTGGTATTTAATGCATATAAGCCTTCAGCGACCGGTAAATATAGCAGGTCGGAACATCCTGCCAGTAAGGGAGTTTTAAGGCCTTTGGCCGTCGGGACTACCGCTAGATCCCAGCCATTGGCGCCGTTGACTTTTATTTCTCGCACCGAGCCCAGGCCGGGAGCAAATATTGAGGTGTCCCCGGGCCAAACCAGCGCCCCCCCTTTTCCCTGGCCGTTGCCTTTATTTTCCCATTTAACTATACCCTGTTCATCAATACAGAGTATTTTGTCGGCGAGGGATAATAGCATGGTATGGTTCGGCAAAAATACTATATCGGATGGGCTTTTTCCCAATCCGGAACGCTTCCATATTATTTGAGCGTTGGGCTGAGCCTTTTCTGCCAAACTGTTATAGTACTTGATATTGTCTGCGGCAAGTAATTTTAACGGCCAGCAGCCCATAAAGATAAGCAGAAAACAACCAGCCAGAATCATGCAATTTTTTATTTGATAATTATTCCCTGGCATGCTTATCATCTCCACTTTAAACCCTTACGCTTATTGTACCATTTTGGCAGCAGCTGTGAAGAAACCAGGCAAATATAATGTCTAATCATCAAGCTGATGAGCATTGGCTGGCCATCGTCAAGGTACTATATGGCTTACCCCTGGTTATAAGATAAAATTGTCTGGCTCTTTTTACAAAGGAGCCCGCCAGAGGATAATCATGTTAAAATAGTTCTATATAAATTAAGCTAATTGGATGTGATTAATGTGAGAAAGAATCTAATTTTAGGGTTAGCAGTTTTTCTCGGTGTTCTTATGGCTGCTGCCGTTTTTTACTATAATACTTTCATTGATCCTACTTCCTCTAAATCGGCGGAATTGAAAAGCCGGCAGGCGCATACCTTTCCTTCTCAACAGACCCTCTACCAGATGGGTCTTTATCTCGATCTTCCCAACCGTACCCTCTACGGCAATAATGCCATGCATTTAGTAAACAACAGCGGACAAGCCATGGATGAATTGTGGCTAACGGCCTATCCCAATGCCTTTACATATGAGGATGACAGCCCGGCCTCCCCTTCCGCCTATTATGATGGTTTCAATCCCGGAGGCATGGAATTCGACTATTTCAAGATAAACGGCAGGACAGTAGCTTATGAGACCCAGGGTATCGCCGTAAGGATACCCCTGCAGGAGTGCATAGAACCCGGACAACCGTTTAACCTGGAGGTTAAATATCGTACCCGTATCCCCCGGCTGGCCTACCGCTTTGGCAGCAAGGATGGTGTGTTTATGTTGTCCTATGCTTATCCCATGTTGAACGTACTGGATGCGAGCGGCTGGCATAAATCGTATAACTCTAAATATGGAGATCCCTTCTGCCTGGCCAGTGCCAATTATCTGGTTCGCCTCAACCTCCCCGATGGATACAACTTTGTTTCTCCGGGGGTAGTCACCGATGCTTTAGCCGAAGATAACGGGCGACAGTCCTTCTTAATCAAAGCGGAAAACATACGTGACTTTTCCCTGGTGGTAATGTATGATTACAAAGAAATAGGCCAACAAGTAGAGGCCACGAATGTCAAGTGCTACTTTCCAGCTGGCGTTGCCGGGCCCGGCAACGGTATTCTCCAGCAGAGTTATGAGATGCTCAGCTATTATTCCGATATTTTTGGTAGTACCTATCCCTTTTCGGATCTTAAGATAGTATTTGTTCCCATGAAGGGTGTTAACACTAGTGAGCATTCTGGTTTAATTTTTCTCAGCGACACTATGCTGGACTCCTTCCGCCAGCAGGAATACTCCTATTTCTCGTTGGCCCATGAAATATCTCACCAATGGTGGTATGGCCTGGTGGGTAATGATCAGGTCAAGGAACCTTGGTTAGATGAAGGCCTGGCCAACTGGTCTTCCTACAAGTTCCTGGCTGCTACCCGGGGTATGAAAACACCGGCATCAGGTAATAGCTTTGATCGAATGAACCTTGAACGCGAGTTAAAGGATATAAAATCGGCACAGGATTACTCACGGCTAGCTTACTCCGGGGGCGAAGACTTTTGGTTTGACCTGGAGAAAAAAGTCGGAGGGCGCAAACTGGATAAAATACTCCAGCGGTATGTAAGCGATTTTTCAGGCAGCATAGCATCAGCTGAAGATGTACGGACTATAATTGATCAGGAGACCGGTAGGGACATGAGTAAATTCTACCAACCCTGGTTTCAGCAATAAGGGTTTAGGGGAAAATGTAGCAAACAGACGACTCTGGGAGGGAACATGAATCCGATACTAATGATCAGAGACAGCATCTATACTGTAATATCCAGCGCACTTGAAAAGGCCAGGGAAACTGGCAAATTGACCTACCAAACACTGCCCGAATTTGTAATTGAGGTGCCCCGGGAAAAGGGGCATGGTGATTTTGCCTGTAACGTAGCCATGCTGATGGCCCGGGAGGCCAGGATGGCCCCACGTAAGATAGCCGAGATAATTCTGGAAATGATTGATGACCATCCCCTGGAGGCGATCGATAAGATCGAGGTAGCCGGGGCCGGATTCATCAATATTTTTTTGGATAGAAGCTGGTTGTACCCGTTGCCTGCCCGGATATACCAGATGGGTGACCGCTATGGTTACAATGAGAGCCTGGGATTAAAAGCCCAGGTGGAGTTCGTCAGTGCCAATCCTACCGGAAATCTCCACATGGGCAATGCCCGCGGCGGAGCGATAGGTGATACTATGGCCAATATACTGGCCCGCGCCGGCTACCAGGTTGAACGGGAGTTCTACGTAAACGATGCCGGAAACCAGATCGAGATTTTTGCTGATTCATTGGAAGCCCGCTACCTGCAGCGGACCGGGCAGAATGTGCCATTTCCGGAGAATGGTTATGCCGGGCAGGATGTGGTGGAGACGGTTAAGAACATTATCGCCACTTATAAAAAGACCCTGGTGGATTTACCTCAAGAGGAGCGGCGTCAGATCCTGGTCGACTATGCGTTGAAGGAGAAACTCGCCTACATTAAGGACAGCCTCCAGCGCTTTGGTATAAGCTATGATGTGTGGTTCAATGAACAGACCCTGCATGATTCTGGCAAAATAAACGAAGTTATTGATCTCTTGAAACAAAAGGGCTATATATATGAAGAGGCGGGGGCCTGGTGGTTTAAGTCTACCATGTTTGGGGATGAAAAGGACGAGGTAGTAATCCGTTCCAATGGCTTGCCGACTTATTTTGGTGCCGATATTGCCTATCACAAGGACAAATTTGAGCGAGGTTTTGATCGCGTTATCAATGTGTGGGGTGCCGACCATCACGGACATGTTTCCCGCATCAAAGGAGCCATGCAGGCGCTGGATTATAATCCGGATTCACTGGATATCTTGCTTATGCAGCTGGTACGCCTCTACCGCGGGAAAAAGATGGTGCGTATGTCGAAGCGGACAGGTACCACGGTTTCCCTGGACGAGTTGATTGATGAAGTAGGGCGTGATGCCGCTCGTTTCTTTTTTGTCATGCGGAGCCCGGACAGCCATTTGGACTTTGACCTGGATCTGGCCAAGGAAGAGAGTCAGGATAATCCGGTTTACTATGTTCAATATGCCCACGCCAGGATCTGCAGCATTTTTCGCCAGGCAGAAGCGGCCCAGGTATCACTTGGTGATATTGCATCCGCCGATCCGGCTCTGCTGGTCGAAGAGGAAGAAAGCCTGCTTTTAAGAAAGATAGCGGATTTTCCGGAGGAGAACGTCATTGCTGCCCGGACCATGGCGCCACATCGGATAGCTCGTTACGTGCTGGATCTGGCGGGTTTGTTCCACAGCTTTTACAATCACCACCGCGTGTTGGGGGTTGACCCTGAATTGCAAGCCGCTCGGCTGCTTTTGATGTATATAACGCGAATTACTATAAAAAACTCTCTGGATGTATTGGGTGTCAATGCACCAGAGCGAATGTAGGAGGATAATGCATGATCCAGAGGAAGAAGAGTGAAGCAGATTGGGCTGTACAGATCCTGGCCGAACGAAAGGAAGCCATGAATTACCGCGAACTATTGGATGCCATTATTGATCGTATGGGCAGAAATAACGATACGTTCAACTTAACCTCTATTTATACCCGCTTAAATCTAGATAACCGTTTGATATATCAGGGCGATGGATTCTGGTTTTATGATGTAAACCGGGTGGTGGAGAAAAAGGAAGGATGAAAATAACCTGGCTGGGCCACGCCTCTTTTTTGATCGAAAGCGGTAATCATAGAATTGTGACAGACCCCTTCGCTGAACGGGTAGGCTACCCCATTTATACCGGGAAGGTCGACATTGTGACGGTAAGCCATGATCATTATGATCATAACGCCGTAGAATTGTTGCAGGGGCAGCCGCAGGTAGTCAATAAATCGGGCAATTTTCTCGTTGACGGCGTTGAGATAAGCGGTCTGGATACCTGGCATGACAAAAAACAAGGCAACGAACGTGGCCATAACACCATATTCAAGATCATGACGGAAGGGCTATCCATACTGCACCTGGGAGATATCGGACATGTTCTGCCCCCTGAACTAGTTGCTAGCTTGGGCAGAGTTGATATATTGATGGTTCCGGTCGGGGGCAAATATACAGTGGATGCCGGAGAGGCTTACAGCATTGCCGAAATGATTAACCCTAAGATTATCATTCCCATGCATTTTCAGACTCCGCCGTGCACTATTGATTTGGCCCCGGTGGAGGGTTTTACTATGAAATATAACAGGGTAATCAAGCTCCCATATTTATTGCTGGAGGAAGGTGACCTCAACAATAGATCAGGGGTGATAATCCTTGACTACCCTGGTTAGCATAGGTATTACGTTTTATAGGATAGGAAAGAGAGGGGCTTATTGTGACCAGGTACGTTTTCATCACTGGAGGGGTTGTTTCATCACTGGGTAAAGGAATTACAGCTGCGTCCCTGGGGCGTCTTTTGAAAAGCCGCGGAGTGAAAGTCGCCATGCAGAAGTTTGACCCCTACATCAATGTGGACCCTGGAACTATGAGCCCGTACCAGCATGGCGAGGTATTTGTCACCAACGATGGGGCTGAGACCGACCTGGATGTAGGTCATTATGAACGTTTTGTAGATGAAAATCTCAGCCAGTATGCCAACTGCACTACCGGCCGGATCTATCAGGCAGTGCTGGACAAAGAGAGAAAAGGAGACTATCTGGGACAGACAGTTCAAGTAATCCCCCATATAACGAACGAAATAAAGGATCAGGTTACCCTGATTGAGAAGGTTGCCCAGCCCGATGTGGTGATTACGGAAATCGGCGGTACCGTTGGTGACATCGAGTCACTGCCCTTTTTAGAAGCCATCCGTCAGCTAAAGTTCGAGCTGGGGCGTGAAAGAGTGCTTTATATCCATGTAACGCTGGTACCTTACATCCGCGTTGCTGGTGAACTGAAAACCAAACCGACCCAACATTCTGTAAAAGAACTCAGAAGCATAGGTATCCAGCCAGATATTCTGGTTTGCCGCACCGAAAAGGACCTATCCGCCGACCTCAAAGCCAAAATGGCGCTGTTCTGCGATGTAGATCGCGAAGCTGTCATCCAACTCAAGGATGCCTCTTCAATTTATGAAGTGCCCCTTATGCTGGCCCGTGAGAGATTGGATCGGGAAGTCATCAAGCGTCTCAGCCTGAACTGCCGGGAAGATGCAGATTTGGGTGAATGGGAAGAGATTATCCGCGAAGTCAATAACTTGGATCGTAAGGTCACCATTGCACTGGTAGGCAAGTACGTGGAATTACCTGACGCCTATCTCAGCATCGTGGAATCCCTCAAGCATGCTGGGTTTAACTACCATAGCGAGATTGACCTTAAATGGATTTACGCTGAAAATATTGAGAAAGAGGGCCCGGAGGTCTTATTGCGTGATGTTGACGGGATATTGGTGCCGGGAGGCTTTGGTGAACGGGGAATAGAAGGCAAGATCGCGACTGCTGGTTATGCTCGCCAGAATGGGATTCCCTTCCTGGGTATCTGCCTGGGCATGCAATGTGCGGTAATAGAATTCGCTCGCAGTGTTTGTGGATACAAGGGAGCCAACAGCGCGGAGTTCGATCTTGATAGCCCTCATCCCGTAGTGCATCTCATGCCTGACCAGGAGAATGTCGACCAAAAGGGTGGTACCATGCGCCTGGGTTCCTATCCCTGCAATATTGTCGAAGGCAGCCGGGCACATGGGGTCTACAAAGACCTCAGCATAAATGAGCGTCACCGTCACCGTTATGAGATCAATAATAATTACCGGGAGGAACTGCAGAAAAATGGCCTGACTATAAGCGGCCTTTCGCCTGACGGCCGTCTGGTAGAGATTGTTGAAATCAGTAATCATCCCTGGTATGTAGCCTGCCAGTTCCATCCCGAATTCAAATCCCGGCCCAATCGCCCCCACCCGCTTTTCCTGGGGCTGATCGGTGCTGCATTGGAGCACCGCCGCCGGAGGTAGACAAAGCCACAGCGACCTTAATGGCGCGACTATTGATATGTGTAACCAAAAATGCCGGCAGAGCACCACTAACAATGAGGCATCGAAATGAATTATCACTTTGAGAAAATAGATCGTGATCTATGATCAGCTCAAAAATATCTGTGTTAAATTTTCTTACATAATACATGTGAAGCTGTGACTAAAAAAGCCCTCGGATTTTTCTCCGAGGGCTTTGCTGTTGGAATCAGAACGGGGTCTTGTTGGTCCGGGACCACAGTTTCATTTCCTTGGCGTCCTTGATCAGTTCGTCTCTGAAATCAGGATGAGCCAGCCCGATAACAGCTTCGGCTCTGCCCCAGGTGGAGAGGCCTTTCATATTGGCGATGCCGTATTCGGTGACCAGATAGTGAACTGTGGTACGGGGAACGGTTACTACCGCACCCGGAGTAAGCATGGGTCTTACCCGCGAATGAACCTTGCCTTCTTTGTCCTTAAAGGTGGAAGAGAAGGCCAGGAAACCTTTGCCGCCTTTGGAATGGAAAGCACCGATGATAAAGTCCAATTGTCCGCCGGTGCCAGATATCTGACGCAGTCCGGAAGTCTCTGAGCAGACCTGGGACAGGAGGTCGATCTCCAGGATATTGTTGATACCGATCACATTATCGTGCATGGCAATATTGGTTGGGTTGTTGGTATAGTTTACGTTGCAGGCGCCGCACAGGGGATTGTCGTCAAGGAAATCATAGGTGTCCTGGGTACCCAGGCAGAAGGCATAGGTGCTCTTGTTCGTGTCATATGACTTCTTGGCATTGGTGATCTTGCCTTTATCATACATAGCCACATAAGCATCGCAGAACATCTCGCTCTGTACGCCCAAATCCTTCAGATCGGAATCAGCTATCATATTGCCTAAAAGGTTGGGCATGGCCCCGATACCCAGCTGTACGCAGGCTCCATTCGGAATCTCTGCCATAATGTACTCTGCGATTTTGGTTTCTTCCGGGGTGGGAGCACCTGCGGCCGGTATTGTAAAAATCGGAGTATTGGAACCCTCAACGATATAATCGATCTCACTAATATGCATATATTCGTCATTGCCACCCAGGCAACGCGGCATATTCTGATTGACTTCCACGATGGCCAGGCGTTTGGAGTTGACGGCCAGGCCGCGGTTGTGCGAGCATCCCAGACCGAAGTTAAAGCAGCCATTTTTGTCCATCGGAGTGGTCTGGGCAACCCATACGGTGGGCCATATATGAGCTAAACTAGTATCAGTAGCCATCAAATTGGCTTCATGATAGTTGGCCGGAAGATGGGTAGCCAGCCCGTACTCTCCCATTTTACGGTCCAGTGCGGTAAAGAACCAGCTGAAATACTGGAATGATTTCTGTTCGGGATCGTTCTTGACTACTTCAGGAATCGGCAGTACACCGCCAGTGCCGCGGATGGCTACATTGGTGAGGTTGGGATCCCCGGCTCTCTTGCTCAGAGCGATGTCGAAATCAACTGGTTTGGTAGGAAACATGCCGTAATCGATGATATCATTCGATTGTATCAGCTGTGCAGCTTCTTCCAGGCTTATCAGTTTACGCTTGTACTCCTCATGATAGGTTCTCAAATTTCTACCCCCCATAAATATTTCATTTTCTAGAACCAGATATGGCGTTCTGAAAGAGGCCGTTACTGGCATATATCAAAATATTCGCAAAAAAATCCCATTATCCTCTATTAAACTAAAAACTAAATATTCGGAAAATTCCCAACAATCACCTCCTAAAAAACCCTCATTCGCGAAGATAACAGCATCCCGCATTGCTTCACAAGTGTAAAAATTACAAAAATAAGAAACGACGTGAATTAAGTCGGAAGTCAAAACGAGACACTGTTAATCCAATCTACTAATATTACAATTCTAAATTAAAACTGATTTTCCTCCATATTAATCGGACATATTGAAATTTTTTTTGCATTATTCGCTATCACACACGAATAAGTAAATAATAGGGATGATAGGCAAGATAGTTTAAGCGCGTTGTATCGCTGGCAGTGTGAACTGAAGTATGTAATAATCTAAGAAATGGAAAATGATCACTTTGGTAAGCAGTGATGTGGGATTTAAGGAAGGAGATCCGGAATTTGGGCAAGAAACTGGTGATGGGGATCATTATCTTGTTTTTGTTAGTCATGGGGACCTTGTCGATTCGTTCAGCCGGAAGATCCGCTGATACTGGCAGCGGTGCGGGTAAGGGCAAGGTGGGAGTTATCCAGATAAAAGGAGCATTGACCGAAACGGGCTCAGAGTCGATACTATCTGCAACTGGGAGTGATGCAGAGAAAATCATGGAGGAGATCCGCAAGGCTGCCAAACGCGATGATATCAAGGCGCTGGTTTTGCGCATTAATAGCCCGGGGGGGACCTCGGTCGCGGCGCAAGAGGTAGGTATAGAATTGGATCGTTTCCGCAAGACAGGTAAGCCGGTGGTTACTTCTATGGGGGATGTATGTGCTTCGGGAGGCTATTGGGTTGCCTGCAGCAGCGACCGAATAATTGCCAATCCATCGACATTGACCGGTAGTATTGGCGTTATTATGGAGTTTTCTAACTTGGAAGGTCTCTATGGCAAGATAGGGATACGTGAAGAGGTTATAAAAAGCGGCGCCTACAAAGATATTGGTTCATCCACCCGTCAGCTCACCGCTGATGAGCGGGTGATGCTGCAAAATCTGGTCAATGATTCCTATAGCCAGTTCCTGGACCAGGTAACGCGGGGCAGGAAAGGGAAAATGACCCGTGAGGAAGTCACTAATATAGCAGACGGGCGGATCATCAGCGGACGGCAGGGCAAAGAGCTGGGTCTGGTGGATGATCTCGGCAACTATTATGACGCTCTGGCCATTGCCCGGAAGATGGCACACCTGGAGAACGACAGTGAGGTTGAGGTTCTCAATAAGCCCGGCATCTGGGAGACGCTGGTGGCAGATGTATCAGCCCAACGCTTACTGCCACAGCAGGGTTGGCAGCTTCGATATTAGATTACGATTGGAGCAGAGGAGGTGGGATAGTATGGTCTGGAGTGAGGTTCTCTACGGGGTTTTGTTTGAACCGCGGGCTACGCTGCGCAGCCTGAGTATTGAGCGGCCGGTGATCCCGGCTATAGTTACCTTCCTGGCTGTAGCTATTTTCAATCTGACTGTTTACCGAGGCATAATCTTGAAGCAGAGTTATGCAATCAATGATTTGGAGCAGTTTTTATGGCTTTATCAAATCATGGGGGCTGTGTTTTCTTTTTTTATGCTTTTTGTGATGGCAGGATTATTCTCCCTGCTCAGCGAATTGATTTTTAATAAGCCTAATGCTTCTGGACTGCTGGTTTGCTTGGGATTTTCTTCTCTTCCGGGAATTCTTGGGCCGGCTTTGTATTACAGCGCACAGATTATTGATATTCAATGGTTAGGAGTACTGTGTTCGTTAGTGATAGGGGTCTGGATGCTGGTATTACAGGTTTTGTCATTGGCCGAAGCTCTGGAATTATCAACCGGCCAGGCGGTGGCCCTTTTTGTTCTGCCCGGTGTGTTTGCGGCAATAGCTCTGGTCTTAGTGATAGCAATCTTTGCTCTCTTTGGACAGGGAATAATTTAAAATATGTAAAAAGAAGGGAATCATGCTTGTTTAGAGAAAGTATATTTAAAGGTTACCTTTGGGAGGAGTTATTGTGCATAGTATTTTGATTGTGGATGACCAGAAGGGGGTAAGAAGGCTTCTGGAAGAGGTGTTCAAAAAGGATGGCTGGGAGGTATCTACTGCCGTAGACGGAACAGAGGCGGTGACTCTAGCCATTCAGCATGAACCGGACATCATATTAATGGATATGAAAATGCCTAATATGAATGGGTTAGAAGCCTCGCAAAAGATTATAGAAAAAAACCCGAGGCTTTCTATAATAATGATGACAGCCTACGGTGAAATGGAAGTGGTTCGTGCAGCACTGGATTCAGGGGTCAAGAAGTGTGTGACCAAACCTTTCGACATTATATATTTGCGGGAAATGGTCACTGATCTGGTGCAGGAGCAAGCATCATAACAGAATCTTCAGATAAAGATGAATGTTCACCGGATTATGGGTGAATGATAGAATGGTAATAAAAATTGGAGTGATTTGATGGCACTAGTAGCAGTACATGAACTACTTAAAAAGGCAGATCAGGAGGATTACGCGGTCGGAGCATTCAATGCCAATAATATGGAGATCATTCAGGCGATCGTTATGGCGGCTGAAATGGAGAATTCTCCGGTTATTATGCAGGCCAGTCAGGGCGCCATCACCTATGCCGGATTGGACTATATTACCGGCATCGTCAGGATAGCAGCCAGGAACAGCAAGGTTCCGGTAGCTCTGCATCTGGACCATGGAACCGATTTCGATCAGGTGGTGCGCTGTTTTCGGAGTGGTTTTTCTTCGGTCATGTATGATGGATCTAAATTGACGCTGGAAGACAATATCGCCATTACTAACCGAGTTTTGGAAATGGCTCGTCCGGTAGGAGTATCGGTAGAAGCGGAACTCGGCAAGATAGGTGGTACGGAAGATCATGTCACCGTAAGTGAGAAAGAAGCTATGTTCACTGATCCGGAGGAAGCTCGTTACTTTGTGGAAAAAACCGGGGTGGACAGCCTGGCTATAGCCATAGGAACCGCCCATGGACAGTACCAGGGGGAGCCGAAACTTGATTTTGATAGGCTGAAGATTATTCGGGAATTGACAGGAATTCCAATTGTGCTGCATGGGTCTTCCGGGGTGCCGGACGAAGCCGTACGTCATGCCATAGAACTTGGTGTTCGCAAGGTAAACATCGATACCAACATCAGGGAGGCGTTCGTGGCAACCATGCGCAAGGTTATTGCGGAAAAACCCGATGAGATCGATCCCCGCAAGATATTGGGCCCGGCCCGGGAAGCGATGATAGAAATGATTCGTGATAAGATCCGCGTATTCGGCAGCAGCGGCAAAGCATAAAAGGGGGTTCTTTTTTGCGCATTTTTATTGACTCTGCTAATATAGAAGAGATCAAGGAGATCCATAGTATGGGTTTCCTTGATGGTGTGACTACCAATCCCAGTTTAGTAGCCAAGGAGCATCGGGATTATCATCAGGTGATTAAGGAGATCTGTAGTCTGGTCGACGGTCCTATTAGCGCCGAGGTGATCGGATTGGATTATCAGTCGATGGTAAGCGAAGGCGAGGAACTGGCCCGCTTGCATCATAATGTTGTGGTCAAGATTCCCCTGACTGAGGATGGCCTGCGCGCGATCAAGACGCTGAGGGAAAAAGGCATCACCACTAATGCTACGCTGGTGTTTTCCGCCAATCAGGCCTTATTAGCAGCCCGAGCGGGAGCCGGATTTGTCAGTCCTTTCATCGGCCGGGTAGATGATACCGGTAACGATGGCCTAACCTTGTTGAACGACATAATCACGATTTTTGACCAGTATGCCATGCCGACCGAGGTAATCGCGGCCAGTATACGCCATCCTATGCACGTAGTGGAATCGGCTAAAATAGGCTCTCATATAGCCACGATACCCTATGCAGTGATAAAACAGATGGTAAAACACCCCCTTACCGACGCCGGCATAGAAAAATTTTTGAAAGATTGGCAACAGAGATAAAGGAACCCAAAAGTTAATTTTAATTCTTAATTTTGAATTATAAATTATTGAGGAATTGCACTGCATTTCAATATTATATTCATGCGTTTCATGTATTTGCTGGTGATTCAGCACAAATTGATCTTGTATTCAAATCTACTAACAGATGGTTATGCCAATTGGTAAATTGAGCTGAAACGCGTTGCGTTTCTACATCAATTGAAAATTAAGAATTCTAAATTCAAAATTTAATCATCTGTACGTAGCACTATGGGTGCTGTAAGGTTGCTGTGTTGAATTCTCCTTTAGGAGGGTTTGGTTTTGGAGAGGGAATTGGCTCTGGAGTTTGCCCGGGTTACGGAAGCCGCAGCCCTGGCCTCTGCTCGTTGGGTGGGCAGAGGGGATAAAGAAGCTGCTGATGATGCAGCGGTAACCGCTATGCGAGTTATGTTTGACACCGTGTCTGTCAATGGGCTGGTGGTTATCGGTGAAGGAGAAATGGATGAGGCCCCCATGCTCTATATAGGGGAAAAGGTGGGCATAGGGGTGCCGCCTGCGGTTGATATAGCAGTTGATCCGCTGGAAGGGACCAATATCGTTGCGAAAGGACTGACTGGAGCAATCGCGGTCTTGGCCGCTGCTCCGCGTGGGTCTCTCCTGCATGCCCCTGATATGTATATGGATAAGATAGCTGTCGGAGCGGAATGCAAAGGCCGGGTGCATCTGGAGGCCACCGTGAAAGAGAATCTCAGAGAGGTATCCCGGGCACTCGATAAATTGATGAGCGAGATAACTGTGGTCATCTTGGATCGTCCCCGCCATCAAGGCATAATTGAAGAGGTACGCCGGGTAGGGGCCCGAATCAAGCTTATTACTGACGGAGACGTCTCGCCCGGAGTCGCGGCGGCTTATGATGATTCCGGGGTAGATATTCTGATGGGTATTGGTGGAGCCCCAGAGGGAGTTATAACTGCCGCTGCCCTGAAGTGCCTGGGTGGTGATTTTCAAGGCCGACTGGTACCGGAGGGTGATGAAGCTCCCGATGAGATCCGGCGCTGTCATGATATGGGCATAACCGATGTGAATAAGGTATTTTCCCTGGATGAGTTAGTCAAATCTGACGATGTCATATTTGTAGCTACCGGCATCACCGATTCGTTTTTGTTAAAAGGCGTTCGCTATCATAAACGCCGCGCGATTACGGAGACTCTAGTAATGCGCAGCACATCAGGAACTATCAGGCATATTGAAGCCACTCATCATCTCGACAAAAAACCTTTGTTTAAAAACTCGCTTATTCAAAAGATAATGGAATAATGGCTAGTTATTTTAATTTATGCTAGTTTAAATAGTCATTTATAAGGTATAATAAATTATCAATAGCATTTCTTTCTGGGTGCATTTCGTTTTATACACCGTTAGAGTTCTCCCTGAAGAATTTAAAATGCGTTTTATATTATTATGAAGTTGCCCGCGACAAACCGCGCATCGGCAATTCTCCGTATCGCATACCAGTCTGATAATCGCCTTCGATTGTTTTATAAACTGTGGCAACTCCGGCTGTGTATAGACAACGAAGGTGTATTCAGTCCGCTTATTCATTTATTAGCCTGTAGCCCGACGAGAACGGGAGATTATATTTAAAAGTACCGAAAGGAGGCCAGCAGTGAATATCAATATTGCCGAATTGGACAACAAAACCATGCTCGAATTATACAGTGTCGCCCGGGACCTAAATCTGGCCGGCTATTCCAAGTTGCGTAAAAAGGAACTAATCTTTGAAATCACCAAGGCACTGACTCATTCCGATGAGTTGATGCAGGCCAGCGGCGTTTTGGAGATCATGCAGGACGGTTACGGATTCTTACGCCCATTTGCCTATGTTCCAAGTCAGGATGACATCTATGTTTCTCCTTCCCAGATCAGAAAATTTGAACTGCGTACGGGGGACCGGGTAGGAGGGCAGGTAAGACCACCTAAAGATAACGAACGGTTTTTTGCACTTTTGAAGGTACAGGATGTAAACGGATTTCCTCCAGAGGAATCGGTCAAACGCATTCACTTTGATGCCTTGACCCCGCTTTATCCCAGGCAAAGACTGTCACTGGAGACTACCTCACAGGAACTGCCCACCCGAATCATCGATCTGATGGCTCCTATTGGCAAAGGCCAGCGCGGCCTTATCGTTTCTCCCCCCAAGGCGGGTAAAACCATATTATTGCAGAGGATTGCCCAGGGAATAACCGCCAATCATCCCGAAGTCGAACTTATCATCCTGCTGGTCGATGAGAGACCGGAGGAAGTAACGGATATGCAGCGATCGACCCAGGCGGAGGTAGTGGCTTCGACCTTTGATGAGCCACCGGAAAACCACGTCAAGGTAACCGACATGGTTCTGGAGCGTGCTAAGAGATTAGTTGAACATAAACGCGATGTTGTGATACTCATGGACAGCCTGACCAGGCTGGCGCGTGCGCACAATCTGGTGGTTCCCCCCAGCGGACGGACCCTGTCCGGCGGTATTGATCCTGCTTCATTAGACAAACCCAAGCGCTTTTTTGGAGCTGCCCGCAATATTGAAGAGGGGGGCAGCTTGACTATCATTGCCACTGCATTAGTTGAAACTGGATCGCGCATGGATGATGTAATATTTGAAGAATTCAAGGGCCGCGGCAATATGGAGTTGGTACTGGACCGCAAGCTGGCGGAAAGAAGGATATTCCCCGCTATAGACCTGAAACGTTCCAGTACCCGTAAGGAAGAGCTGTTGCTCAACAAGGATGAATTAGAACTTAATTGGATAATTCGCAACCGGGTCAGTGAATTCAATCCAGTAGATAGTATGCAGTTGATATTGGAGACCTTCAAGAAAACTGGAAGCAATAAGGACTTGCTGAGAGCCGCTCCGGTAGTTTTCGGCAATGACAGACGGGAATATGCCCGCAATGGTTATGACCGTAGTTAGCAGCTAACCTGAATAAGAATACAAAATTTGGTTAAAATAAAGGGCAAGGAGCCCTTTATTTTTTTGCATATCGCAGTTAGGGTTCCTAAAATGACCCCACAGGGTCAAATTCAGTGAAAAGCAGAACATCAGGGTATCTCGCTATTTAGCATTTCTACCCGGTGTTTTTTTTCACAGAAGGAAAAAGAGGTGAATATCTACGAGAAGGAAACCGATATGCCTGGTTATCATGGTTGCTTTTTTAATAATCACGACTTGCAACCAGGCTGGGGCTGCGCTGTCCAACGAGGATTTTGCACCACGACAGCAAGCGCTGAGAACATCGGCCAATCAAGCAACTGTCTACGTTGTCGAAGAAGGGGACAGCCTTTGGGCAATTGCCCAAAGATATCACACGAATGTAGATGTTCTTATGGCGGCAAATAATCTGAGCGAGAACAGCCTGCTGAGCATCGGCCGGGAAATAACTGTTCCCAACAGCCGTAATAAAATCCATCGCATCGCGGCCGGTGAAACCATGTGGGATATTGCCTGCCTGGAGGGAGTAAGCGTAGAACAGATCCAGGAATTGAACCCGGGGGTAAAACCTAACCGCCTGCGCATAGGCCAAACCTTAACGCTTCCGCCCAGCAATTCCCAGAAGAAACTTCCGGTGAATGTGAGTTCGCGCGGGGTAGCACGGCTCATCTTAAACTGGCCGCTGCTTGGGAAAATAACTTCCTATTTCGGTTGGCGTCAGAGCGCCTACCATTATGGGCTGGATATTGCAGGTGAGACTGGTGATCCCATCCTGGCTGCTGCCGGCGGGGTAGTGTCTTTTCGTGGCTGGAAAGGCAATTATGGCCGGGCGGTGATCTTAGACCATCCTGATGGCCGGCAAACCTTGTATGGACATATGCAGCGCATCCTGGTCGATACTGGCGAACAGGTGGAGCGAGGTGAAACTATAGGCCAGGTAGGCAGTACCGGTCGTTCTACCGGCCCCCACTTGCACTTTGAGATACGCCAGGATGGTACCTGTATGAACCCGCTGAATTATCTGAGGTAAACAGATATGAAACAGCCCCCTTCGGGGGGTTTTTTTCTGGGCAAATTTACGGTAGGCTTATGAAAGCAGTGGAGGTGAGATGGTGTTGTTAAGCTTGTATGCCAACCATCGTGGGGAAGTATTGGAACATCCCGATTTTTATATGCTGGGGCGCAGTGGTTATCACTGGATGGTTCCGGAAAAACATGAGATGATGCCTTTGCCCAAGGGAGCATCGCTGGTTTCGATACCGGGAAATATACCGGCGGGTCTTGACCACAATGATCAGGTGACCGGTATCGAATATGATCCGCTCTCGCCGGGTCAGCCGATCTCGGCAGTAGCCGCTCTGCTGCCCCAGGGCTTTACCCGTACCCTGCTGCCAGCCTGTGTAAGCAAGGACAATGCTGAACTTCCCCTGCTGGGTTATGCGGCGGTAGGTTTCAAGAACGGCAAGATATATGTGGCGGCAGTTCAAACTGATGATCATAAAAAATGGCATCCGGTTAATTACCATACCGAAGGACTTCCCGCCCGCATAAATAAGATGCTGAAAAGGTTTCCTGAGAATCGGATTTACCGGCAGCTGGCCAACTGTTCCCTGTGCTATGGCTGTTTTACGGCTCAAAACATATTCTATCAACGCTGGGAAGGGGGCATCCCCAGTATGACCAAATGCAATGCAGAATGTCTGGGTTGTATTTCAGAGAGCCACAGTGAGGTGGTTTCTGCCCAGGAACGTATAAGTTTTATTCCTTCAGCAGAAGAGATTGCCCAGGTTGGTATGGAGCATTTAAAGAATGCACGAGATGCTATCATTAGTTTTGGCCAGGGCTGTGAAGGAGAACCATCTCTCAACGCTAAAAACTTATCGGCCGCTGTCAAAGATATTCGTTGTGAAACCGGCCAGGGGACCATCAACATAAATACCAATGCGGGATATACAGAAGGTATCAAACAGCTGTGTGATGCGGGATTGGATTCCATGCGGGTCACTCTGTTTTCATGCAATGAGGCCAATTACATAAGTTATCATCGACCGCAGGGGTATGAATTATCCGATGTCATTGATTCTATAGAGTATGCCCGGGATCAGGGGGTTTACGTCTCACTTAATCTGCTGGCTTTCCCCGGCTTTACAGACCGGGAGGAGGAAGCCTGTGCGTTGTTGGATTTCATAAGAAAAAACCGGGTAAATATGATCCAATTCCGTAATCTGAATATAGATCCGGATCGCCTGCTAAGGCATGTATCTGCTGGGGGCGAAGCCTTGGGAATGGTAAATCTTCTGGCATTGTTGCAAGAGGAAATGCCGGAAGTAAACCTGGCTTCTTATAGTCATACCGTAAAAAGAGGAATATCTTAAGCAATCCATGCTGTTACCGGCGATAATAAAAATGGTATTAGGCATCGTGAAGGCGCCAACTTGTTATTGCCAGCATACAATGGACCTGCATGGTATAGTAATATAAGTGATATTGACCTGCAAAAAGCTTTTCACCGGGGAGGAATAGTTTTGGATAAGAAGGGACCCTATACAGTTGCGCAAATGAAGGCTTTACCGGCCGGCAGTCAGGGTTGGGGCAAGTTTCTGGTGTTGGAGAAAACCCAGCGTCGCATCAAAGACGGCCGCGAGGTTATTAATCTGAAAATAGGTGATGCGGGTGGAGAAATCGATTCCGTAGTCTGGGATAACTGCCAGGTGGCGGGTCAACTGGAGATCGGCGCGGTGGTAGGGGTACTGGGGAATCTGGGATCTTATAACAACCGCCTGCAGCTTACAGCCACGCGTATCAAGGTATTGGAAGAAGACCCGGCCCAATATATGCAAGGCCCGGCTATCTCCCTGGAGACACTCAAGGAAGATTTTCGCCGGCTACTGGTTTCAGTAAGTGATCCCTGGATGCAAGACCTGTTGAGCAGAATATTCGCGCCGGACCTGCTGGACCGTTTCTTCAGAGCGCCAGCCGCCCGTAAGATACACCACAATTATGGGGGCGGACTGCTGGAACACACCCTCAGTGTAGCCAACAATTGCCTGGACATGGCGGAAAACTACCCGTCATTGAACCGGGATATGTTAGTTACCGGAGCTATTTTACATGATATAGGGAAAATCTACGAATACGAGATGAAGCCATCTCCCCGTTATACTACGGAAGGCAGGATGATGGGACATATTGTGCTGGGAGCCGAGTTGGTAGGCGAGCATATCCGGAGCATGCGCGCAGAAGGTCTGGCTTTTCCCGTAGAATTAGAATGGATGATCAGGCATCTTATCCTGGCCCATCATGGCAGTCTGGAATTTGGTTCGCCGGTACTCCCGCTGTTTCCAGAAGCTTTTGTCCTGTATATGATGGATAATCTTGATGCTAAGCTCTTCGTTTATAAAAACAAGATCGATGAAAATGACGGTGATGATGAGTTCTTCACCAACTATGATAACTTCCACGGACAGTACTTTTTTACCTATAGATATCCCGGGGAGGCTGGAACCACTGACGAAGAATGATTGGGACGCTGAAGTCGATATTGTAATAATCGGGGCGGGAGTGATCGGCCTGGCCATAGCCAGTGAGCTGTCCGCCGCTTATCCTGAGCTCAGCATGGTCCTGCTGGAGAAGAATGATAATTATGGGCAGGAAACCTCCAGTCGCAGCAGCGAGGTGATCCATGCCGGGATCTACTATCCGGAAACCAGTCTAAAGGGCAGGTTATGCCGCCAGGGCAATCGTATGCTCTACGAGTACTGTGAACTTAATCAGATCAATTATCGCCGTTGCGGCAAGGTGATAATAGCGGTTGACGAGAACGAGATACATCAACTGGAGCGGGTGTTTGTTCAGGGACAGACCAATGGAGTTGTGTTGGAGTGGCTTACACCGACCCAGGTACAGAAGCGAGTTCCCGGGGTAAAAGCTGCCGCAGGCGTCTGGTCACCTGATACCGGCATAATTGACAGCCATGGTTTGATGTATGCTTATTGCCGCCGCGCCCGGGAACAGGGAGTCAGCTTGCTGTTGAAGGCTCCGGTTGTGTCTATTCGTAAGCTTGAGCAGGATTACTTGGTCAAGCTTCCCGGAGAGTCGATAAAAAGCCGCATAGTAATCAATGCTGCCGGTCTCTACAGTGACCAGGTAGCCGCCATGCCCGCTCTGGATGTGGATGAGTGCGGATATCGTCTCTATTATTGCCGGGGTGAATACTACCGGCTGCGACCACGCCGTTATTTTGAGCACCTGGTCTATCCTCTGCCGGAGCAAGCCGGATTGGGCATCCACTTGACCTTTGATCTAAATGGAGGGCAACGCCTGGGCCCGGATTTTTGTTATGTAGATAGGATTGATTATCAGATGGATGATAAGGCCCAAGAGGAATTTTACCAGTCAGCCCGGCGCTATCTGCCCTGGCTGGAGATTGATGACTTGACCCCTGATTATTGTGGAATACGCCCCAAGCTGCAGGCTCCCGGTGAGGCCTTTCGGGATTTTATTATTAAAGAAGAATCTGACCGCGGATATGGGGGATTCATTAACCTGATCGGAATGGAATCTCCTGGTTTGACCTCCAGCCTGGCAGTTGGCAGATACGTGACCGAGCTGGTTAAACAATCATTTATTAGGGAGAATCAAGTTGATGGATAAGAAAAAGCAGGCATGGATATTAGCCTTTGTACTGATAGCCGGGTTGGCCTATTTTTTTTATAACGCCGGGAATTATCTGGTTCGGGAAGACAGATTAGTTCGGTCTGACTTTATCGTGGTCTTGATGGGCAGTGGGCCCGACCGGCTCTTGGAAGCGGTGGATCTTTATAAGGCTGGGTACAGCAAGAAGATAGTTATGGTCGTTAACCATCGTCCTGGTGACCAATTATTGAAAAGCCGTAATGTATCTATCCCCAGTGATCCTGATCTTAATAAATCGGTCGGAGTGCAGTTGGGCGTTCCGTCTGCTGCTTTTGTCATCCTGCCCTGTGGAGCGGACAGTACCTGGGATGAGGCTCGCCGCATCAAACAATATCTTCAGACTAATCCGGGATCAGACAGTATGATATTGGTATCTTCCCGCTACCATACCACGCGCGCAGGAATAATTTTCGAGCGTACCCTCAAGACGGATGAGCAGCAGTACAGGGTAACAGTGTGCCCCAGTCGCTATGATACTTTCAACGAAAAGGCATGGTGGAGATCCCGAGAAGATATAGAACGCGTTATTGCAGAATACATCAAACTGGCAGCATTATTTACTGTTGAGCGCTAATTATTTATCGGTTATCTCAGGCCCGATGCGATAGCTCTCAAGCGTAGAAGAGACTGTCTCGCCATTGCTGACAAACTCCCGCCTCACCAAGCCTACTCCCTTGCCATAGTATTCATGGATAACATAATCAGGACCATCCATCCTGATATGCAGACAGCTGAAGCTTCCAGCCGGAGTATCCATCTTGGCCTGCAAGCTTATTATACTTCGCTTGATATTGTCCTCGTTTTGCCAGCTGCTCCCTTTCTTAACAGGACCCTGAATGATAACCGTATTATCATTGGAGGTAAAGCCTCCATCCAGTATGTTCTTGCTATCATAAGACTCACCCCGGGTATAGACGCGGGTAACGGCCCGGTCTGTAACCTGGTAGACAGAGGCGCTAACCGTACCGCCATTGGCTTCTCTGACCTGAGCAAAATCATTTTTAACGTATTCCACCTGTCTTTCAAAAGAGGCATATTCGTTGCCGGCCCCCTGGTAGGTCCAGGTGCTGCCCGCCTTAAGCGGGAAATAATCGCCCGGCCGGGCAGCCTTTGTTTCGACCGGCTTAACCTCCGGAGTTGTTCCTTTATTCTCATTTTCACCGTTTTTGTTATTGGTATCACATCCACCTATCAATAGAAAAAATACCAAACTGAAGAGCACCAGCCAGCGCTTTTTCATTACTTATCCCCTCCGCTGGAATATTTGTTAAATATGGACTATGCTTAGTATAACCTCGTTACTATTAATTACACATTAGGGGATACTTTTCTGGCACTTTCTACAAGGAAGAAACCGACAAGCATTTGAGGAGGAATGTCCATGCTACAGGATAAGAATAAGATTTTTCAATGGGTAACCTGGATTACTGTCCTTGGTGTTCTGGCCTGTATGCTGCTTCCTGCTTATTTACCTCGAGTAGTATTTCCAGCATTGCTTCTTGCTGCATCTTTAGTATTGGGAATTTATCTAGCTATATCTTGGAAAAATCTTAACCGTACAATGAAATGGTCGATTGGACTTAGCATAATCGTGTGGTCGATACTGGGAATTTTCGTGTTAGGGTTTAATTCATATATCAAACCTTGATGACGGCAGAAATCAATTCGGCGGGGATAATTTCGAAGCCCGGTTCTGGTTGAATGAAATTATGGTCTGAGCATTTGCTTTCTTCGCAGAGCACATAAACCGGAATAGAATGCGCACTGGCCGCCTTGGCTATAGCCGCACTGGGGTACCCGTTGACTACTGATCCATCGGCCAGCACCGTATCAGCACCCAATACCACCATATCTGCCTTTTCTATGTTGTCAGTAATTTTACCATCATCAATCAGTGTACTAGTTATACCTTGCCCGGCCAGTTCACTGGCCATATTTGCTCCATAGGCAGGCTGACCGTCCTGGAATCGTGAAACGGCAATTAAAAGGCTGAAGTCCTTGCCCTCTTGGCGGGCTAGCAACAGGCTGGCAATGATCGTCGAACTGTAACTGCTGGTGAATATGGTTCTTCCCTGGCTAATTAATGAGGCACCGGCTTTGATTAATTGGCTTCTGGATGTTTCCCATTGCTGTATGAGATCCTCGGTCAGTTTGGCTATACATGATGGCAGATCGTCGGTCAACGGTCTTTGCTTGATCTCGGCCAGGAAGCATTGCATATAGTGATTGATCGAATGCATATTGGGTCGAGCCTGGGATAGCGCAAGGGCAACTTCGGTCAGAGCCGTTAGATAATCGTCCGGGGAGCCGGAAGGCAAACCGCCAGCCGCAAGATGAAGAGCCTCCAGGGACTGCCGGGTCAGGGTACTGGCACCGTTTAGACGATCATTGCGGATAGCCTCAATCAACTCAGCGACTATCTTCATTGGACCCGCTCCCAGGCTGTATAAAGGCCAGGAACGGTAACATGATCCCTGATCTCCTCCGGTTCGATCCACTTGAACTGGTTGTGCTCCCAGTCGATCTTTATCAATTCGGGGTTCTGCACCCGGAAGCGAAAAGGATGGACCACCCACTTCTTCCCCAGACTGTCATCAGGGATTTCCAGGGTATCCCCGACCTTTACCAGTTCCAACTGTTCCTGCCCCAGGGATGCTTCTTCATTTATCTCCTGCCAGGCTTGGTCTAGAGCGTCCACTCCCGGTTCGATATACCCGCTGATTCCCGCCCAACACTCGGTGTAGCTGCCCACCTTTGCGCTGCGCTGGAGGATAAGTATCTTGTTATCGTGTTCCAGGAAACAGGTTACCACATGGGATTCCTGCATGTTACATCCTCCATATCTTGTGTCCTCGTTTGTGCTAATCATATTACGCATGAAAATCCCAGTCAACAGAATGCTTAAGCAGGATAACGAGCTGTAAGAGCCTAAGAAAAGGCATGCAAATAATAGAAATAAATGAAATAATATGTCACAATAGTTTTTATAAGACAAAAGAAGGTCCTTTAAAGCGATGGATTATTAAACACTAAGGGAGGTATACTCATGACCATGCCGCTGGAAGGCATACGGGTATTAGACCTGTCCCGGGTCATGGCCGGACCATTTTGTGGTCAGTTGTTAGCGGATTTCGGGGCGGAGGTGATTAAGATCGAAGATCCCCGGGGAGGAGACTCGGCCCGGTCTCAACCGCCTTTTATCAAAGGTACTGGCAGTATCTTTTATGTACTTAACCGCAATAAAAAAAGCCTCACCCTGGACCTAAAGAAGGAAGAGGGCAAGGAGATACTTCGTCGCCTGGTCAGAGAAAGCGACGTGCTTATTGAACAGTTCAGACCTGGCGTCATGGATAGACTCGGTTTGGGTTATGGAATACTCAGTGATATCAACCCGGGCTTGGTATACTGTGCCCTGACCGGTTACGGCCAGACCGGGCCCATGTCATCTTTCCCGTCACATGACCTGAATTATCAAAGCCTGTCTGGTGTAGCGCTGCACTATCGACGGCCAGGAGAAAAACCGTTGCTGCCCCCGATCGGTTGGATGGCCTTGGCTGGTGGGACACTGTATGCTGCAATTGCGATAATGATGGCATTATACCAGAGGAATAAAACCGGCAGAGGCCAAATGTGTGATGTGGCAATCCTGGACGGAGCTGTCAGCCTGATTGCCCAGCTGCTGGCTGAGCGGGCGGGATGGGGAGATCTTCCCCATCCGGGCAAGTTATTGTTTTGCGGTGGTTTTGCTTCATATAATATTTATCCTACCAGTGACAGGAAATATGTGGCCCTGGCAACAGGGGAGCGTAAGTTCTGGGAGGAATTTTGCGTGAAAATAGGCCGTCCTGAACTTGGTATTGCCCAGTGGGATCCCAACCGGCAGGAAGAAATAATCGAAGCGGTCACAGACTTCTTCATGACCCGGACCGCCAGGGAATGGGAAGAGCACTTTTACGGCAGCAATATTTGTGTTACTCCGCTGCTGGATGTGGACGAGGTATGTATACATCCTCAAATAATATCGCGGGATATGATCACTCGTCTGGCCGATTTTGTCAAACCGGGAGAGGACCTCTGTTTGGGTGGGGTTCCCTTTAAATTATCAGAAACACCGGGACAATTAAAAGCCAAATTCCCAGAGTTGGGGCAAGACAATGGGGAAATATTAAAATATCTGGGTTATGGAAACGAGGAAATAGCTTCTCTGCATGACAAAGGAATAATATAAAAGTCAGACAGTAAGGGACGGGGTCCGGTTGTTTGGACAGCCCCGGCCCTTTTTGTTTTCAGCCATTATTATGGATAGGTCATTCCGAACCTGAGTTTGCAGGAATAAATAAGTGGAAGTAGAAGAAAGTAATCATCATACTGTGATAAATAGAAGGTGTATTTTATTTGTATCAACGTAAATAACAAAGGTTTGAGGTGGTTTTAAATGAGCATGCCGCTGGAGGGAGTACGGGTATTGGATCTTTCCCGGGTCATTGCCGGGCCTTTTTGCACTCAACTACTGGCCGATTACGGGGCCGAGGTTATTAAGGTGGAGGACCGGCAGGGCGGTGATCCTTCTCGTAGGCAAGGCCCTTTGATCAACGGCACTGGCAGCTTGTTCTACCTGGTAAATCGCAATAAGAAAAGTCTGGCTATTGATTTGAAGCAGGATTCCGGCAAGGAGATACTGCGCTCTTTGGTACGCGAAGCTGATGTTTTGATCGAACAGTTTCGCCCCGGCGTCATGGATAAGCTGGGGCTGGGTTATGAGAGTCTGAAAAAAGAAAATCCCCGCCTCATATACTGCTCACTGAGTGGATATGGACAGACCGGTCCCATGTCGACGGCTCCCTCCCATGATCTAAATTTTCAAAGTCTGTCCGGGATGGCGGTGCTTAACGGATTGCCGGGAGAGATCCCGCTGGTACCGCCTGTGACGCTGATGGCCATGGCTGGCGGATCACTATATGCTTTTGCTGCTATCATGATGGCACTTTTCCAGCGAACCAGCACCGGAGAGGGACAATACTGCGATGTTGCTATTATGGACGGGACAGTAAGCCTGACCGTGCAGCTCTTGGCCGATCGGGCTGGCTGGGGCAGACTGCCCCGGCGGGGCGAGGGAGTATATGCCGGTGGTTTTGCCTGTTACAATATCTATGCCACTGGCGATGGGGGTTATGTGAGTTTGGCGGCAGCAGAAGACAAGTTTTGGAAGGAATTCTGTACCGAAATGGGTTACCCCGAATATCCCGCTGCCCAATGGGACCCAGCCCAGCAAGAGATCATCAAGCAAAGAGTGCAGGAATACTTCCTGACCCGGACCCGCAGCGAATGGGAAGAGCACTTCTCCCCTAGTGATATCTGTTTCAGTCCGTTGCTGGACCTCGATGAAATGTGCCAGCACCCCCAGGTTGCGGCCCGGGGTATGATAAACCGCCTGGAGGATTTCGCCGGGCCCGGTCAGGATCTGTGTCTGACTGGATTGCCGGTCAAGATGTCTTCAGGCCCGAGCCAGGTCAAAACAAGCTGGGCGGCATTGGGTGAGCAGAGCGAGGAAATCTTACGCGGATTAGGTTATGATGAAGGAGACATCGCCCGGCTGCGTGAACAGAAGGTTATCTGATCCTGGCTACGAATTGTAGGGGCGGATTCTATATTCGGCCACGATTGTCAACCAAGTCAGACCGGATCAATGATCATGCACCGACCTTTAGTATTTTCCAGATATAAAACACTATGATGATGGTCATACTGCCCAGCATAAGCGGGTTAAAGGCTGCGTGCAGAGAATGGGCCTGGCCCAGGCTGATCTGGATAGTCATCCAGCTGAGATAGGTAAAGGTCCACACCGTTATTGCTTTGAGCCAGGCTATCAGATCGAGACTCAACCGCCATTGGCCGAGCGATACCTTTTTACCTGATGATGAGGGCGAGAACCAGCGGATCATACTCATCAGGCCATAGAGCACCAGGCTGAACACCGGGAGCATAACCACCATCCCTTTGCCGCCCCAGGCATCCACCTGGCCGCCGGCTCCGTAATGCTGGGGTATCTGGTCCGGCAGTTCAGGGTAATAGAATATGACCGCAGCCAGGGCGAGGATAATGCCTAAGCAGGCCAGACCCTCCAGGATATATTCCAATATGGTAAAGGGGATTCGGGAAGGCAGTGCCGACTCTGGCTGGCTGGTCCCGGTAAGGGGTTTTTCATGTAGATCTACGCCGAAGCGGTAGATTTTTGGATTTCCGTCGTCATCAAAATTACGTCGCAGATAGGTTTCCGTGGCAGCAATGGTGGCCACGATGCCGACACTCATTACGGCAATGACTATCATCATGCCATAAGGGGCCAAGGGCTCCAGCCAGACCAGAATGCCACATATAAGAGTGACGAAGCCGGTCACCAGCAATGCCTTACCGGAATAACGATTGGCAGCCACCCAGGTCTCCGGGCTTTTCATAGACCAACCGGTACGATAGCCCGCTACCGGATTAAGATTGCTGCCTTTCTGGGCCATCAGCAGCGTGAGGCCTCCGGCCATAATAAATATGAATCCTAAATAGAGGGTGCTGAAATCAATTTTCACTATTTTGACCTCCTAAACTCAGACGGTGCAACAACTAATTAACCTGGCTTTTGATCTTCTGATATAGATTTGTGGTCTGTGCCGGCTCAGCCAGGTTAATCAATATGGGTTCCCCGTGGTTTTTTCTTGTGATGATTATGACCGGACCATGGGCGGAACGCAGAGAAAGCATACATTGGCCGAGTTTTTCCACCTGGAAATGTCCCTTAAGGATCGGTCCCGCATCAAGGCCGTTGTTTTTATAACCAATAGGCGGCAGCTTGGTGGCCAGTCGTACCGAATCAATTTCGGAATAGTTTAAAGCAGTCCCATACGCGCCGCTGATCTGCAGGCTTTTATCATGAAAGATGTACTGGGGAGGACGGGAAGCCCAATATATGCTGCCGATAACCCCAGCGGTGATGACTACGGAGAGAACGATGGCAGCAAGTACGATGATGTTTTGTTTTTTATCGTTTTTGCCGGTGGTCAATTCACCCGGAGGATTAAAACGCTGCACCCTTATCAGCATGGTTACTATCACCGCGATAAAGAAGCCCCAGGCCACATCTTGGCCCCAGACGAAGCCGGCCTGCCGGAGCAGAAATCCGGCCAGGATGATGGCGGCCAGCAGGTAGATGTAGTTGCCGACAAAGGCGCCGATGCCTTTTTCTTTCATGTATTCTCTGGCCTCGGCAGACGAAGTATTGTAACCGGCTATCAGCATCTCGCCGCCCAGGTACTTGATGATGGTAGCCAGTGCTACCAGAATTCCTATAGTGATTAGCGTCGGATAAATACTCACAGGATATACCTCCTCGTATTCCAGTTGTATTTATATCACCGGTGGGATAGTCGCAAAGGGAAGAGAAAAATGAGCAGTTTAGTGTTTAAACGTCACTAGAAACCGGTTCATATATTCTGATCCTGATAGTGACATCTCGTTTGAAAATGATAATATAGTTGAGATGATAAAACAAGATTTTATGTAAAAGAGTGTAATTGCCAAGGGATTCCGGGGGCATGATTCAAATGGAAAACTAATTAAGTGATTCTTGCTTGTATTTTTACGGGGTTATTGATATAATTTTCACTGCAGTTTGCTTACGATTGGCAATTGATATATAGAAGCGCTTAAAGTGAGGTGAAAACATTGAAGGACAAGATTCATCCCAAATACAATAGGGTAATAGCCCATTGCGCGTGCGGCAATGAGTTTGAGGTGGGTTCCACCAAGGAAGCGATCAAGGTAGAGATTTGCTCCAAGTGCCACCCTTTTTATACCGGAAATAAGAGCCGGGTAGTTGATACTACCGGACGGGTAGACAAGTTCAAGAAAAAGTATGGCTTACAGTAACGAAGTAGCAGGGTGTAATGCTCTGCTATTTTTTTCTGCATTTTGAGGTATTAATAGACGCAGATGGGGAATTTTGAATTTTTAATTTTGAATTATGAATTAAGGTTTGCACCCTACAGGTGCAAAGGGAAAGCAACGACAAATAAACAATGAAATGCGAAGCATTTCTACATGAATTAAGAATTAATAATTAAGAATTAAAAATAAAAATGGCGGTATGTATGAGCGATAAGGTACAGTATGGCGGTATGGCAGTTATCGAGGGCGTCATGATGCGTGGTCCGGATAAGGTCGCCCTGGCGGTGAGAAGGACGGATGGTTCGATTGTAGCCGAGGAAGAGGCTCTGTCGGCTTTGCCTAAAGGACTGGCTTTCCTCAAGTGGCCTTTTATCCGCGGGACCTACGTTTTGATCAACAGCATGGTTATCGGGGTACGTATGCTCAACAAATCAGCCAACCTATCCCTGGAGGAAGAGGAGGAGCAGCTGACCGGTGCGGAGATATTCTTTACAACTGTTCTGGCTTTTGTGCTGGCCATTGGTCTGTTTATGATCCTGCCTACGGCGGTGGTACATTTTACTAAGGCCTGGCTGGGGGGGATCTTCCTGCAGAATCTGGTGGAGGGGGTCTTTCGGATCGCCTTTTTCCTGCTCTACGTCTATGCTATATCAAAAATGAAGGAAATCGAGCGCGTGTTTATGTATCACGGCGCTGAACATAAATCGATATTCACGCTGGAAGCCGGTGAAGAACTGACGGTGGAGAACGCCCGCAAGTATACGACCCTGCATCCGCGTTGCGGCACCAGCTTTTTGTTGATAGTCATGGTGATATCGATACTGGTTTTTGCCCTGCTGGGGGACGGCAGCCTCTTTTACCGGGTATGGACCCGTCTTGCCGTGTTGCCGCTGGTGGCAGGACTATCATATGAATTCCTGCGCTGGAGCGGCAAATACTATACCAATGGATGGGCTCGGATCCTGATTGCTCCGGGTCTTTATCTGCAGAAGCTGACCACTCGCGAACCAGACGACGACCAGCTGGAAGTAGCCCTGGCCTCCCTGAGGCTGGTCATTCCGGCGCAGGGTGAGGCTTAGGGGATAATAGACGCAGATTAACGCAGATTTATATGATAACGCTGAAGAGTAAGTAAAAATCTCCAGTTTTGAATTTTTAATTTTGAATTAATGTGGAAATGCTTCGCATTTCGTTAACTATTTTCAGGGCAGATATAAATAAACCGCCATGCGCCCCGATACCCACAAAGTATCGTTCTAAATCAATCTGCTGAGTTGGGTCATTAGATGATGGGAAATAGCCTTTGGATGACGCTAATTGCACCTGGAGGGTGCACACCTTAATTAAAAATTAAGAATTCAAAATTCAAAATTCTAACCATAATGATCTGCGTGCGGCAATAGCCGCCTGCGTCTATTAAAAAATTCCATGGTATTAGGAGGAGCATGCAATGCTGGAGAAACTGGCCAGCCTGGAAGAGAAATATAATGAACTGAGCGAGATGCTTAGTCAGCCTGAGGTGATAGCTGACCAGAGCAAGCTGCAGAAGTATGCCAAAGCACACTCGGATCTCAGCGATATTGTGGGAAAATACCAGGAGTATAAGTCGGTCATTACTCAGCTGGAAGATACTCGTCAAATGCTCAAAGAAGGTGCGGACGAGGATTTTAAAGAGATGCTGCTGGAGGAAGAAGAGACCCTGCAGGAGCGCAAAGTCGTTTTAGAAAAGGAGATGCAGCTTCTGCTGCTGCCCCGTGACCCTAATGACGAAAAGAATGTCATCATGGAGATCCGGGCGGGTACCGGTGGTGATGAAGCTGCTTTGTTTGCCGGCGATCTCTTCCGTATGTACACCCGTTACGTGGAGAACCAGGGCTGGAAGGTCGACATTATGGATTCTAATTATACTGATATCGGCGGAATAAAGGAAATAATCTTCGCGGTTGAGGGTCAGGGCGCTTACAGTAAGCTAAAATTTGAATCCGGAGTACACCGGGTACAGCGGATACCTTCTACCGAGTCCGGCGGCCGCATCCATACCTCAGCAGCTACGGTGGCGGTACTCCCCGAGGCTGAAGAAGTAGAACTGGAGATTGACCCCAATGAAGTCCGGGTAGATATCTATTGCTCCAGCGGACCGGGGGGCCAATCGGTCAATACCACCCAATCGGCTATACGCTTGACCCATGTACCTACCGGATTGGTGGTAACCTGCCAGGATGAGAAATCGCAGCACAAGAACAAGGCCAAGGCTATGCGGGTACTGAGATCCCGCCTGAAAGAGATCATGGAAGAAGAACAGCATGCTGAAATGGCCGGCGCCCGTAAAAGCCAGGTGGGGACCGGTGATCGCAGTGAGCGTATCCGTACCTATAATTTCCCCCAGGGCAGGGTCAGTGATCACCGCATCAACCTGACTTTGCATAAGCTGGATTACATTTTAGAGGGGCAGCTCGGGGAGATCATTCAGGCTTTGACGGAGAATGATCAGGCTGAGCGCTTGAAGCAGGTGGACTGATTTGTCTGACACTTGGACTATCAAGGAACTGCTGGCCTGGACCCAGGGATATTTCCAGGATCGCGGCATAGCAGAACCTCGCTTGGAAGCTGAACTGCTCCTGGCTCATGTCCTGGGGCAGAGCCGGATATTTCTTTATGCCAATTACGAAGCCCCCAGCAGCCCGCCTGAGCGGGAAGCCTACCGCAATTTGATCAAACGACGGGCAGCCGGCGAGCCCCTGGCCTATATCACCGGTACCAAGGAATTCATGTCGCTCACTTATCAGGTGGGTCCCCCGGTTCTGATACCCCGCCCCGAAACAGAACTGCTGGTGGAACAGGTCATCGAGCTGGTTCGGGGAACCGTTGCTACGTCCGAAGAAATTGAAGAACCGTCCCCATTGAAAATCTGTGATGTAGGGACCGGTTCCGGAGCCATTGCCGTCAGCTTAGCTTATTATTTGCCGGAGAGCAGGGTATATGCTGTGGACATCTCGAGTCCCGCTCTGGAAATAGCCCGGGCTAACGCCAATCATAATGAGGTTATTATTGAATACTTCCATGGGGATCTGCTGGCTCCCCTGGACGGGGAGGGGCCCTTTGATTTTATCGTCGCTAACCTGCCTTACATACCCGAACCTGAATACCAGGCTTTGGACCGCGGTATCCTAGAATATGAGCCGCGTGAGGCCTTGCTCGCCGGGGGAGACGGCCTTGATCTTTATCGACGCCTATTGCCCCAGGCGCTTGGACTGCTGAAGCCAGGCGGGTACATCCTCTATGAAATCGGGGCTGAACAGGGTACCGCAGCAGTGAACTTGATGGATCAATTCACCGAAGTGGAACTGCTGACTGACCTGGCCGGCCGGGACCGGATTATCAGAGCTCGAAAGCAGGGTAGATGATTTGTTGACAGAATACATAAAAATAGATTGCAATAATCCTGAACCAGAACTCATCCAACAAGCCGCCAGCCTCATTCGCCGGGGAGAACTGGTGGCCTTTCCCACTGAAACCGTTTATGGGCTGGGAGCTTCAGCCTTTGTGCCGGAAGCTGTTGAGAAGATCTTTATAGCTAAAAGCCGGCCAGCAGGTAATCCCCTGCTGCTACACGTCAGTAACCGGGAACACTTGTCCGCTTTAGTTAGTGATATATCGCTTGATGCCCTATTACTGATGGAAACATTTTGGCCGGGACCTTTATCTATTATATTGCCGGCTCTACCGGGAGTACCCCGTGTAATTACCGGCGGGCAGCCCGGTGTAGGTCTGCGTATGCCTGATCATCCAATAGCCTTGGCCTTGATCGAAGCAGCCGGCCCTATTGCTGCACCCAGTGCCAATCTATCCGGGCGTCCCAGCCCATTGACCGCTGCTGATGTGGCGGCCGATCTCGACGGCAGGATCGCTGCGGTAGTGGATGGAGGTTCAACCGGCTTGGGGGTTGAGTCAACGGTGATCGACCTATCAGGGCCGCATTATCGTCTTATTCGATTGGGTGGTGTGCCAGTAGAGCGGCTGCAGGATATCCTGCAGTGCAACATCGAACTTATTGAAAATGAGAATACCCGGCTGCCCCATTACCAAACGCAGAGCAAGGTGATCCTTTGCGAAAATGAAGAAGACTTTATAGAAAAATTGGCATATTATCGTGGGCAGGGTGGAAAGGCAGCGGTAGTTAACAATAGCAGCTGCGGTATTAGAACCACCGGAGATATCGGGCACTATTATCTGGAGTTGGACAGTGGCTCTAGCCTGTACTCAATACTGAGAAAAGCCGAGCAGGATGGGATCGAGATACTTTTGTTTGCACCTCTGACCGTAACCGATGGTCTTGGTGCCGCGGTGGTTGACCGCATTCGCAGATCCGCCCGGCGCAGCGAGGGATAATTAACATGAGCAATCAATTGTTGACTATTATACTGGTAGCTCTAGTCCTCGGCTTGGATGCCTTTTCCCTTTCCATGGGCATGGGAGTCAAAGGAGTGAGCCGCCGTTATGAAATTACCTTCTCCACTACAGTGGGGGTATTCCACATAATAATGCCCCTTATCGGACTGGAGGCCGGCCTGGCTCTGGGCAAATTATTGGGGGTCTGGGCTGGGCGCGTGGGGGCACTGGTTTTACTGTATATTGCTTATGAGTTTATCACCAAGGGCTATCGGGAGATTCGTCCACGAAGCGTGAAATTTTCCGAAGGTCATAAGCTTTTTAGCGGGGTAAAGCTGCCCCGACAAGGCTGGCTTGGCATTATTATCATGGGATTATCGGTAAGTATGGATGCCTTGACAGTAGGGTTCAGTTTAGGTACTTTTAAAATGCCCCTGTTTCTAACGGTCTTAATAATGGGTGCAACCGCTGGTGTCATGACAGCGTTGGGCTTCACCGGAGGACGTTTCTTTGGACGTTTACTGGGAAGCTATGCCCAGATTACCGGGGGTATTGTCTTGTTGTTACTGGCAGTGAAACTGGCAATGTAGAGGCGGGACAGAAATGACCAGAATACTTTTGGTATGCACCGGGAATACCTGCCGCAGCCCGATGGCTGAAGCCCTCTTATTAAAAATGCTGCAGGAGAATTCTGAACAGATTAAAAATGAGATCGAGATATGTTCGGCTGGGCTTTATACCTTGAACGATCTATCGGCCAGTCCTGAAGCTATTAGAATAATGGCACGGGAGGGCCTTGATATCACTGGTCACCGCTCCCGGATACTGGACGTTTCAATCATCGGGCAAGCCGATCTGATCTTAACCATGAGCTCAAGTCATCGTGATGAGATCCGGGAACGCTATCCGGAGACAGGACCCAGAGTCTACACTCTGGGTGAATATGCCGGCTTTGCAGGAATGGACATTAGCGACCCCATCGGCGGCGGATTCGAGGCCTATCAGAAATGTGTCAGCCAGTTAAAAGAAATACTTCCTGGGGTCTGGTACAATATAACGCAGGGACAGGCAATAAGGAGAAAATAATGAAGGTAGCTATCGGCAGCGATCATGCTGGTTTTCATCTAAAAAAAGAGATCATAGTGATGCTAGAATATAAGGGGTATGAGGTGTTGGACTGCGGCTGCTTTTCGCCGGACTCCGTAGATTATCCAGATATTGCAGAGGCGGTCGCCGAGGAAGTATTGAAGGATCAATGCCCGGGTATAGTTATCTGTGGCACCGGTATCGGCATTTCCATGGCAGCCAACAAGATACCTGGTATCCGGGCGGCTTTGTGCGGCGAACCCTTTAGCGCACGCATGGCCCGTGAGCATAATGATGCTAATATTCTGGCCATGGGAGCCCGCATAATCGGAACCGGGCTTGCTATCGAAGTCGTTAAAGCCTTCCTCGATACCAGCTTTGCAGGTGAGCGTCACCAGCTCCGGGTGGACAAGATAAGAGAAATTGAAAGAAAACACACCAGATAAATTTTGATGGTGAATTTTTAATTTTGAATTATGGTGATGATAAAAGAAATGCCGAGCATTTCAACACTAATTAAAAATTAATAATTAAAAATTAATAATTTTATACTAGGAGGCTTTGCACCGTGGACTATATTGAGCAATATGTTTCGCCGGTCGACCCAGAAGTAGCCGAGGTTATTGGACTGGAAGAGAAACGCCAGAACAACAAGCTGGAATTAATTGCGTCGGAGAACTTTGTTTCCCGAGCCGTCATGGCCGCCCAGGGCTGTGTAATGACCAACAAGTATGCCGAAGGTTATCCGGGCAAAAGATACTATGGTGGTTGTGAACACGTCGATGTGGTGGAAGATTTGGCCCGGGAAAGAGCGAAAAAGATTTTTGGCTGTGACCATGTCAATGTACAGCCTCATTCAGGCGCGCAGGCTAACACTGCAGTATATTTTGCCGCATTGAAGCCCGGAGACACTGTAATGGGCATGAATCTAAGCCATGGCGGACATCTGACCCACGGCAGCAAGGCCAACCTGTCCGGCAAGTATTTTAATTTTGCTGAATATGGTGTCAGTCCTGAGACTGAGACCATCGATTATGATGAAGTCCTGAGGGTAGCCAGAGAAGTCCAGCCTAAGATGATCGTGGCCGGAGCCAGTGCCTATCCCCGGGTAATAGACTTCCCTAGATTCCGTGCTATAGCTGATGAAGTAGGAGCTTTGCTCTTTGTAGATATGGCGCACATTGCCGGCCTGGTTGCGGCTGGGTTGCATCCGACCCCGGTACCTCACGCGCATTTTGTTACTACTACAACCCATAAAACCCTTAGAGGACCGCGAGGCGGTATGATTATGTGCACTGAGGAATGGGCCAAAAAGATTGACAGTGCTGTATTTCCTGGTATCCAGGGCGGACCTTTGATGCACGTGATCGCGGCCAAGGCAGTCTGTCTGAAAGAAGCCATGTCACCCGAATTCAAGACTTACCAGAGTCAGATCGTCAAGAACGCTAGTACTCTGGCTGCAGAACTGGTTAAAAACGGCCTGCGGCTGGTATCCGGCGGTACCGATAATCATCTCATGCTGGTCGATGTCAGACCCAAAGGACTTACCGGCAAAGAAGCCGAATTCATATTGGAAGAGGTCAACATCACCACCAACAAGAATGGCATACCTTTCGACCCTGAGAAACCTACTATCACCAGCGGTATTCGCCTGGGCACTCCGGCACTGACTAGCCGAGGCTTTGATGAAGAAGACATGCGTCAGGTGGCAAAAGCCATCGCCATTGCTCTGGATAACCCTGAGCAAGCTGAAAAACAGGATGAAGCCCGTGCAATTGTCGCAAGCCTTTGCGCTAAACATCCGCTGTATGGCATATAAAGGAATTGGACAACTTAGTACTGGAGAGATATTGTATGGATAGCAAGACATTGTCTTTGCCGCGTTTGAACCAACTTAATCCGACGTTGGAATCCACTGCACTCAAACTGATGGAAGAGGCCGGGGAACTGGCTCAGGTCATCGGCAAGTACCGGGGTCTCAGCGGGGAACAGATCAAGATGGATTTGGAAGTGATTAAGTTGGAAATTGCTCGCGAACTTCTGGATGTGGCTCAAACGGCAGTGACCATGATGTTCGTAATGGAAGAACAATTTGGAGTGGACATTGAGAGTGCCTTGCAGGAACATCACAATAAACTGGAGCGCAAGGGTTATCTGTCGGGACAACCAAAATAATCAGGCGCAGATTTTTTACTTAGTTTAGAGGAATTTTGCCCTTCCCGTAGAATACACAATATCTACGTAAATTTTGTGAACTATGAAGAATAATAAAAACAGTCGAAATTTTAATGAACTAAAAAAGGATTTTGGTTCTTTATGACGAATAGAAGAAGGGGATAATAACAGCCGTTTAGGCTGGGGTAAAATATGACGGAAAATCGCAAAAAAAATAATTGGCTTAAAGGCCTGGCAGACGCAATCAATATGGTAACCACAGCGGCGGCGGCCATAGGATTGTGCGGTTATGCAGGCTATTGGTTAGACGGAAGATTCCAGAACGAAAATCACTTATATCTTATCTTGGGTGTGCTGTTGGGGGTGGCCACTGGGATAAAGAGCATGTGGGACAAGATGATGGCGAGTGAGGAACGTAGAGCGAAAGAGAGCGGCGGTAGCCATCAGGAATAGCTAGGGTACGGAAATCAGCCTTAGTCACTAGTTTCAGTGGCCCGGGTTTGGATTTTATTGTTCGGCCTTGTCAATGGTGCGAACCTGACCTCAAAATCCACTTCAGGAGGGGGGGAAAAAGAAAATGACTTTTGGTATGTGGGATGGTGTCTTTTTTAATCTGGGTCCGATTCCTGTAGACCATCTGATTTTTACCGAGTGGGTCCTTATCGCCTTGATCGGTATAATAGCTATTTCTGCAACCAGGAATATGCAGATGGTTCCGCGGGGACTGCAGAATGCCTTCGAGGCAATCATAATTTTTACCTATGATTTTTTCACACAGTTGATGGACGAAGAGCATGTTGCTAAGAAATGGGCTCCTTTGTTAACTTCATTTTTCCTGTTTATCTTATGCAGCAACTACAGCGGTTTGATCCCTGGTGCTGCACATATAGAAGGTTTCCAACCACCAACCAGCAACTGGAACGTGACCATGACATTGGCAATAATCACGTTCTTTTCTATTCATATCGCTGGTTTCAGTGAGCACGGAGCCCACTACCTATCACACTTCGTAAGTCCGAGTTGGGCAATGTTGCCGCTGAACCTGGTCGAAGAGGTGGCACACCCGCTGTCCCTCACCGTCCGTCTATTTGGCAACATCTTCGGTGAAGAAATGGTTATCGCCTTCTTAATGTTTATGGCACCATTTTTGGTTCCGTCAGCCATCATGGGACTAAGCTTATTACTGGGAGCCATCCAGGCAATAGTGTTTACAATCCTGTCAAGCAGTTATATAGCAGCTGCCGCAGGAGCAGGTCATTAACCCCATAAATTATTTTAGGCTCAAAGTATAAACAATTTGGGCAACGAAAGGAGGGAAAAAGATGGGCGTAGCATTAGGTGCTGGTCTCGCTGTATCCATAGCCGGTATCGGTGGTGGTATAGGAATGGGTGTTGCTGGTGGCAAAGCTTTTGAAGCTATTGCACGGCAGCCTGAGGTAGGAGGAGATGTTAGAACTCTGCTCTTTATCACCCTGGCCTTTATTGAAACCCTGACCATTTACGGTCTGCTGATTGCATTTATGCTGGTAGGCAAAATTTAGTAGTTTTAGGTAACCAAGATTTAGGGCGATAGAGCGGGTCATAACTTAGATATGAATGAGCTCTATCGCCCAAATTACTATTAGCACTAGATTGGAGGTAGCGAGTCTGTGAGGAGAAACAAGTGGTTCTATATATCTGCGCTCCTTCTGTCCTTGACTTTTGTCATGGGATTAGCCGCCCTCTGCATGGCTTCTGGTGGAGAACTTGCGCCGCCGGTTGGACAGCCGGCGGGTAAGACCCCCGCTTTTGGGAACTATTTTGTAATAGGTTGGACAGCGGTCAACTTCTTTGTACTGCTGGCATTGATGTATAAGTTTGCCTACGGGCCGATAAACAACATGCTGGAACAAAGAACCAATACTATCGAAAGTTCTCTGAAACATGCCGAAGAGGTTAAAGTAGAAGTTGAACAGATGAGAAAAGAGACCCAGGCAAATCTGGCTGAGTCACGCAAGGAAGCGCAGGAGATCGTAGGCCGGGCCACCAAAGCAGCCGATGACGCCAAGAATGAGATCCTGGCTAGGGCCAAGGAAGATGCAGCCAATATGAAATCCAAGGCCGAAGCTGAAATCAAATCGGCCACCGATGCAGCCAAGGCTGAACTGAAGGATACTGCTGCTGCACTGGCTTTGATGGCAGCAGAAAAAGTATTGGGACGGACCATCACTGATGCCGATCATCAGGCCATGGCAAAACAGTTTGTTAACGAGGCGGGCGATCTCTTATGTTAAATATGAGCGTCGCTAGGCGCTATGCTGAAGCCTTTTTTAGCATTGCCCGGGACAACAATAAGATTGATGAATTCCAGCAGGAGCTGGAGAAAATCGTTGCCACTATCAAGGAAACGGAAAGCCTGGAAGAGTTTCTGGCCCACTTACTGATTCCGGCCAAGGCCAAGAAGGAAGTGTTAAGCCAGATATTTGCCGGTCAGATATCGCCGCTGACCCTCAATTTCATCATGATGATCGTGGACAAGCGCCGCGAGAATTATATCGGAGTTATTGTAGATCAATACAAGGATATGGCGGACGAATCCAGGAACATCGTAATGGCTGAGATGGTAGCAGCCAGGGAAGTACCCGAAGACGAAGTCAAGTCTTTGGCCGACAAACTCTCCGCATCCTCGGGCAAGACTGTTAAATTGCAGGTCAAGGTTGACCCGTCGCTCCTGGGCGGCATCAAGCTGCGCTTGGGTGACCGAATAATCGACGGGACTGTGGCCAAGAAACTCGAGATGATGAAATCACAGCTCAAACAAGCGAAGATAGGATAGGGGTGAAGAAATAAATGAGTATCAGACCGGAAGAGATTAGCGCTATCCTGAAACAGCAGATCGAGCGCTACCAATCCGAGGTCGAGGTCAGCAATGTTGGCTCAGTCATATACGTCGGTGACGGTATTGCTCGCGTATATGGTCTACAGGGTGCCATGGCTGGCGAACTCTTGGAATTCACAGGTGGAACCTTCGGTATGGTTCTAAACCTGGAAGAAGATAACGTAGGCGCCGTGCTTTTCGGTGAATACAATCATATCAAGGAAGGCGATGTCGTAAAAGCGACCGGTAGAATCATGGAGGTTCCGACCGGAAGAGCCTTGTTGGGCCGCGTAGTAAACGCACTGGGTCAGCCCATCGATGGCAAGGGACCAATCAACACTACCACCTTCCGCCCCATTGAAAAGGTTGCTCACGGTGTAGTTACCCGTGAATCGGTTGACACCCCGATGCAGACCGGACTGAAATGTATTGACTCCATGGTGCCGATCGGACGCGGCCAGCGCGAGTTGATCATCGGTGACCGCCAGATAGGCAAAACCGCTGTTGCTATTGACGCCATCATTAACCAGCGTGAAAAGAAAGACATGATCTGTGTTTATGTCGCCATCGGCCAGAAGCAGGCTTCTATCGCCGGCATCGCCGCCAAGCTGGAAGAAATGGGCGCTTTGGATTACACCATTATCGTTGCCGCTACCGCTGCTGAAGCTGCTCCGCTGCTGTACATCGCGCCTTATGCCGGTGTTGCAATGGCCGAAGAGTTCATGGAGAGCGAAGGCGCCGACTGTTTGATTATTTATGACGACCTTTCCAAGCAGGCTGTGGCCTACCGCGAAATGTCGCTGCTGCTCCGCCGTCCACCCGGACGTGAAGCTTTCCCCGGAGACGTTTTCTATCTCCATTCCCGCTTGCTGGAACGCGGATGTAAACTGAACAAGGCCATGGGCGGCGGCTCCATTACCGCGCTGCCGATCATCGAGACCCAGGCCGGCGACGTTTCCGCTTATATCCCGACCAATGTTATATCCATCACCGATGGACAGATATACCTGGAAACTGACCTCTTCAATGCCGGTCAGCGCCCGGCCATCAATGCCGGTCTATCTGTTAGCCGCGTAGGTGGTGCCGCTCAGACCAAGGCTATGAAATCGGTTGCCGGCCAGCTTCGTCTGGACCTGGCCCAGTATCGTGAGTTGGCAGCTTTCGCCCAGTTCGGTTCCGACCTGGATAAAGCTACCCTGGCTCGCCTGACCCGCGGTGAACGCACGACCGAGATCCTGAAGCAAGGCCAATATGTACCCATGCGCATGGAAGATCAAGTCGTTGTTATCTATTGTGCTGTTAACGGATACCTCGATGATATTCCGAAGGACAAGGTAAGTGAATTCGAAGTTGACTTCCTGAAATTCATGCGCAGTGCGAATGCCGATGTACTGAGCACCATCAGAGATACCGGAAAGATGGATGATGCTACTGAACAGAAATTGATCAAGGGTATCAATGAGTTCAAGTCCACTTTCGCAGTTTAGGTGGTGAAGTAGATGGCAGGAGCAGGTGCAAGAGAATACAAAAGAAGAATCCGCAGTGTAAAGAGCACCCAGCAGATAACCAAGGCCATGAAGATGGTTGCTGCCGCAAAATTGCGCCGTGCTCAGGAACACGCGCAGGCATCCAGGCCCTATACCGAAACTCTGCAGGGTACCTTGGCGCGGTTGGCTGCTGTGTCTTTTGATGTCAGACACCCTCTGCTGGAAAAACGTGAAGATGTTCGCAAGGTGGGCTACATCGTAGTCACCGCAGATCGGGGATTGTGCGGCGGGTACAATACTAATATTATCCGCGAATGCAATATAGCAATTAGGGAAGATGAGCGCAAAGCCGATTATGGAATTATTGCGGTCGGCAGAAAAGGCCGCGACTTCTTCCGCAAGACCGGTAAGTTAGATGCCGAATTCGTCAATCTGGGCGATAATGTCAGCTATGCAGATGCTCGTGAAATTGCCCAGTATGTTATGAATGCCTATGAGAACCAGGAACTGGACGAAGTCTATTTAGTCTATGCCAAGTTTATCAATGCTTTGCGTCAGATCCCTACTGCTGTCAAGGTGCTCCCTCTGGAGACACCGGAGGCGGAGGAGGCTGAAACCAGTATTAATGAGCGGGTTATTGACTATATCTATGAGCCCAGTGCCGAAGAAATACTGCTCACTCTGCTGCCCAAGTATGTTGGCAGTCAGATCTACCATGCTATGCTGGAAGGTAAAGCCAGTGAGCATGGCGCGCGGATGACCGCGATGGGTAATGCTACTGATAACGCCAAAGAGCTCATCGACAACCTGACCATGGTTATGAACAAGGTCAGACAGGCAGCCATCACCGATGAGATCCTCGATATCGTCGGCGGCGCCGAAGCCCTGAAGAAGTAGCAGCCTATTCCTAGTGAAGAGCCGAAGCTCTAAATAAAGGAGGAAAGTAGAGAATGGCTAATGTGACTCAAGGAGAGGTAGTCCAGGTCATCGGCGCGGTTGTCGACATTCGCTTCAAGCCTGGTGAGCTGCCCGACCTGTTAAACGCTATAACCATTAAATCAGATGACCAGGATGCTAATACCAGATGTGCACCAGGTCTGGATGTAACCCTGGAGGCCATGCAGCTCTTAGGTAATGACGTAGTAAGATGCGTGGCACTGAAACCGACTGACGGAATTTCCCGCGGTATGAAAGCAACCAACACTGGTGCTGCTATTAAGGTACCGGTGGGTGAAGGTTGCCTGGGCAGAATTCTGAACGTTTTGGGCGAGCCGGTTGATGATGCCGGCCAGATTGATGCTTCAGATTACTGGGAGATCCATCGCAGACCTCCGGCACTGGTTGACCAGGTTCCGGCTACTCAGCAGTTGGAGACTGGCATCAAGGTTGCCGACCTGATTTGCCCCTACGCTAAGGGTGGTAAGATCGGTTTGTTCGGCGGCGCCGGCGTAGGCAAGACCGTTATCATCCAGGAACTCATCCGTAATATCGCTTACGAGCATGGTGGATATTCGGTATTCACCGGCGTGGGTGAGAGAACTCGTGAAGGAAATGACCTCTGGGGTGAAATGACCGAGTCTGGCGTTCTCTCCAAGGTGGCCCTGATCTTTGGTCAGATGAATGAACCGCCTGGAGCCCGCCTCCGCGTAGGTATCACCGGAATGACCGTTGCCGAGTACTTCCGCGACAATTCCGGATTGGACGTACTGATATTCATCGACAATATATTCCGTTTTGCTCAGGCCGGTAATGAGGTGTCGGCGCTGCTGGGCCGCATGCCCTCCGCCGTAGGATATCAGCCCACCCTGGCCACTGACATGGGTTACCTGCAGGAGCGTATTACTACCACCCGTAAGGGTTCAATAACTTCAGCCCAGGCCGTATACGTGCCCGCCGATGACTTGACCGACCCGGCACCGGCCACGACCTTTGCTCACTTGGATGCGACCACGGTACTTTCCCGTGCCATCTCCGAGTTGGGAATCTATCCGGCGGTGGATCCCCTGGATTCCACTTCCCGTATACTGGATCCGCAAATTGTTGGAGACAAACACTACAAGACCGCCCGCGGCGTGCAGCAGATACTGCAGAGATATAAGGAACTGCAGGACATCATCGCCATCCTTGGTATGGACGAACTGTCCGACGAGGATAAGATCGTTGTTGCCCGTGCCAGAAAGATTCAGCGCTTCCTGTCCCAGCCCTTCCACGTTGCTGAACAGTTCACCGGTTCACCTGGTATCTATGTACCGGTTGCTGAGACCGTTGAATCCTTTTCTCAGGTTCTGGATGGCAAGCACGATGCTCTACCGGAAGCTGCATTCTATATGGTGGGTAATGTCGATGGCGCCATCGCCAAAGCGAAGAAGATGGAGGCGTAGCATATGGCAGACAACACCTTCATGGTAGAGATAGTAACACCGGAAGAGATCCTCTTCAGAGATGAGGTTTCGTTTCTGGTTGCTCCCGGTACCGAAGGTGAACTGGGTATCATGCGGAATCACGCACCGCTGGTTGGAGCATTGAAAATCGGCGTACTGCGCTATAAAGATCCCAATGGTAACCAGAAGAAGCTGGCTGTCAGCGGTGGTTTTATGGAAGTTGTGGATAACGTAGCCCGGGTTCTGGCTGAAACGGCAGAACATGGCGAGCATGTTGATGTGCTCAGAGCCAAAGCCGCCAGAGAAAGAGCCGAAAAGAGGCTGCAAGCCCGCGATGAAACCGTAAATGCTCTGAGAGCTGAGATGGCTTTGAAAAGAGCTATTGCCAGACTGAAGGCAGCGGGAGTAGAATAACCAATAGAGAGCTAATCCAGCCGGAAGGAGTTTACACTCCTTCCGGCTTTGGATATGGCATAGATATAGGCTGAACGCAATATAAAGATATGAGGCCAACTCTTGGGGGAGTTGCATGAAAAACGAATTACTTAAGTACTTGATCATTGTCACGCTGTGCTACTATTTGCTCAAAGGCTTGATCTACCTGTTATTATGGCAGACCACGAAAAAAGTCCAAGAAAATGCACTGGCTGCCAAACAAAGAGAAAGAGATAGAAAGAAAATAGAGAACGAAATCTGGGAACCATCTTCGGATGATCACAAGTGATTTCCCGTGAATAATGGGAGGTAATGGTGTGCATACTGCTTTTCTGATCCTTATAATTGTGGTTCTATCGGCCAGCTTGCTTTTTGGACTGGTTATATGGTACCAGACTATCAAATTCCAGAAGAAGGCTGCAGCAGCCAAAGTACGGCAAGAAGAGTACATGCAGCTGCTTCGCCTGCAAAAAGAAGAAGAAAAAGCTGCCGCGGAGGCACTGGCACAAAAGGATGCCGCACCGGAAGGCACCGAATCCCAAGAAGAGGATGCCCAGACGGAATAGATAATAGCCAGTAATAATAAAATGAAACAGCTTGCTGGACGACTGCAGGTTGTTATAATGCAATTTCTAAATTTAAAGCACTAGATAAGCACCGAATGGTGCTTATCGTTTTTTTCTGGGAAGGTATCGCTATAATCGACACTTTCCCGGTTTCTATTTTTGAATCCAGTATACTCAACTGCGAATAAAGCGCAAGTCAAATGTCAAGAATCTAGTTAGCAGCTGAGGGGGAGAAATAATCATGCAGAAGCCACTTGCGTATTTATTAATTTTTATTTTTTTAACTCTAGCTGGCAGCATTGGTGCAGATTATACAATGGCGCGTCATGTTGCCGAAAGGTCGCCTTATTACCTATGTTTTGCATCAATCGGTGCAATTTCACTCGAATCACGTTTAGATTGCTGGGCCAAACTAAAAGCAAATCTGAATGATGATGAAATGAATATAAAGCTAACAGAAATTCTCAAACCTTTGAATCTATCACCTGCTGATGGCCGGACAAATCTGAAGCATCAGGGCTCAATCCATAAACTGCATTATACATGTCATAAAAGAGGGTTGGACTACCAGGTAGTCATTAATTGCGATGCCAAGATTAATGGAACAGATATTATCGTAACCGTAAAAACTCATGATCCACGGGCGAATCTGCAGCAAATAGCAGCTCGCCTGAAGTCTGCGGGACGAATGGATTGGAAAGCCTATTTCTTTTACAGCGGAAAAATGCCGGAACAACTTGATCAAGCAGCTCAAAATAATCTAATGAAGGTGGTGTTAAAACTCTTCAAAGCTCAGCAGATAAATCATTATCAGGATGAGCACATGACCATAGTAACCGCTTACAGCCGGGTGCTGGACTGTGATAGCATCACCCTGAACGGTCGGGACTGTAACCTGCAGGCTTCGGTTCGTAACGATACAGTGACAGATATGACATATATATATCTGGGCAGCCCATTGCTACTGGGTGATTATTAAAGAGCCCGAATGAGGGAGGTGAAAAGCCGATTTGGAATTATCAATTAAGGGTATGACGCCACTGCGGGGAGAAATAGAGATCAGCTCTTCCAAAAATGCCATTCTACCTATTTTAGTCGCTGCTCTGTTGGCCGATGAAAGCGTTACTATAAATAAGGTCCCCGATATAAGTGATGTCACCATAATAAACCAACTAATTAATTCATTAGGAGTCGCAGCACGTATGGAAGACGAGAGGGTAGTTATAGAGGGGCAGCCTAATGGTCATCAGCCGCCATATGAGCTCGTGCGGCAAATGCGAGCCTCTTTTTTGGTTATGGGTCCACTGCTGGCCCGACAAGGAAAAGTAAGGATAACACTGCCCGGTGGATGTGCAATCGGGACCAGACCAGTAGACCTGCATCTTAAAGGGCTGAGGGCGATGGGAGCGAGGATCGATATAACATCCGGGGATGTCATCGCCAGTGCTAAAAAACTGATCGGTAATCACATATATTTGGACTTTCCCAGCGTCGGAGCTACCGAAAACATAATGATGGCAGCCTGCCTGGCTGATGGCACCACCTATATTGAGAATGCTGCTCTGGAACCGGAGGTGGTTGATCTAGCTAATTTTATAAACCACCTGGGGGGCAATATTAGCGGAGCTGGCAGCAATGTTATCAGGATTCGGGGGGTGCGACGATTGTGGGGAGGCGAGTATACGCCGATCCCTGACCGCATCGAAGCGGGTACGTATATGGTAGCAGCTTCGGCCAGTGCTGGACGGGTCCTCATCAAGAACGTAGTACCAGAACATATCAAGGCAGTAACCGCCAAGCTGAAGGAAAGTGGCGCCGAGGCAGAGGAAAGGGGCAATCAGATCGAAGTTAGCCGCAAGGATGAAATAAGGCCGCTATATATCAAGACCTTACCTTATCCCGGCTTTCCGACTGATATGCAGGCGCAGTATATGGCATATCTCAGCTGCGCTGATGGCAGTAGTGTGATTACAGAATCCGTATTCGAAAATCGTTTTATGCATATTCAGGAACTGATGCGTATGGGTGCCCGCATTAGAACCGAAGGGCGTACTGCGGTGATCAAGGGGGAAAAGGAACTAACTGGCGCCAGGGTGAAGGCCACCGATCTAAGGGCGGGAGCCGCGTTACTGATTGCAGGACTTAATGCCCGGGGAACTACAGTCATAAGTGATAGTGAACACATCGATCGCGGTTACGAAAAGATCGTGGAAAAGCTCAACGCTTTAGGAGCTCAGATCACCAGACAACCAGAATCTCACTAATAGAACGTGAGCCGGAGGTATTATCCTCCGGTTTTTTCATATCTATGTAAGTATGAAGATTAGAAGAGTGCGACCATTCATCATATTAACAGCAGGTGTGTTAATCGCTTTAGCGGTAATTACATGGTGCTTCTGGGAGAGACCAGAAGCACCGAGCTACTCACCGCCTAAGATCAAGCTCTATATTAGCAAAAGTGATAACCTACTTTCTTTATCCCTGGAAGATTACATATGTGGTACTGTTGCAGCAGAAATGCCAGCTTCTTTCGAATATGAAGCCTTGAAGGCTCAAGCAATCTGCGCCCGGACTTATGCACTTAATCGATTAACCAGTGGCATAAAGTATGAAAACAATGCCGATCTTTCCGATGATATCACTTGCTGTCAAGCCTACATCAGCGACCAAGAATTTGGTGAACGCCATCCCCAAGGGACTGAAGAATACCTGAAAAAAATACGGCAGGCGGTAGCTGAGACCAAGGGACAGGTGATGATCTACCAAGGTGAGCCACTTGATGCGCTATATTCTTCAACCTGTGGCGGCAGAACGGAGAACGGCGGCGCGAAACAGCCTTATCTCAAGAGTGTGCTTTGTACATTTTGCAAAGCTTCCCCTCGCAATATTACCCGGCAGACTTTTAGCAGCCAGCAAATTAGCGCTCAACTGGGCCTGCCCCAACAGGATATGCGGGTGCAAGTGACAGAAGCCAAGCCCTCTGGGCGCATAAAGCAAATTAGCATAAATGGCAAGACCATGACCGGCGAAGAACTCAGGAGTGCCTTGGACTTGCCCTCTACCTGGTGCTCATTTCAGACTAATGGCAACAGTCTGATCATTACCAGTCGGGGCTATGGTCATGGCATAGGGTTATGCCAGTTTGGAGCCAACGGCATGGCCAGGCAAGGCTATACCTATCTGCAGATCCTCCATCATTACTACCAGAACTTTGATCTTTGCCATTTACCATACTGATTTCCGCGTGACAAATGAGTTCTTGCCCTCCCCTTCACTGAATATATTGTTAAAAAGCCAGTGAGTTAAAGGGCTTAGGCTGGGGAGGTTAGGCATGCAAAACTATATCAGGAAACGGGCGGTGAGGATTGCCCAGCATATAATCAACACCTCTGACACGGTAAGGCAAACGGCGCATGTTTTTGGTATCAGCAAGAGTACGGTCCATAAGGATGTTTCAGAGCGTCTGCCCAGAATCAATCAGGCCATGGCTGAACAAGTGAAGAACATACTAGAAAAAAACAAAGCAGAAAGACATCTGCGCGGAGGCGAAGCTACTCGGCTAAAATATGCCGGCAGTTCTGTAGAGTCGGGAATATAAACTGCCAGTTCCCCAATATAAAATACAATTATGGGCCCTGTTCTTGTAGGGTTGGTGGACAGGTTTGTTTTATCTTGGGGGTAAAAATTTCATAGCCATAACTAGTGATAACAGGTAGAATATAGTCTATAAATGCAAAATCTTCAGGGAGGCCTGTTATTAAAATGTGGTTTGAAGAGGATATCGGCATCGACTTAGGTACTGCAAGTGTACTGGTTTTCAAAAAGGGTAAAGGAATAGTACTTCACGAACCATCTGTAGTGGCGATCGATAAGAGTACCAACAGGGTCATCGCCGTCGGCGAAGAGGCCCGGCAGATGCTGGGACGAACCCCAGGTCATATCGCAGCGATAAGGCCGCTCAAGGAAGGGGTTATTGCTGACTACGACACCACCGAGAAGATGCTCACCTACTTTGTCCGCAAGATAATGGGCCGTAAGTTATTTTTCAAACCCCGGGTAATCGTGTGTATCCCAACTGGAGCCACCGATGTAGAGGAAAGAGCGGTGAGACAGGCTACACTGTCATCAGGTGCCCGCCAAGCTTTTATTATTGAAGAACCCATTGCCGCAGCCCTGGGGGCTGGAATAAATATTTCAGGCGCCACTGGTAATATGGTAGTAGATATCGGCGGCGGCACATCAGATATTGCGGTTCTCTCCCTGGGGGGAGCGGTCTGCAATGCTTCACTTCGTATCGGCGGTGATAAATTTGACGAAGCCATTATCCGCTTCGTACGGCGCGAGTATAATCTCATGATCGGGGAACGCTCGGCCGAAGAGATCAAGATCCACATAGGTACCGCCTGGGTAACTGACGCTAACCGCAACAACTCCATGGAAGTTAAGGGCCGAGATTTACTCACCGGTCTGCCCAAGACTATCACCATGACTTCGGTTGAAGCATGGGAAGCCTTGCAGGAACCGGTTTTAGGTGTAATAGAAGGAGTAAAAAAGGTATTGGAGGTAACGCCTCCGGAGCTAGCGGCGGATATCGTGAACAATGGAATCGTCATGACCGGCGGCGGATCGTTGTTAAACGGACTGGACACCATCCTCTCCCAGGAGACCAACCTGCCGGTACATATTGCCGACGACGCCATCTGCTGTGTGGCTCGCGGAACCGGCAAAGCACTGACTCAAATGAATATCCTCAGTCGTACCCAGCGCGGCCCGAGAAGAGTGCTGTAACTAATTACTAATTTTAAATTATGAATTTTAAATTAAGGAAGAAATGCAAAGCATTTCTCTTTTTTTATAAGGAAAGCGGAGCTTTCCATCCATAATTAATAATTAAGAATTAAGAATTCAAAATTCGTTAAGGTTTTTATCCATTCTCTCGATATGTATATATAGTAGGCTTGATACCTGGGGAGGATAAGGATTTGAATAGAGGTTTATATACTGCCGCGGCAGGGATGATGATGCAGATGGCCCGTCAGGACGCTTTAGCTAATAACCTGGCTAATGTAAATACCGGCGGGTATAAAAAACAGACTGCCATATCCAAGGAGTTTCCGCAGATGCTGATCAGTAGGCTGGGCGAAGCCAAGTACAATCTTCAAGGAGAGCTTGAGCCAGTTAAGCCCAAGTATATCGGTAATGTTGGGACCGGAGTCTGTATAGATGCCATTTTTACCGATTATCAGGAAGGGCGTTTGCGCAGCACTGAACAACCCACCGATTTGGCTCTGGTTGATAATGGTATTACTATTGCCGATGGAACATACAATCCGGGCTTTTTTGTGGTCAATACCCCGGCCGGAAATCGCTATACCCGCAATGGCGAGTTCAAACTGAGCAACGAAGGCTATTTGAGTACCAACCAGGGTTATCGGGTGCTGGATACCGCTAATCAGCCCATCCAGATCGAGGGTGAATTCATCGTGGATAAACAGGGGCGCATCTTGGTTAACAATGAGGAGATCGCGCAGCTGCAGGTAGTCAGTTTCCCCAATCCCAATCTGATGGAGCGGGTAGGCGACAATCTGTATAATTCCACCGAAGAGGCCACTGTGGCGGAAAACCCCAATATACTTCAGGGATATATCGAAGAATCCAATGTTAATGCCGTGCAGGAGATGGTAACCCTGATCAGCTGCACCCGCGCCTACGAATCGCTGCAAAAGATGGTGCAGGCCGAAGATGAATTGAATGACATAGCCATCAACCAGGTAGCCGCAACAATGTAATAACACTCAGACCCGCCGTACAAGGCGGGTTTTTTTATGGGGATTTTTAATTAACCACGGATGGACACGGTATGGGGGAACGATTAACCACAGATGGACACAGATTGAAAAACAGATTTACACTGATGAATTCGAATAATACGATAAGGTTGCGCTCCTCAATATTGCACAAGCTTGACTATAATATGTTAGGATTGATTCCTATCTAATAGTTTTGAAGGAAATACGGTTTGCTTAAAGAATTAATACGAGTAGAAACTAAAGCTACTGATTAGACGAGTGCTATTTGAGCAGGTATTTCAGGAAAAACCAGTGTCCATCTGTGTTGCCGCAGGCATCAGTGTCCATCACTCCAGAGTGCAACCCATGCACCCTAACGGGTGCTATTAATGACGCTGTGGTAAATTCGTTTCCCTGGAGGTACTCTTTTGGAACGTGCGAATATTTTAGGCTGTGGGGTCGACCTGGTTTCTATGGAACAGGCCGTAACGCTAATTGAGAAGATGGTGGAGTCAGGCCGACCGCATCAAGTGATCACCCTGAATGCCGAAATCATATATCAGGCCCGTGAGGATGCCGACCTGCAAAGGATCATAAATCATGCTGATCTAGTTACCCCTGATGGAATCGGTGTGGTCTGGGCAGCGGGCTACCTGGGCTACCGCAGCGCGGGCCGGGTTACTGGCATCGATCTTTTGGAGCAAATTGGGGCTAAAGCTGCTGAGCTGGGTTGGAAGGTATACCTCCTGGGCTCGGCGCCAGGCGTGGCCGAAGCCGCCGGTAAGGCTTTACAGAATCGTTATCCAGGCTTGAAGGTGGTAGGGACCCATCATGGTTATTTTAAAAACGAAGATCTGCCCGCCCTGTTGGATGAGATTAAGGAACTGGGACCGGACCTTTTATGTGCGGCCCTGGGGGCACCGGGGCAGGAGATATGGATCAGCCGTTACAAGGAACAATTAGGGGTACCGGTCATGATAGGGGTAGGCGGTAGCCTGGATGTTATTGGCGGCTTCAAACAGAGAGCCCCCGAGCTGTTTATAAAACTGAACCTGGAATGGTTTTACCGCTTGGTTTCCGAACCGTCGCGCCTTAAGCGACAGATGGTGTTACCGCGCTTCGCCGGGCGGGTACTGCGGGAGAAACATCGAAAACGTTCTTAATGGATGCAGGCGGGTGCGCCGCACGCTAATCATAATGATGAAGCAGAATTGACAAGCTGTATCAGCTGCAGGGGCAGATTAGAAATATGCACTGGAACGAGGAGGGTTATTTGTGAAAGACAATCATATATTTGCTCTGGATATAGGGACCAGGAAGATCATCGGTCTGGTGATGCAGAAGGGTGCGACGGGGTACCAGGTGCTGGATGCCGAAATGATTGAACATAGTACTCGGGCTATGGTGGATGGGCAAATACACGATGTTGAAGCAGTAGCCGCGGTTATTCAAGAGATCAAAGAGCGATTGGAAGGGCGGCTGGGATTTCCGCTAGAAACCGCTGCCGTTGCCGCTGCCGGCAGGGCTTTGAAAACTGCCCGGGGCCAGGTTCGAAAAAGGCGCGGTGTTTTAACTGAGATGAGCCGTGATGAGGTGCAGGCTCTGGAGATCGAGGCGGTGCAGCAGGCACAGTATCAGCTCTCCCAGCAGGACAACGAAGATAAAGACAACGGCAGCTACTTCTGTGTAGGTTATAGTGTTAGCAGGTACCTTTTAATGGATCAAGAAATCGGCAGCCTGATTGGACAGGTTGGTGCCGAAATGGCAGTGGAGGTAGTAGCTACTTTCCTGCCGCGGGTGGTAGTGGATAGTCTCTTTTCTGCTTTGAAAAGGACGGAGCTGGGGGTTAGCAGTCTGACTCTGGAGCCTATTGCCGCATTATCGGTAGCCATCCCTCCGGCCATGCGTCTTTTGAACCTCGCCCTGGTCGATATTGGGGCTGGGACCTCGGATATTGCGGTGGTTAAAGAAGGAAAGATATGGGCCTATGCCATGGTGCCGGTGGGCGGCGATGAGGTGACCGAGCATTTGGCCGGGGAGTATCTGCTTGACTTCAATACTGCCGAGGCAGTGAAACGCAAGCTGGACAGCGAACCCGAAGTCGAGATACTTGACGTATTAGGTAACAAATCAGTTATGAGCAGCAGCGAGGTTATTGAAGGGATGCACCAGATCACCAGTGATTTAGCCCGCGATATAGCCAGCAATATATTAGCACTCAATGGAAAAGCTCCTTCGGCCGTGATTTGCGTAGGAGGTGGCAGCCTGACTCCCAAGCTGACCAGCGCGTTGGCTGCTCATCTGGAGCTGCCCGCCAACCGGGTCGGATATCGGGCTCCTGGTAATGTAAATGATATAGAAATTACCATTGATTTCTTGCACGGGCCTCAGGGTGTCACCCCGCTGGGTATCGCCTATAATTGCTTTACTATTCCTCCGGTCCCATTTACCCGGGTATCAGTCAATGGCGCTGATATCGCTATATGGAATATGGGCGATCTCACGGTGGCTAACGCCCTGCTTAGCTCAGGAATCTCTTTAACCAATATCTATGGGAAACCAGGATTGGGTAAAACCATTGAGATAAATGGTTATGTCAAGATATACAAGGGAGAGATGGGTACCCCGCCTAGCATCAAGGTGAATGGAGAGTCGGCCACTCTGGAAACCCCAGTGCGGGAAGGCGACTATATCGAGTTCACCCCGGGAGTAGATGGAAAGAACGTGGATTTGCGGGTTAAAGATATCATGCCGTCACTGCAGGGACAGGTGATCGTTAATGGGGAAAAGACGCTGATGCAGCCAATTGTAATGCTCAACGGACGCCGCGCCGAAGCAGAGGAAGAGATCCCGGATCGGGCCCGGGTAAATTATAAGAGTGTAAACAGCCTGGCCAACATTCTGCTCCAAGCCGGAGTTGGCGAGCAATGGTTGGAAAAACGCCAGTATCGCTATTATCTTGACGACCGGGAGATGTTTTTAAATTGGTCCCCGCTGGAGGTCACCGTAAACGGCGTAAAAGCTGATATCAACGATAAGGTGGAAAGTGGGGCAGAAGTGGTTTACAACACCGGCCATTTGCAGCCTACTATCTATGATTTGTTAGGGGATAATGAACAGATGGACCTGGCCGTAAGCGTTAATGGAGAGCAGATTATCCTGAAAGGCAAAGGGGCAGGGCTAAAGGTAAATGGCAAAATAGTCAGCCCCCAGGATACCCTTGAAGAGGGAGTGAGATTGTATCTCGACCGCAGTCAGGCACAGGCCATCCTAAGTGACATTTTTCAGGTCATCGAAATGAAACCGGTGATGTCGGGTCGACTTACCATCAAGTTAGATGGCGAGTCCGCTGGTTTTACTACTCCCATCCGCAATGGCAGTGTTATAGAACTGAACTGGGACAACTAGGGTGGATAATTAACCACAGATGGTCACCGGATTTTTTCATAGTCACAACGCAGATTATTGACCCGGTACGCCGGGCAGGTTTTTTCATTATCGGGGCGGATTCCGACGGCCCACGGATGGCTCAGTATCGCGGGCGCCAGGATGGCGCTCCCAAGACCTATCCCCATTCTCTTCAAATACTCAACAGAAGAATCCCCCTCCGAGGACAACACTCCAGAGTACAATGAGGCAACTTAGCGCTTGCCATTGTGGTCGCGCTGCTACTATGGATCGCCATAAAGGGCGCTGTGTAAAGCTGTGTGAATCCCCCTCCTAGGACAACTCATGCACCCCGACGGGTGCCATTAATGACGCTGTGGCAATAAAATCGTTCCCTATCCGTGCTTGGTCAATGATAAAAGAATGGCAAATTGGCAAAGCTATTAAACATATTCTGCCTTTTCTCTCGAGAAAAAAGTAAGTTGCTTTTGTGTCGCAAGCAGTTTACAATGTTATCAAGGTCAAATAAAGTCAAAGAAGGAATCGCAGATGAAAAAAAGTTTGGCTGACAGGATTGAACAATACCTGAAGGTGCTAATTGAAAGAAGCGAAGACAAGCAGATCGAGATCCAGCGGGCGGAATTGGCAGAAACCTTTTCCTGTGTGCCTTCCCAGGTCACCTATGTTCTCAACACCAGATTTACTGAAGATGAGGGCTATCTGACCGAGAGCAGGCGCGGCGGCAAGGGTTTTGTCCGCATAACCCGCTTTCATTTCGAGTCGGATGCGGCAGTCCTGCCGAACCGGGTCGAGTTGATGAGATACCTGGAGAAGCTGATGGAAGAGGGGATAATTAGCCAGAGTGAACAGGGGATGCTCAATCATCTTATCATCTATGCCTTCAGGGATATAACTGTAGACCAGAGGAACCGGCTTTTTAAGTCGCTTCATCATGTTTTGACTGACTATTTCAATCAGACGGGTCAGTCCTAGAAGGGAGAGCCCCATGTATTGTGATGAATGCAAGAAACAACCCGCCAGTGTTCACCTTACCCAGATGTTCAATGGGCAGACTACGGAATCGCATTATTGTCAAGAGTGTGCAGCTAAAAAGGGCGCGGTCATCTTCAATATGGATACTACTTTTTCTATACCTAATATTCTAGCCAGTTTCTTTGGTCAGAATGTGCAGGGTCTGCCGGCACCAACCGTGGGGCGGACTTGTGACAACTGCGGCATGAGCTTCAATGATATACGGCAAAGTGGAAAATTGGGATGTTCAGAATGCTATTCCGCCTTTGACGAGGAATTGGAGCCCAGTCTGCGCGGTATGCACGGTAACAGCCAGCATATCGGTAAAGTTCCGGCCCGGGGTGGGGAAAAAGTAATTCTGAAAAAGAAGATTGAAACCATGAAGGCTCGACTGCAGCAGGCGGTTGCCGAGGAGGACTACGAGAAGGCCGCCCAGATCAGGGACGCCATTAAAGATATGGAGAAAACACTTGGTTAATGGAGGAGGGAAGGAACATGCACGCTGACCAGTTGCTTAACAATACTATGGTGAGTTGGATGGAGGCAGAAAAAGGACCGGTATCAGATATCGTGGTCAGCAGTCGTATCCGTCTGGCTCGGAACCTGTCCCGTTTTCCCTTCCCCCATCTGTTGACCAGCGAGAACGGGCGGGAGTGTCTTAAACAGATTAAAGAGGCCTGGGAAAAGAGTGAAAATGGCGAACTAGCTACTTTGGAGCTGATTACCCTGGACGAGCTCAACCCGTTGCAGCGCCAGATCCTGGTGGAAAAACACCTGATTAGTCCACTGCATGCTGCATCCAGTGACGATTATCGCGGGGTGCTGGTAAATGGAGACGGTTCCCTGGCCATAATGATAAACGAAGAAGATCATATCCGTATTCAGTGTCTACTGCCCGGGTTGCAGGTTGGAGAATGCTACAGCAAAGCCCAGGCGGTTGATGATGAGTTGGAAAAGAACCTGAATTTTGCTTTTGACGAGACCCGGGGCTATCTTACCTCATGTCCTACCAATGTCGGCACTGGTATGCGCGCTTCGGTCATGCTGCATCTGCCGGCGGTAGCCATCAGCGGACTGGCTAACCGCATCTTTCAGAATATCAGCCAGTTTGGCATGACAGTTCGAGGCCTTTATGGCGAGGGGAGTGAGGTCATCGGCAATTTCTTTCAATTGTCCAACCAGGTTACCCTGGGTCAGAGTGAAGAGGATATCGTCACCCATTTGACCAGCGTAGCCACGCAGATAGTGGAACAGGAACGGGTCATGCGCACCCGTCTGGAGTCCGAGATGAAGTATCAGTTGGAAGATCGGGTAGGCAGGGCCTTTGGCATACTTACCAATGCCCGGATCATCACCTCTAGTGAGGCGATTGCTCTATTGTCGGATCTGCGTCTCGGCGTGGATATAGGTATGATTTCCGGCATCAAGACCAGCGCTCTCAATGAACTGGTGGTGGGCATGAGTCCAGCCCACCTTCAGCAAAAGGCCGGCCAGGAAATGGATGGCTATAATCGTGACCTCGTCCGCGCCCAGGTCATCCAGGAGACCCTGCGGGGTGAAGACGATACCGGGGAATTAACGACAGATGAACAATGATGTAGCAGAGTTCACAGATAAGGAGTGCGGATTTTTAGCCACAGATTAACACAGATTTTTATTATCCGGTGGGGATTATAGATTTGATATTTTTATAGGAAGATTACTGTCTTGATAGTTTTTATGATAAAGAGCATTCAAAGTAATGCTATAGTATAACGCAAGCTATGGAGAACCCGAATTCTATCACACTATTACAGAGAAAAATCTGTGTTCATCTGTGGCAAAAAAATAGTTCCCTTAAGGAGGTTGGTATTATGTTCAGACGTTTTACGCAGAGAGCTAGAAATGCGGTGGTACATGCCCAGGATGAGGCCAGACAACTTAATCATCCCGCAATTGGCACCGAGCATATATTATTGGGATTGTTGCGGGAAGGCGAGGGAGTAGGTGCCCGTGCTCTTCTCAACATGGGTGTCGATTTGGAAAAGGTAAGGGATGAGATAAATCGCCTAATCGGTCAGAAGGCAGGGACTGCCGAGAGATCCTCCGGTGATTTACCGATTACTCCGCGCGCCAAGCAGGTATTCAACCTGGCCTTCGATGAAGCCAGATTGCAGGGAGTCAACTATGTAGGGACTGAGCATCTCTTATTGGCCCTGGTGCGGGAAGAAGAGGGCGTGGCCGGGCAGGTTCTTATCGGCATGTCGATCAAACTGGATGATATCCGCGAACAAGTCATGTTGCTTCTGGGCGGGGAATCGGGCTCGGGTTACAATAACAACGGGCACGGTGAACCAGTCAGCAATCAAGCTCCGCCGCCGATACCCGGTCGCAAAAAGCCGCGCAGCAAGACCCCGACTCTGGATACCTTCAGCCGGGACCTGACGGCAGACGCTGCCGAAGACCGCCTGGACCCGGTCATCGGTCGTGAAAAGGAGATCGAAAGGGTGGTGCAGATCTTATCCCGCCGGACCAAGAATAATCCGGTGTTAATCGGCGATCCCGGGGTGGGGAAAACTGCCATCGTAGAAGGACTGGCCCAGCGTATCAATGATAATCGAGTCCCGGAGATTTTGGGCAACAAGCGGGTGGTATCTCTGGACCTGTCTTCGATGATCGCAGGGACTAAATACCGTGGAGAATTTGAAGACCGGCTGACCAAAACCGTCAACGAAATCAAGGCGGCCGGTGATGTGATAGTGTTTATCGATGAAATGCATACCATGGTAGGAGCAGGAGCAGCCGAGGGAGCAATTGATGCTGCCAATATTCTGAAACCATCACTGGCTCGGGGCGAGTTCCAGTGTGTGGGTGCAACTACCCTGGATGAGTATCGCAAGCATATTGAGAAAGATGCCGCCCTGGAGAGGCGTTTTCAGCCCATTATCGTTGACGAACCCAGTATTGAGGAGAGCATCGCCATCCTGCGAGGACTCCGGGACCGTTATGAAGCACATCACGGGGTGAAGATCAAGGACGAAGCCCTGGAAGCAGCGGTGAAGCTGTCCTCCCGCTATATTAGTGACCGCTATCTTCCGGACAAGGCCATCGATCTGATCGATGAGGCATCCAGTCGGGTGCGGCTGGCCAATTATGTGCTGCCAGAGGAACTAAAGGCTAAAGAGCAGGAGCTCGCTGACATAGCTAAAGAAAAAGAAGAAGCCATAAATGCTCAGGAGTATGAGAAAGCTGCCCGGATGCGGGATGAAGAGCAGAGAATCAAGGATGAGATCGAAACGGAGCGTAAGGAGTGGCAGAACCAGCGGAGCCTGCAGATTGGGACGGTGGGAGAGCCTGAGATAGCAGTAATTGTAGCCAGTTGGACCGGAATACCGGTCAGCAAGCTGGAGGAAGAGGAAAGCGAACGACTGGTGCACCTGGAAGATGTCCTGCATAAACGAGTTATCGGGCAGGAAGAGGCCATATCCGCAGTAGCCCGCGCGGTACGCCGGGCCCGGGCGGGGCTCAAGAATCCCAAGCGACCGATTGGTTCCTTCGTATTCCTCGGCCCGACTGGGGTAGGCAAAACCGAACTGGCCCGAGCGCTGGCAGAGGCTATGTTTGGCAGCGAGGATGCCGTAATTCGCTTGGACATGTCGGAGTACATGGAAAAACATGCAGTTTCACGTATGATTGGCTCGCCGCCCGGTTATGTCGGCTACGAAGAAGGCGGACAGCTGGCGGAAAAGGTACGGCGTAAGCCCTATTCGGTGATACTGCTGGATGAGATCGAGAAGGCCCATCCAGATGTCTTCAATATCCTGCTGCAAGTTTTAGAGGACGGGCGTTTGACGGACGGGCAGGGGCGTACCGTCGATTTTCGCAATACCATAGTAATCATGACCTCCAATGTGGGGGCTGAATTCATCAAGAACAACAAAAAGGTAGGTTTCAGCCGGGCAGTGGACGAAGCTGAGAACTATGCTCAGATGAAAGAACGCATCATGGAACAACTCAAACTGGCTTTTCGGCCTGAGTTTATGAACCGGCTGGATGAAGTCATAGTGTTCCACAGTTTAACTGAGGACGAATTAAAGAAGATCGTTGATCTGCTCTTATCCGATCTGATGGTGCGGGTGCATGAGGCTGATTATGATATAGAGATAAGTGATGAGGCCAGGGCTTTGATCATGAAACAGGGTTATGAACCAGCCTATGGCGCCCGGCCACTAAAACGTGCTATTCAGCGACTGGTGGAGGACAGTATCTCGGAAGAGATCCTGAAGAAAGCTTTTGCTCCGGGGGACAAGATCCGGGTGGACGCCCGTGATGATGCCATAGTGATTGGAGGCAGCGCTCCGGCGCAGGAATAAAATAGCTTGAGAGGAGTCTGTAATAAAGACTCCTCATTTTTTCTCTATTTTTCGACGTTTTCGATAATCTTTCCTTTTGTTGGTCATTAAACAGGTGATAAATGGTATCATAATAATATGACCGCAGGCTAAAGTGATGATATATAGGAGTCTAAAATGGCCAAAATCACTACCAGGTTCGTCTGTTATGAGTGCGGATATGAATCTCCCAAGTGGATGGGCAAGTGTCCCTCTTGCAGCGAGTGGAATACTCTGGTGGAGGAAGTCGATGACAAAAGATCACGTGTCCCGGCCGCTAGCAGGGTCAGCCCGATAACCCTGGATTCTATTGGTGATGAGGATGTTTATCGTTATAGCAGCGGAATAGGCGAACTTGACCGAGTCCTCGGCGGGGGCATGGTCCCCGGCTCGGTGGTCTTACTGGGTGGTGATCCCGGAATCGGCAAATCAACCTTGCTCTTGCAGGTGGCGGCAGCTATGGCCTCCTCCGGTGCGCGCGTGCTTTATCTCTCCGGCGAAGAGTCACTGAAGCAGATTCGCCTGCGCTCCCTGCGTCTTGGTATTAACAGCAGCAATATTTTCTTATTGAATGAGCAGGACATCAACCAGCTGGATGATTATGTCGACGAAATCAAACCTGCCATGGTGATAATCGATTCGATACAGACCGTTTACACTCCGGATATTACTTCTTTGCCGGGCAGTGTAGCGCAACTGCGGGAGTCTACTGCCCGTATCATGAATATCGCCAAAAAGCGAGATATCCCCTTTTTCCTGGTGGGGCATGTAACCAAGGAGGGAGCCCTGGCCGGACCCAAAGTACTGGAGCATATGGTTGACGTTGTAATATACTTTGAAGGCGAAAAGAACTTTTCCTTTCGTCTCCTGCGGGGGGTCAAGAACCGTTTTGGATCGACCGATGAGATCGGCTTGATGGAGATGAGCGGGCAGGGATTGGTAGAGGTAGTCGATCCCTCTTATGTATTCCTCACCTCTTCCAGCAAGGATTGTCACGGAACGGCAATTGCTGCCAGCTTTGAAGGAAGCCGGCCTCTCCTAATTGAGATCCAGGCCCTGGTGGCACCCAATGGACCAGCTTATGGCCGCCGCATGGCATCTGGAATCGATGGTAACCGTTTGGCCCTGATCATAGCGGTCCTGGAAAAGAGACGAGCCTTTAACCTGGCATCCTGTGATGTCTACCTGAAGGTGACCGGAGGGGTGTTTTTAAAAGATCCTTCAGTGGATTTGGCGATCGCCGCGGCTATAGTGTCCAGCTACCGGGAGCAGGTCCTGCCGCTGGATACCGTATTTGCCGGGGAACTAAGCCTGTCAGGGCAGATCCGTTCAGTACCTTTTCTGGAACAGAGGTTAAAAGAAGTAGAACGAATGGGTTACAAACGTGTGATCATACCGGCCGGCACCGGACGCAAGAACTATGGCGGCGGTCTGGAAATGATAGAAGTTGCTAGTATAGATGACCTTATTGAGAACCTGTAAGTAATTTTGAATTTTAAATTTTTAATTTTGAATTGAGGTGGAAATGCGGAGCATTTCTATATATACAAGGTAAGCGTAGCTTCCCTTCCTGAATTAAGAATTAAAAATTAAGAATTCATAATTTCTAAATGCTGGGGGTGGTTTCATGGAAGACATATATAGCGGTAGTTTTCGCAAGTATCTGCAATTGCTGGCTCCAGGGACCTTGTTCCGTATTGGTATTGAGAATGTATTGCACGCCAATACTGGAGGTCTAATCGTAGTAGGTGATTCACCCGACCTACTAAAAATCGCCAGCGGTGGATTTAACATCGATTGCGAATTCAGCCCGGCCCGACTCTATGAACTGGCCAAGATGGACGGTGCTATCATTACAAATAGTGATGTGAGCCGTATCATCATGGCTAACACGCAATTAGACCCAGATCCAGCTCTGCCCTCCCAGGAAACCGGCATTCGTCACCGGACTGCTCAGCGAGTGGCGCGGCAGACCGGTCTATTGGTAATTGCCATTTCACAGCGCCGCAAGGTTATCACCCTGTACCAGGGGAATATAGCCTTCCGCCTGCGGGATTTGAATTCAATATTAGTACGGGCCAATCAGGCCTTGCAGACTTTAGAGAAATATCATACCGTCATGGCGCGTGAGATACAGCGCCTGGGCGGGCTGGAGTTTGAAGATATGGTAACCGTTTCTGAGGTATGCGAGGTTCTGCGGCGCAGCATTAAGGTATTGAATATTGCTGGTGAGATAGAGAACTATATCGCAGAATTAGGGAATGAAGGGCGTCTGGTCCGTATGCAGCTCGACGAAATGATCGCCAACGTGGAGGATGAAGCTCTGCTGATTATCCAGGATTATGCCAATGTACCGGATAAATCTCCCGAGGAAGTGCTCTCCAGTCTGCAGCGGGCTTTTGAGGATGATATTTGTGACTCGGTTTATATGGCGCGGACACTCTCGCTGGGCACTGCCACCAGCCACCTGGATCAGCAAGTATCACCGAGGGGTTACCGCATGCTGCAGAAACTCCCGCGTATTCCGGTCGCCATTATCGACAATCTGGTGGAGCGTTTTGGCTTATTGATCCATATCATGCGCGCTACTATCGAGGAATTGGATGAGGTCGAGGGTATCGGTGAAGTGAGAGCTCGTTCCATCAAGAATGGATTGCGTCGTATGCACGAACAACTGCTGCTGGAATATATGGGATAGGGACCACCCGCGGCATAGCTACGGTCCTTATGCCACCCAACAAAAAAGGCTCGCTCCGATATAAGGGCGAGCCTTTGCGTTTTTAATAATTAGGTCATATTGAATATCCCCAGAGCCGATGCCTTTTTATATTCCTTGATGAAAACATCGTACATACTTATGTTTAGAGTATTGCAGAGAGCAGCGGTATAAAAGAGCATTTTCCCGAGTTCGGAAGTGATGATCTCTTCGCAGGCCGGGCAGACCTGACCTTTGACATGATTATCAAGGAAGTTTTTTAAGTCCTGAAAGGTATCAATGTTATCGGGGATCTGAAGCTTTTCTGCCTGTATGGTAAGACAACCGCATCCGGTGACGGATTTGGTGACTGCCCGATTAACGCGACAACTCGATTCGGATAGCTTAGATAATATATCCAAGATGCTGCGGTGTCTGATTAGTAAATCACCAACAACATTCTGAAACTCATCACAAATCAGATCTTTCATCTCGAATTTACCCCCTTGCCCACGGTATTTCCTAAATTATAGCTTTACCCGTGACCCTTTGTCAATTGAGGCATTGATTGCTCTGACGACATAAAAGGCTGCTTTTATCTAATAATTGGGCGCCAGGGTATATTTCACCCGCGCAAATAGAAGAATATGGATATGGAGGTGCGGGAAATGAATAAAAAAATCAAGATATCCAGGACTCTATTAATACCAGCCATTATCATAGGCATATGGACCGGCTACTATTCAGGCATCTGGCTGAAAGACGACCTGATCTGGCAGATCGGCCTGGGGTCAGCGATAGCTGTTTTGCTCTACCTGGCCGGGGTATTGGTGGTCAAACGCGTTCGGGCCATGCTAACTTACCTCGATAGGGCATTGGATCGTATTGCGGTAGAATCACTGGTGGGAGGACTGGCCGGTTTGTTTTTCGGCGTCATCGTTGCCGGTCTTTCCAGTTATCCACTGTCTCAGATGCAGGGACCGTTCAGCTATGTGACCATCATGGTTTTGCTTGGTGCAGTTTTTTTCGGGACGCGGGTGGGAGCACGACGGGCGGGAGAGTTTCTCCGGTTACTGCCTTCCAGGATACAGCCTGCTGAGCCTGAGCACCTGATGCCCGGCCATAAAAAGGTACTGGACACCAGTGCCATCATCGACGGCAGGATCTACGACGTTTGCCAGAGTAATTTTTTACAGGGGCCGTTGATCGTTCCCACTTTTGTTATTGAGGAGCTTCAGCATATAGCGGATTCATCCGATCATATCCGCCGCAGCAAAGGCCGACGTGGTTTGGAGCTTTTATCTAAAATGCAGAAGCATTCTGAAATAGAAATTGATATAATTGAAGCAAATATTCCCGAAGAAAAAGAGGTTGACGCCAAGCTGGTAAAGCTGTGCAAACAGATAAACGCCAGCATCATCACCAATGATTACAATTTAAACAAGGTTTCAGAACTGCAGGGCATAAAAGTCCTTAATATCAACCAGCTGGCCAATGCGGTCAAGGTCATGGTTTACCCTGGCGAGAACATGCATGTCAATATCATCAAAGAGGGTAAGGAGAATGGCCAGGGGGTTGGCTATCTGGAGGACGGCACTATGATAGTGGTGGAGAATGCCGGTGAAGACATCGGGACTGAACTGGAGGTTACTGTTACCAGCGTATTTCAGACGGCAGCCGGCCGGATGATATTCACCCGTAAGCTTAAAGAAGAGGCGGTAAGCAGCATCAACCACGTTTTTCGGGATACGCAAGAGGTGAATTTGTATGGCTAACAACCTGAGGGTTGTTATTGCAGCGGCGGGCATAGGCAGTAGAATGGGGAGTAAGATCAACAAACAATATCTTAACCTGAATTCCAGGCCGATTCTTACGTATTCTCTGAATGTTTTCGAAGACTTCAAAGCAGTCGATGAAATTGTAATTGTGGCTCATGCCCGGGATGTGGAATACTGTGAGCAAGAAGTAGTTAAAAAATACGGCTACCGCAAGATCAGTCGAGTCATCGCCGGCGGCGAGATGAGACAAGACTCGGTTTGGGCCGGTCTGGGGTGCCTGGATAAAGATAGTGAATATGTGGCTGTGCATGATGGAGCGCGGCCGCTTTTTACGTCTCATCTGTTAGAAGCTCTGCTGGAAGAAGCCCGGGAATGGGGGGCTGCTATTCCGGGTCTGGCCGCCCGCGATACCATGAAGATGGTAGACCGTGATGGGTTTGTGACTATGACCCTGGACCGTGCCAGCGTGGTCTCCATTCAAACCCCCCAGATATTCAGCTTTCCGGAATTGTACCAGGCTTATGCCAGTGCTTACGAGGAGGGCTATATGAGTACTGATGATGCCGCTCTCTTTGAGAAATACATCGGCCGGGTCAAGATTGTGCCGGGCGAGTATCGCAATATAAAGATCACTACTCCAGAGGACCTGGTAATTGCCGCAAGTTTGATAGATATGTAGGGAGGAATAAATATGCGGGTCGGTACCGGCTATGACGTCCACCGCCTGGTGGAGGGAAGACTGCTCATAATCGGAGGGGTAAAGATTCCTTATCATAAGGGGCTGCTGGGGCACTCGGACGCCGATGTTCTGCTCCATGCCATTTGTGATGCCCTGCTGGGTGCGGCAGCGCAGGGAGATATCGGCCTGCACTTTCCGGATAGTGATGAGCGTTACAAGGACATTTCCAGCCTGGTCTTATTGTCTAAGGTGGGGGAAATACTGCATCGGCGGGATTACCGGATCGGAAACATCGACAGTACTGTTGTAGCCCAAGAACCACGGCTTTCTCCATATATGCACCAGATGCGGGAAAACATCGCCCAGGCTCTGAATATCACTCTCGAACAGGTGAATGTCAAGGCAACTACAACCGAGGGTCTGGGGTTTGAAGGAAGTGGTGAAGGGATATCGGCTCAAGCCATAGTGCTTCTGGAACGGATAGACCGAGCCAAAGAAGAATGGGCTGGTTGGGAGCTGGCTACCATAAGTGATAAGAATAATGAGCTCCGGGTACCGGGTTCACCGGCAGCCCGAAAGAGCGGAGGAGAATAAAGATGAGTCGCGTCAAAGTAAGATTTGCACCTAGTCCGACCGGGCCTTTGCACATAGGGGGAGCTCGCTCCGCCCTGTTCAATTATTTGTTTGTTGCACATCACCATGGGGATTTTGTACTGCGTATCGAAGATACCGATCTGGATCGCTCTCGCCGGGAATACGAGGAAGAAATCATCGCTTCACTAAAATGGCTGGGTATAACATGGAATGAAGGTATGGAGGTTGGCGGCGGCAACGGTCCCTATCGCCAGACTGAGCGCCTGGATCTCTACCAGCAATATGCCGAACAATTGGTCAAGAACGGGCAGGCATATCCGTGTTTCTGCAGTGAGGAAGAACTGCAGAGCGAACGGCAGGAAATGATGGGGCGCGGTGAGATGCCTCGTTATTCCGGGCGTTGCCGGGACCTTTCTGCGCCAGAGATTGAAGAAAAGCTGGCTAAAGGGTTAAAACCCACTATCAGATTTCGCGTGCCGGCCCACACGGTTTATGAAGTAGATGACCTGGTCAGGGGTAAGGTCCACTTTGACAGTGAGAACGAAGGCGATTACATAATAGTAAAGTCGGATGGCATCCCCACCTATAATTTTGCGGTAGTCATTGACGACGTCATGATGGGTATTACTCATGTCATCAGGGCTGAAGAACACCTGTCCAACACCCCGCGCCAGTTGATGATCTATGATGCCCTGAACTTTCCCCGGCCACAGTTCGCGCATATCTCCTTGATCCTGGGTAGTGACCGCCAGAAGATGAGCAAGCGACATGGTGCTACTTCGTTAATCCAGTATCGAGAGATGGGCTACCTGCCGCAAGCCTTATTTAATTTCCTGGCCTTGATGGGCTGGTCACCGGAAGGTGAGGAGGAGATCCTGGATCGCGAGCAGTTGATCACTGCCTTCACCCTGGATCGCGTAGCCAAAAATCCTGCTGTATTCGATCTGGATAAGCTTAATTGGATCAATGCCCAATATATTAAAAAGACCCCGCTGCAGGAGCTGGGTGCTATGCTGCGGCCTTTTCTGCAGGCATCGGTCTATGCTGAAGCGGTAGCTGCCCTGGATGGTTATCATTTTGCGCTGCTGATTGAGGCTTTGCGGGACCGCATCACCTGTTTGGCTGATGCCGCGGAACAAGCTGAGGTTTTCTTTGCTGAACCGGTCTATGAAGACGAGGCCAGAGCGATATTGCAGGGCGAGAACACGCTAGCAGTGCTGGAGGCTTTCCGTAAGAAGCTTCCTGAGTTTAATGAGACAGTTGAGGTCAAGCAATATATCAAGAATTTGACCAAGGAACTGGGGCTCAAGCCCAAGGATGTCTTTATGCCGCTGCGTTGCGCACTTACCGGACAGACCCATGGACCTGATCTGCCTTACCTGGTCATGATATGGGGCCGGGACGGGACCATTGCCCGGTTGAATGCAGCCTTATCGCTGGTGCATTAACCGGTGTCAGTGCCGCTGATGCCAGTGTCCGTAAACAGGCGGAATTATCGCAGGGCCTTTTCGCCAATGTACAGCAGCTAGGAGCCATGGCGGAAGATCTTGCGGCTACGGCAGCTCGTCTGACCCAGCTCACTTAATCCCATAAACTTGACACTTTGGTCCGGACCTGAATATAATAAATTTAATAGTATAAATAACTGCTGGGATTGGGATCAGTAGGCGTCGATCGCTGACAGAGAGAAAAGGTCACCGGCTGTAAGCCTTTTCAGGGTATGAAGACGTTCGAAATTGCACCCGGGAGCAGGTATGTTGAAACTATCAGTAGGCATATCCGGTGATGGCCGTTAATCATAAGAGTGGAGCCTGGCAGCAGCCGGCTCAACTAGAGTGGGACCGCGGAAGTTCAGCCTTTCGTCTCTATAGAGATGAAAGGCTTTATTTTTTGGAAGGAGGGGATTCTCTTGTTCACAACGCTTAAACAGGAGATAGAGGTTATCTTCGAACGAGATCCGGCAGCCCGGAGTATATGGGAAGTGCTCTTTTGCTACCCGGGATTTCACGCCATTGTCAATCACCGCCTGGCGCATTTTCTTTACCAGCACAACTTGTTCTTCCTGGCCCGACTGGTTTCCCATGTAAGCCGGTTCTTCACCGGTATCGAAATCCACCCGGGCGCTACTATTGGGCGGGGTTTGTTTATTGATCACGGCAGTGGTATTGTAATTGGAGAGACTGCTGAAGTTGGTGACAATGTGACTCTTTACCAGGGGGTGACCCTGGGCGGTACTGGTAAGGCCAAAGGCAAGCGCCATCCTACTGTAGGAAATAATGTCACCATCAGCGCAGGAGCCAAGATCCTGGGGTCCTTTACCATTGGTGATAATGTCAAGATCGGGGCCGGATCAGTTGTATTAAAGGCGGTTCCTCCAGGCTGCACGGTAGTTGGTGTGCCTGGCCGGATCGTGGTTCAGGATGGTATGCGCATCGAGAATGGTCGGGCCGAGGTCGATCTGGAACACCATTTGCTGCCCGATCCCATTGCCGATACTTTGACCGCGATGCAGGAGAAGATCGATGCCCTGGAAAAACGTCTGGAGATAAATGAAAGAGAGGCCAAGTACTATGCGGGTTTACAACACCCTGGGCGGAAGAAAAGAAGAGTTGAGGACTCTGAATCCGCATAAAGTCAATATGTATGTCTGCGGTCCAACCGTTTATAACTTCATCCACCTGGGAAATGCCAGGCCGCTGGTAGTATTCGACAGCCTGCGCCGCTACCTGGAGTATAAGGGCTATGATGTCACCTATATTCAGAACTTTACGGATGTAGATGACAAGATCATCCGGAAAGCCCAGGAGGAAAACGATGATCCCCTGCGGTTGGCCGAGCGTTATATTGGTGAATACTTTATCGATGCGGATCGTCTCAATATAAAAAGGGCAAGCGTTCACCCGCAGGTCAGCCAGCATATTCCGGATATCATCGATGCGGTAGGCGGTCTGATCGACAAGGGTCATGCCTATGAAGTGGACGGTGACGTCTATTTTCGAGTGCGGTCATTTCCGGAGTACGGTAAACTGTCTGGACGCGCTATGGATGAAATGCTGGCAGGGGCACGGGTCGAGGTCGATGAGCGCAAGGACGACCCGGCTGATTTTGCCCTGTGGAAGGCGGCGAAGCCTGGTGAACCTTACTGGGACAGTCCCTGGGGGCAGGGGCGCCCAGGTTGGCACATCGAATGCTCGGTAATGTCGACTCGTTATTTAGGTGATAGCATCGATATCCATGGTGGTGGCAGCGATCTGATTTTTCCCCATCATGAAAACGAGATCGCCCAGGCCGAGGCATTGACCGGACAACCCTTTTCTCGTTACTGGATGCATAACGGATTTATTACCGTAAACAAGGAAAAGATGTCCAAATCCTTGGGCAACTTCTTCCTGCTGCGTGATATATTAACCAAGTTTCCGGCGGATGTGGTGCGCTTTTACCTGATCGCCACCCATTACCGCAGTCCGCTGGATTTTGATGACGGCAAACTGGAGGAAGCCCGCAAGGCGTTGGGCCGCCTCAAGAACACCTTGCTCCTGGCGGACGAATTTCTGCGGGGAAATAATCCTGATACCACGGATCTCCCGGAAGAAAATCGCCGATCATTTGACAACATCACCGAACAGTTTGCTGAAGCCCTGGATGATGATTTTAATACCGCTCTGGCTATTGCCCACCTGTTTGAACTCTCTAGATTGATCAATAGTCACATCGCTTCAGGTGATCCGGGCAACTCGATTCATCAGGCCATAGTGGGACAAGGAGCAGATATTCTCAGACGCCTCGGCGATGTCTTAGGACTGTTCGGCGGCGCCACCGTCTTCGGAAACGTAGAATCCGAGGATGATGATATTTCCAGCTTGGAAGTGGTCCTGGAGTCATTTTTAGCTATCAGACAACAGGCCCGCCAGGATAAGGATTACGCCCGAGCTGATGAGATTCGCAATTTCTTGAGCGGGCAGGGGATAAGAATCGAAGATACCAGTGAAGGAGCTCGTTGCCGCTATGAGGCGCCTCCCGATCTTACCGCCTTGAATGCCAAGCTGGAAGAGATGCAAGGGGGCCGGTAAGGGTTTGCATACGCATGAGCGACTTGATGATAAGCAATTAAGAGAGTACCCGCCGCTTGCCCTGGCCTTTATTGGCGACGCTGTTTTGGAGTTGGCGGTTCGTACCCGCCTGGTTACCGGTGCGCGGCGGAAAATGAAAGACCTGCACCTGGAAACGGTTGGAGTAGTAAAGGCGGAGAATCAGGCCCGGCTAGTCCGGGATATAATGGGGGAACTGAGCGTGGCTGAACAGGATATAATTCGCTGGGGACGCAACGCACACAGCACTCCCCCCCGCAATGCTAACCCGGCTGATTATTCGCTCAGTAATGGTTTTGAGACCTTGCTGGGATATCTATATCTTAAGGGAGACGAGGAACGCCTGCTTTCCCTGGTCGAACAGGCGTTGCGGCAGGCGGAGTGCTCTAACCATGATTGATGTTGACCTGTTCAACCACAGAGAAATTAGTGTATTCTGGATAAAGGATTGTCATAAGGGGGAGTAAGCAATATGATCATTCTGCAGCCACAGGTACTGATACCGGAGGATCAGCTGGATGAAAAAATAGTAAAGCGCTTGGAGCGCTATGGACGAGTTTGTTACAAATCGGAAGGTGCAATGAAGCCTGAAGGCAACCCGGAATTCCTGAGCGGCAAGCTGCGCTTGGGACATGAATCGATAATAGAGCATGAAAAGATCACCCTGATGTTCGTTTGTGACCGGGGCATTACCCATGAAATAGTGAGGCATCGGATCGCCGCATATTCTCAGGAATCTACCCGTTATTGCAACTATGGCAAGGACAAGTTTGGCCGCGAGATATCGGTTATCGAACCCTATTTCTTTAAGGATGACCCCCAGGCTTATGATCTCTGGGCTAAGGCCTGTCAGGAAAGCGAAGATGCTTATATGGCACTTTTGGATGCTGGGCGCAGCGCCCAGGAAGCCCGTTCTATCTTGCCTACCTGTCTCAAGACCGAGATCGTGGTTACCTATAATATGCGTGAATGGCGCCACTTTTTCCGCTTGCGCTGTGATGCTGCATCTCATCCCCAGATGCGCCAGGTGGCCATTCCCCTGTTGATGTTGTTCAAAGAGCGTTTCCCGGCGTTATATAGCGATATCCCTTATGACAAGAGTTTTCCTCGGGAACACTACGCCAGTATAGTATTGACCAATGATTTGTTCGAAATAATATGATCCAGGCTGAATCTACAACGCGGAGGATTGGATTTGCAGGATAAGATAACGGGGATAAATGCCGTAACCGAAGCCCTGCAGGGCGGACGCAAAGTAGAAATGCTATATATAGTGGAAGGTCCGGAAAGCAAGCGTATAACGGCCGTCAAAGAGGAAGCCATCCGCCAGAAACTACCGATTAAGTTCCTCAAACGTGAGCGCATGGACGGGATGGCGGGTAATGACCGGCACCAGGGGGTTATTGCCCTGGTGGAGGCTTATGCTTATGCTGAGCTGGAAGACATAATGGCGCTGGCGGCTCGCCGCAATGAGACCCCCTTCCTAGTAATACTTGACGGGATCGAGGATCCGCATAATCTGGGAGCTATAATCCGGACGGCAGAGTGTGCAGGAGTACACGGCATAATCATCCCCAAACACCACGCTGCTGAAATAACCCCCGCAGTGGGCAGAGCATCGGCGGGGGCGGTCGAACACATGCTGGTAGTTAAGACCACCAACCTGGTGAATGCCATAAAAGAATTAAAAGAACAGGGCTTCTGGATTATCGGAGCCGATGTGAACGGGCAGCGTGATTACTATAGCGTTTCCATTCCTACCCCGGCAGCATTGGTGATCGGGTCTGAAGGCAAGGGTATGCATCGCTTGGTCAAAGAACACTGCGATCTTCTCCTGCGCATACCACTCAACGGCAAGGTCAACTCACTAAATGCATCAGTGGCCGGGGCGCTTTTGATCTATGAAGTGATCAGGCAGCGAAGCATGGAAGGCAAATAGGTTTTGTACCTGGCATCGCGGCATATCCAGATCTGATAACATGTGACTGAATATTCCAACTCCAGGCACAAAACCAGCCGGAGGTTGACGATAATCCGACCAGTGGCTATAATTAATTTGTGCCTATCTACCGATTTCACAACATATTACATGAATAAATGCCATTGGAGGCGATCCAATGTTCAGTTCTGTTGCCGTTGCGCAAAAAGCATATGTACTCTATTGCGACATGCCTGATGAAGAAGTCGTAGAATTAGCCCAACAAGGTGAACAATTTGCTGTCGAATTCCTGGTAGACAAGTACAAAAACTTTGTCAGAGCCAAAGCCAGATCCTATTTCCTGATTGGCGCCGACAAAGAAGATATCATTCAAGAAGGAATGATCGGCCTCTTTAAAGCTATCCGTGATTACAAACTGGACAAGCTGACCTCGTTTCGTGCCTTTGCCGAATTATGCATAACCCGGCAAATAATAACCGCTATCAAGACCGCTACAAGGCAGAAGCACATTCCTCTGAATTCGTATGTATCTCTCAATAAGCCCATATATGATGAAGAATCCGATCGGACCCTCATCGATATCCTCTCCACTACCAAGATCACAAATCCGGAAGAAATAATCATCAGCCGTGAAGAATTCGTATTCATTGAAAAAAAGATGGGTGAAATCCTTAGTTCTTTAGAGTGGAAGGTTCTCATGGCCTATCTTGAAGGAAAATCGTACCAGGAGATCGCGGTTGATCTTAAACGCCACGTAAAATCCATTGACAATGCCCTGCAGCGGGTCAAACGCAAATTGGAAAAGTATCTGGAAGACCGCGAGGTAATCTAACCTCAACCCATCCAAAATCAATCCCGTTCCAAAGCCGCTGAAAAATGCTTCTTAAGGCATCGCCCTGCCCCTCTATTTTACCAACGCTCAACTCCACCATCTGCAAGTAGCCTATCTTTTACCTTATGCCATGCAAAGAATGGCTAATAATTTATTACGCTATAAATCCTGGTAGGCCTGATTTTGTGCCGCATTGCTGGCAAGCACGATTTGGAATTGTAACACCAGCAGGAGGTATAAGCATAATCGTATACTAGAATGTTTCCAGGAAATGGAGGTGCGATTATGTTCAGCGATACCGGCAGGAAGGCATTAATCCTGATAGTTGACGACCAGGAAATAATCAGGAAAAAGGTAATTGAAGCTCTGGGGGTGGATAACTACGACTTCCTGGAGGCAGAGGATGGTCAGCGAGCGGTCCAACTATTTCTGGAGAAGCATCCCGACATAATTATGTTGGATGCCGTTATGCCGAAAATGAACGGATTTGAAGCCTGTCGCTTCATACGGGAGACAGAAAAGGAAGCCCATGCTCCTACGCCCATACTTATGATTACCTCGCTGAGTGATGTTGATTCGGTCAACGAAGGCTTTGCCGCCGGGGTCAACGATTTCATTCAAAAGCCAATAAATATAGATATTTTACGCCGGCGCCTGGAGCTGATGATAAAACAGCAGGATTATGATGAGAAGCTGCGCAAGAGCGAAGAGCGCTTCCGGATGATGGCGGAAAACGCCTTGGACTGTATCGTAATGGTTCGCCTGAACCCTTTCAGATACGAATATATCAGTCCGGTTATTGAGCGAATAACCGGCTACAACGTAGATGAGTTTTACCATGACCCCCGCCTGCTGAGTAAGATCATTTATCATCGCGATAGGGAAAAATTGAAGTTGATGATAAATGAAGGAATCAGTGAGCACCAGCTATATGATATACGAATCATGCATAAAAATGGACAACTGGTTTTTGTCGAGAGTCAGGTAGTGCCGGTTATAACCAATAAGACCGTGATAGGCCTGCAGATCATATCCCGGGATATATCCCAGAGGAAGAAGGATGAGATGCGCCGGCGTCTGGAGTCGACCAAGAAAGCCTTATTCGAGACGGTAAAGGCACTATCATCCACCATCGAGATTCGAGACCCTTATACTTCCGGCCATCAGAACCGGGTAGCCGAATTAGCCGTTGCCATCGCCAAAGAGATGGACCTGGACAACCCGCGTATCGATGCCGTGCAAACCGCTGCCCTGCTACATGATATCGGCAAAATCACCATACCCGCCGAATACCTCAGCAAGCCTGGGGATCTTAGCGACCTGGAGTTCAGTATAATAAAACACCATCCGGTAGTTGGATATGAAATATTACAGCCCATCGAGTTCCACCGACCCATTGCCCAGATCGTTTATCAGCATCATGAGCGTATCGACGGTTCTGGTTATCCCTTGGGTCTGGCGGGTGACGAGATTTTACTGGAAGCCCGGATTATTGGAGTAGCTGATGTGGTGGAAGCCATGTCCAGCCACCGACCGTACCGAGCAGCTTTAGGCTTGGATATAGCCCTGCAAGAAGTATCATCCCACCTGGGAGACCGCTATGATGCTGACGTGGGCAAAGCCTGTCTTCGTGTTTTTGAGAAGGGAGATTTCATGTTTTCCTCGGCGCCTTTTCGTAAACAAACCGACGGGGGAAAGCGTTAACGATCAATCATCGGCTTGACTTTGACCTGGAGAGCAATTAAAATTTTATTTGCTGGGCCGAGCTAGCTCAATCGGTAGAGCAGCTGATTTGTAATCAGCAGGTTGCGGGTTCAAGTCCTGTGCTCGGCTCCATTAATCAAGCGGGTTTTATGCAATGATGCAGAGATTCGCTTTTGTCATTGATCTGAGAGGTTGTGAAGAACAGCCTCTTTTTATTTGTGGACATATATTGAGATTTTATTTCTGCATATACCGTCGGAAAAGGAGGAATTTTCTACTATTTGCCGAATAAAACATGTTACAGCAATAAAATAGCAAGTGCGGGTGTTTTTTTCGAAGTATGCTGGATTTGTTCGGCAAATGGCGCATTATACAGGGGGGATCTTAATGGGATTTTTGAAGTGGATTGAAAACCTTGCTCGCAAAATAAACGTACAAATGAGGATTCTGGTGATATTCACTCTGGTTATGGCAGGTGTCACCGGACTCATGGGCGTATATGCTACATATGTGATGGGTGATAAGATCAACCAGACCGCCCAGCAGAAGCTGGAGTCTGACCTGGCTCTGGGTGAGCTTATGCTGAATACTCTCCATCCGGGTGATTGGGCTGTCAAGGATGGTAAACTCTACAAGGGTAATGACCTGATGGAGGAAAACTATGAATTGGTAGATGCCGTGGGCCAGGCCACTGGTGACAATGTAACCATTTTTCGGGGTGATACCCGCGTATCCACCAATGTCAAGAAGGAAGGCCAGAGAGCTATCGGCACCCAGGTCTCCGACGAAGTGAAACAAGTAGTCATCGATGCTGGACAGCCTTACCTGGGGAGAGCCCAGGTAGTAGGGACCTGGAATGAAGCAGCTTACAAGCCGATCCGAGACAAGGACGGCAATATAATAGGAATTTGGTTTGTCGGGGTCCCGGCTACACCTTATGATAATTTGGTAAACCATTTCCGGACAAGCATGATCGGCTATTCAGTAGTAGGTATCCTATTCGGCTTTATCGCAGCGTTTTTGATCGCTTATACCGTGTACATGCCTCTGCGCCGAATCTCAAAGGTAGTCCAGCGGGCCAGCGATGGTGACCTGACCCATTACATACCGGTCAGGGCTGATGATGAACCGGCCCAGTTAGCCAAGATGGTAAATGTAATGATTGAAAAGATATCCCAATTGATTGGGAAAACAGATAAGTTAGCGGTTAGTGTCAGCCACGCCAGCGAAGAACTCCTGAAAAGTTCAGAAGTCAGCGCCGCAGCTATGGAGAAGATGACGATCGAGGTTGGCGACATGAATCGCAGTACACAGAATCAGGCCAAATTAACCAGTGATTCCAAGTTATCGATTCGTGAAATGTCAATGGCCATAGGGCAATTGGCGGAGAACGCCAGGGAGGTATCAACTTCGGCTGATACTGCTACCAATCGGGCAGAAGAGGGTGAAAAGCAGGTCGGTCAGGCCATCGCCCAGATCAATATCATCAGTGATACGGTTAATTCTACTGCCGGTATTGTTGAAGGACTGGGCATGAAGTCGGAGGAAATAGGTCAGATTGTCGACCTGATCACCGCTATCGCTAACCAGACGAATTTGCTGGCGCTCAACGCAGCTATCGAAGCGGCCCGGGCTGGCGAGCATGGGCGGGGCTTTGCCGTAGTAGCAGAAGAAGTGCGTAAGTTGGCTGAGGAATCGGCTGACGCCGCGCAGCGGATTTTCGGACTGGTCAAGGAGATCCAGAATGAAGCTCAACGGGCCGTACAGGCCATGCAGAACGGTACCCGTGAGGTCCGCAATGGCACCGAGGTAGTGACCCAGGCTGGCGAGGCATTCAAGCATATAATCCAGGCGGTAAGTGCGGTCAGCATTCAGATTCAGGCTATGACTGTCGCCAGCAACAAGATGGCAACCAGCGCCGAAACTGTCATCAATTCCATCGAGCAAACCGCTGCTGCCAGTGAGACCAACACCCGGGCAGCCCAAAATATCAGTGAACTGGCCGAAGCTCAAATGGGCGGTATCGAAGAGATCAGTGCCTCCCTGGATGATCTGAACGGAATTGTAAATGAATTAAATGAAGCTATTTCATATTTCAAGTATACTGATATCATCGGGGAATCAGAATAAAGGCTGAGGATAAAGAACTAAGGATATCCGAAGGGAAGCAAGAGCAACAGAGCGCCTTGCTTCCCTTTTATTATGAACATCAATAAGAAGGATACAGTCTCCGCCTGCTTTTTTTGTTTAATTTAAACATAGCCTATTTAAAGGGTGAGCGCTAGCTGCCGAGACTACGGCTGTTCACAAACCAGTTTTTGCTTTCAGTATAAAACTTGACAACAGCCGGGACGATAGTATATTATCATAAAGCACGGTCTGCAGGATTGTTTCAGTGGATCCATTGGATGGGATACTGAGGAGTTGGCGAAAGCAGGCTTAGCAGATGGAGGGATACCCAAGCGGCCAAAGGGGGCAGACTGTAAATCTGTTGGCGACGCCTTCGAAGGTTCGAATCCTTCTCCCTCCACCATGTTATCGCGGGATGGAGCAGTTGGTAGCTCGTCGGGCTCATAACCCGAAGGTTGCCGGTTCAAGTCCGGCTCCCGCAACCATGATTTTTCATTCCCGAAGGGAATTGATATAGGGAGTCCTCCAGAGGGCAACCATGATTCGCTTATCCCCGTAAGGGGATTGAAATAGGGAGCGCCCCAAGGTGCAACCATGAAATTCATTCCCTGAGGGAATTTATTCCCGCAGGGAAATTATATTGGGAGTCCTCTTGCAGGGGCAACCGCAATTATTATCTCTCAGGCCCTTATAGCTCAGTCGGCAGAGCGCATCCTTGGTAAGGATGAGGTCACCGGTTCAAGTCCGGTTAAGGGCTCCATCTTGGCGGCGTAGCTCAGCTGGCTAGAGCATACGGTTCATACCCGTAGTGTCAGGGGTTCAAATCCCTTCGCCGCTACCATTGATAATCAAGGAGTGGGATGATTCTCACTTCTTTTATTTTCTCTAATGATTGGGTACAATACTAACAGTAACTAGTACTTTAAGCCACAGATTTACACAGATGAACACAGATTAGATTTTTATATATTTATTAGGATTAATACCGTACGCCTCTTAAAACCACGTTTATAAATTATTAATTTAAAGTATGGGAACTGGCTTACGGCTTGAAAAATCTGTGTATATCTGTGTGCATCTGTGGCCAATTATTGTGAAAAGGAAAGGTGAGAGCGAAGATGGCAAAGGCGAAATATGAAAGGACAAAGCCGCATCTTAACATCGGGACAATTGGTCATATCGACCATGGCAAGACCACACTGACAGCGGCAATAACGCTGAC
>JAAYCK010000109.1 GCA_012729835.1 Syntrophomonadaceae bacterium
AACTGAGCTACACCCACCACATGAATCAATGGCGTCCCCGGAGGGATTCGAACCCCCGACCCACGGCTTAGAAGGCCGTTGCTCTGTCCTGCTGAGCTACAGGGACAAATATTAAATTGGAGCGGGTGAAGGGGATCGAACCCTCGCAACCAGCTTGGAAGGCTGGGGCTCTACCATTGAGCTACACCCGCCCAGCAAAAATCATTATACATCATATATGATACGGTTTTCAAGGCAGAAATACACTTTTGTTGGAGTCGGATGACTGGTTGCTTTTCAGAGCTTATAGCTACCTGCTGTCCGACAGAATTCTCCATAAGCATTAATTGCAAACAGAGCCAGTTTTGTTTACACTATTTATGTAGAATCCAATGAGGAAAAAAGTCCGCACCAGACTATATCTTGGGTACTATGTCAGCCAAGGACCACAGCTATTTTTGGTTCCCCCTATAACTAGTTAATAGAACCTTCCTTAAACCTTGCCAGGCAAGGTCACTGATTATTGTGCACAGCTCTGATTCAAAATTGAAAGGAGATGCGAACTATGAGATTACTCACCCGTTCAGATTTCGATGGTTTAGTTTGTGGTATTTTGCTGAAGGAGGCTGGCATTATTGACTCCTGGCAGTTTGTTCATCCCAAAGACATGCAGGATGGTATAGTCGAGGTGAATGAAAATGATGTTTTAGCGAATGTACCCTATCTGCCTGGCTGCGGACTATGGTTCGACCACCATGCCAGCGAACAGGAACGCCTGGATCTGAAAGGTAAATATCAGGGTGACAGCCGACCAGCCCCCAGCGCTGCCCGAGTGATATACGATTATTATGGGGGCAAAACCAAGTTCGGGCGTTTTGATGATATGATGACCGCAGTTGACAAGACCGATTCCGGGCAGTTGACCATCGATGAAATAACTAACCCGCAGGGCTGGATAATGCTTGGTTATATAATGGATCCCCGTACCGGTTTGGGCCGCTTCCAGGATTACCGGATCAGCAATTACAGCTTGATGGAGAAGCTGATTGATTACTGCCGACAAATGACCATAGATGAGATTATTAAGCTTCCCGATGTCCAGGAACGGATCAAGCGCTACAACGAACAAACACTGGCATTCCAGGTGATGGTAAAAGAAAATACCCGTGTTGATGGTAATGTAATCATCACCGATCTGCGTGGAGTGCAAACAATATATACCGGCAATCGTTTTATGATCTATTCGATGTATCCCGACCAAAATATATCATTGTGGGTGATCGATGGCCGGAATAAACAGAATTGTGTTATTTCACTGGGGCATAGCATAATTAAGCGTTCTTCGAAAACCAATGTTGGCTCCCTGATGCTAAAGTATGGCGGAGGCGGTCATACCATGGTAGGTACCTGTCAGGTGCCTTATGGCTCGGCTGACCTGATCCTGAACGAGATCATCACCAAGCTGAAGGCTGACGGCTAAGCTTACTATTTTATAGTACAGAAACAATATGATAAGAAAATAAAAGGCCGCCTTCGCAACTGAAGACGGCCTAATTGTAATGCTGGATCTAGTAATAGTCCTATTTTATAGAATGGGCTTTCCCACCGGGAGAACCGTTCTCCCATATGCATTGTTCAATATGATCGCCCCACTGGTATAGATAGCAAGAATTCCGGTTACCAGCAGACACCATGCAGCATAGGTGTGAGCATAAGCGCCCATCATGCCCAGCTTGCTGAAAGTGACAAATATTACACCAACAAACAAGATGAGCACAGCCAGACCTAAGGAAGCTGCAGTTTGTTTCAAAAAGGCGATGGTGTAAGGAACCAGGACCAGGAGCATTACCAGCCAGGCCCAGCCATCAACGCCCGTATTGATCTTCCATCCGTGTACACCAGCAAAGAACTCAAAGATAAATTCCAGGCCGCCTACCAACATGAAAAAGCCTGAGAAAAACAAGAATGTGTTGCCACCCAACAGATTACCTTCTGCCAGATCAATAAGGCCGACGCATAATTGCACAACAAAGCCGCCAATAAGCCAGATGCCTAGAAAGAGCAGCGGACTCCCCTCCGCTCCAGCTGTTCTTCCGCTGAGAACTGCAAAGAAGGTGAAACAAGCAATTGCTAAAGCTACTAAGCCCGCAGGACTCGGATTAGCCCAACCAGTACTATTATTAGACATCGTATACTCCTCCTTATTAATTATAATTGGACCTGTCTCCTAGTTGCTTAAACAATCACCCCCGCTACAGGTATTGCTAAAAGGCCTATCGCCTGCTTAGCCAAGGTCAGGTTCAACTATCGGGCCACCTTCTCTATCTATCCAAATAATGCTATTTTATAAGCTAAGTTTCCTATTCACTTAGAAAAAGCCAAACTGCCCAGTAATTATACAATAATATTCTGAATATTCTGGCTTTTATAATGATATACGCTATAGTGGTTTCTTGTCAACATAAATCACATATATTGATGAATAATGTCGAAAAGGGCGAACCGGTAATAAACCGATTCGCCCTTCACAATCCAGCGGGACTATTTCTGATATTCTTCCTTGGCTTCACCAGCCAGGTACTTTCTATAAGGATCATAGTGGAATTCAATATTATAAGTCCGGTGTGGCGCCGCCACGTCACTAAGCCCCCAGACCAGGAAATTGACTGAATCCTGAACAGCCTTGCCGCAATTACTGCAATAAAGGCAATCAGCCTTGGTCAACCCTAACATTTTAAGCTGTTCCCCACAGCAGCGAATATTGTTGATACCATAATAGCTTTCATCATATTGGAACCCCAATTCGTCCAGGGCTTCCTTAAATGACAGCAGCCGATGATTGGGGAAATTGTCCTGCAATTCATAACTATTGTCAGGTATATCAGTTTCCTCCACCTGTATCCATTCAAAGCGCTGGTCTTTGACCAAGTGATACATTCTCCCATATATCGCTTCACGCCCGGTCCAGGCAAACCATTCCTCGCCGTCATGAGAAGCCAGGCCACCGCGAATATAAAAACTGAAGCCACGGTCAGCTTCAGGCAAATCCTTGATCAAGGTCAATTTATAGATCATTTTCCGTTCTCCTTTTCACTGCCCCGTTTAAGTCTGGTATTCAGGATGCCCTTCGGGAATGATGGACTGCGATCCACCATCACTGGTACGACAGACCACTTTATATATGCCAGCATTCAAAATGATCCTCTTGCATAAGAAGCAAGGTTCAGCATCCAGGGTTGCATCGGTTTTCACATCATAGCCTGCCAAATAAAGCGTAGCACCCAGGGTCTTCCCCCGGCCGGCATTTATTATCGCATTCATTTCCGCGTGGACGCTGCGGCATAGTTCATACCTCTCTCCACGGGGAATACCGTTTTTCTCTCGTTCACAGAACTCCAGATCACAGCAATTAGGCAGTCCACGCGGGGCTCCGGAGTAACCTGTAGAAACGATGGCATCATCCTTGACCAAAACCGCACCATAATTGCGTCGCAGACAGGTCCCGCGGGAAGCTACATCCTGTGCAATATTCAAGTAGTATTCCACTTTACCCGGCCTGTTCTTCATTCCAAACACTCCCCATCCGAGCTACTGCACCTATTCTAACAGTTTTCCAGCAGAATAACAGCCCCGGTCGATTACATTTTTTTTACTAATTTAGACATGGTATTTAAAAAAAGCGGATCGTATCTGTCACTCACATGTTCCGAATGCCACAACCCGGACTGCCGTACCATACGATTCCCGCAATAGTTTCCCAACCAATTGGCCGAAGCTTTGTCGTGCGGCTTCCGGTCATAGTTGCTAAGCAGAGCAATGCAGTTGTTGCGAATCATTTGGCTGGTCACCAAAGGATTCCTGGCATAATCCGTAGAAAGCCAGAGAAACGGCATGGCAGCTATCACATCACTGACTTCGATCTCTAACGGGTATTCCTGGCGGCGCACAATTGCATTACTGAAACTGGCATCCCAGGTATCACAATCAATGTTGTCGCGATGCAATAAAGCGCTCCCGATATGAGCCCGAAAATCCGAAATCCGGTGATTCCCTCCTCCGGCATTCTGACCCTTTATTGAGCCGCGCTTCTGGCATAAACGATCCCAGAGCCCGCTTTTTTTATCCTTGCTCGGATTAGACACCCCAATGCGGACCACCCGAAGTTCTATCCCATTGTCGCGAAGTTCGCCCTGCTCAAAAAAGAACGAAATACCATGACGGGGCCAATCCATCCTCTGGTTGCATTCGATCAGGAAATGCTTGCCCAGTTTATCATCAAGCAACAGCAACAACTCATAGAATATCTGCAGATCATAAAAACGCTGCATTCGCACGCTCCCATCAAAATTGTATACAGTATATTTTACAGCATGTCCTTCATAAAACCCAATTCAGAAAATGGCAACCCACGAAATTGCATATCATAGGCAAACTCATATCATTATGGATATGTGATGCAATATGTTATGTAACACCTATTTCCGTGTCTACTGTTCTATGGTGTGATCTGAATATGAATGATGCAGGCGTTGCTGGTAGTCATCGAGCACCCTTATGACCGCAGGAAAGAAGAGTATCATCAATAATACATTGCTGACGGCATGAGCCAAATCAAAATAGAAGCTGGCCAGGTAAGCGGCCAGTAACGATTTTAAGGTCAATGGCTGAATATAAACGATCCAAAAACCGAGATTCTGAATCCAACCGAAAATGAATCCCCATACACCACCAATTACCGCCATCGCCCAGCGCGAGATCCCCGGCCAATATTTTTTGATAAAAGCCGCAGAGCAACCAACCAGGCCCCATCCCATCATCTGCCACGGCGTCCAGGGACCTTGCCCCAGAAAGAAATTTGATACCAGCGCAGCCGTAGCTCCGACAATAAAGCCAACCTGAGGGCCAAAGACAAAACCGCTGGCAATGACCAGAAAGGTGGTTGGCTGCACCCCAGGCAGCGCAGCAAAGGGCACCCGCCCCACTGCTGCAACAGCAGCGAGGGCCGCTATCAGAGTGATTTGTTTGCTGGTAGCGGCTGAATTCTGCGCCCACCGGTATAGGCCGCCCAATGCGCCCAGGAGGATAACGGTGGCATACAACCCCCAGTTACCGGGTTTAAACCCCTGAGTGAATAGTAAATATATAATTATAGTTGATCCTAGGGCTATAACTATATTGAAAAGATTCACTTTGGCTGTTGATCTAAACACTTAATCCTCCTGTTTTATCAGACGGGCCATAAAGGTCCTGGCCTGTGAAGGTTTGTAAACACTATCATCAAAGCCGCGGAATAATCGGACAGCCTGTGAGGTATAAAAGAGGTTGTCGGCAAAGGCATCCGAAACCGGGCTGTCGCTAATGATCTCACCAGCATGCAGGAAGACCACTCGGCTGGCAGTTTCACTGGCAAATTCCATATCGTGGGTTACTGTCAATATCGTCTTCCCCTGCTCCAGGCAGGCCTGGCGCAGACAGTCGGAGATCATGCCCCTCCATTCGATATCCACTCCGGTGGTAGGTTCATCCAAAAGCAGTAATTGACGGTCACTGGCCAGGAGACAGGCTAATGCAACCCGCTGTTTCTCGCCTACCGACAGCTTGCGGGGATCAGTACTCGCTAAGCCGGTTAAACCCATGCACTCCATCCAGTATGAAGGGTCTCCTGGCTTGCTGCCGATACTCAGTCTGATCTCCTCCATCACTGTATCCCGCAGGAAAAAATCCTCGACTGACTGTGGCAGATAGGCGCATTGGCTGAGACGCTCCGTCCGGTTAATTCCGCCGTGGTTAATTTTTATACTCCCGCGCGTGGGTTGCAGGATACCGCTTATCAATCGCAGTAAAGTACTTTTTCCGGCTCCATTCGCACCCAGTACCACTACCGACTCGCCTGAGTCAATCCGGATACTTAAGTCCTCAATAAGATTTGACTGACGGGAATATGTATAACGAAGACCGCGAATGGCCAGAAGTGGCTGATTAGCCTTTCTGGATGGCCGTGGATCTTTCAAGGCATGGATGAAAGGAGCTTCGGGCCACTCCCCCCCGCCCGGGAGTATATGCGAAGCCGGCTCCGGTCCGGAAATCTCATCTGGTGGCCAAATAATAGCCTGATCTATTCGCCGCCTAATCATCTCCCGGCCTTCTTTGACCGTAAGAGGCAGGTCAGAAGCCTCCAGGTCAGACATGATATATGAAACGGTAGGGATCAAGGGATACGCATCTTTTTTTGCCCAGACCGGCTGGCGAGATGGGGCTCCGTCGAAAACCAGCCGTCCCTCCTCCAGCAGAAGCACCCGGTCTGCCATAGGGAACGCCCGGTCCAGCCTCTGCTCAACTAATATAATCGTGGTTCCCATCTCGGCATTGAGTTTTTTCAACCAGTTTAGCATTTCTTCAGCTGCCAGTGGATCCAGCTGTGAACTAGGCTCGTCGAGAATGAGGACTCGGGGTTGCATTACCAGCACACCAGCCAGGGCCACCCTACGAAGTTCCCCGCCCGATAACTCAACCGGATTCTTGTGCCTTATACTGCCCAGATCGAAAAAATCCATAGCTTCGGCAACCCGTCTCTTCATCAAGGAGGGTTCCATCCCCAGGTTTTCCAGCCCAAAAGCGATATCACGTTCCACCTGATTGTATATTATCTGCTGTCCGGCTTCCTGAAATAACATGGCGATGCTCGCCGATAATGACTGTGCTTCCCACTCCCTTAGGTCACGGCCCTGGTATAGCACCTGTCCGCTCATATGTCCGCCGTAAAAATCAGGCACCAGCCGGCAGAGCGCTCGCGCAAGTGTCGATTTACCACTTCCCGAACGCCCCATTACCAGAAGAAATTCTCCCGGCCTGACATCAAAGCTTATTTTTTTTAGAACCTGGTTATCGGTTCCAGGATATGCATAACTAAGATCTTTAACCTCGATCAATGCTCTGGCTCCTCTGAATATTAACAATGCATATGCTGAACAGGGGTATGGATAAACCCACTATGCCCAGGAGGATAAGCGGCACAACCCCTCCCAGGAGTACACTATACTGTGTTCCGGCCTGCCACCAATTAAAAAGCACGGCCAACAGCAAGGCTAATAAGGAGTTCAGAACTAACCAGTTGTCCGTCTTACGCCAGCGATGCTGCCGGTATGTGCTACGAAGCGGTGCTGCCCCATAACCACGTGATTGCATGGCTTCACCTGTTTTCCAAGCCCCGTTCAGGGCAGCACGCAAAATATTTATCACCAGCATGCCAGCACGCCGGCAGCGCTCCAGGAGGCCTCCTCCCCTTGCGTCCTCACACCTGATCATCTGTATCTCTCGAATTCCCTGGACTCGCCGCCCAAGCTCCGGCATCATCCGGGCAGTGATAACGGCTGTGATTATGGCCGTGCCCTGCCGGGAAGAAAAGACCTCCATAATCTCTTCTACGGACAATACAAGATTGAAAACGGTAAAAATGCTGAATACATTAAGCAAGCGCAGTATCATGGCAGTTCCATACCATAGTGCCTGAGCATGGATAGTTAAATGCATGCCATGAAAACTATAATCCCACCAAAGTGGCCCCTGTTGATTGACTATCACGTTTATTATTAAGATGAGCAGGGCGAAGGGCAATGCATACACAAGCATTCGCAGCCAGGCCCTGGCCCGATCTATAGCCAAGTTTAATAATGCCAGCCCAATCAGCATAGCTAGCAGCAATACATGATCCTGATACAGCAAGGCCAATAAAAACAAGACCAGTAAAAAAATCAAACTGCTGCGCGGATGATACTTACCATACATAGAGTTCCCTCAGCTCATTTTCTATACATTAATATAGACATTACCCAGCATTAACGCAAACATTTCCAATCTTCGGTCCTGATTTGGGCAATATTATGCGACAATTCGCACTTGTTATAGGCCTTATGTTTGATATAGAATGGCAACATGAGAATATATAGGACTGTACTACTATGAAATACACGACGAAATTCCTAATCGATTACAACCCCTGGCTGGACAGCAATCGAAACTTCAACCAGCAAAAGGCGCTGCACTACATCCGGATTTTTATTGTTTCTACCGGATTTTTCATTTATTTTTTGCTGAATCCCATTATAGAACCGCAACTTTTCATAATTCTATCCATAATCATCATCTATTGTACATTACTGGTCTTGAGTCGGCGGCTACAATTATCATTGTTCAGAAAACGCTATTTATCCAGTTTTGTTGATATAACCCTCATTTTTTTCTTGTGCTACTTTTCGGGCGGTCCCCATTCACTATGTTTTATGGCCTTTCTGCTGCCAGTATTAGTCAGTGCCATCGAGCCTTCATTTGTTCGTCTGCTGCTGGTGATGCTGACAACTCTGATAGCCATGGTCATTTTAGGCATGGTAAGCGTTTTCGACCATCGCGCCATAGTGGTAGCTGCAGTATATATTATTTTTTCAGGGCTTTTGGTCAATGTCCTCAGCTATAGTGATTTTAAAATCCTAGCTAATTATGCTATACGCGATGGTTTGACCGGGCTTTATACCCACCAGTATTTCTTCGATAAACTTGGTAAGCTGATGGATGAATCAGTAGAACATACCATCAACGTCGTCATGATTGATCTAGACGATTTCAAACTACTCAACGATAAATATGGGCATCTGTACGGGGACCGCGTCCTGCGCAAGGTAGCAGATGCCATCAAGGCCAACGTGCGTGACACTGACATCGTGGTCCGCTATGGCGGGGACGAATTCGCCATTATTCTGCCCGAGGTCGATGAGGAACTCTGCAACAATATAATAGCCCGATTGCGGGATTCTATTGTTAATCTGGGCCATTTCAAGCATGTTTCACTAGGATGCGCCCGTTACCCCGAGGAGGCTCAGGATACTTATGAACTGGTGGATATGGCCGATAAGCGAATGTATGCTGAAAAAAAGCTTAAAGGTAAAATTCCTGCAGAAACCCACCCCTTCCAAGAGCGCCGATTACTCCATTAAAGCCAAAGGCTTGAAAGCTATGCAATCGCAGGTTATAATGTAACTTGTCATTACACTTGCGGGTGTGGCGGAATGGCAGACGCGCTTGACTTAGGATCAAGTACCGAGAGGTGTGGAGGTTCAAGTCCTCTCACCCGCACCATAGAAAAAAATGGGCCTTTCGAGGCCCTTTTTTGTATAGATAATTCCGGGCATGTTTGCGCTATTTTAGTAAGAGAAAATAGCTACAGATTAGCACGGATTAGCACGGATATTATGCTTTTTAGCTGTTAATTCCCTAATGCCACTTTCCAGGTAAATCGCCATGAAATCCTTGACATTCCTCTTCCAGATAGGTGATCATTTAGTAAGGGTTGCTGCTTGAAACCCTCAAACCGAACCGGTTGACCTGTCCTCAAAACCTACTGGTTTTATTACCTTTTTTCTGATGCAATTTAATAGAAAGCAGGGCTGTCATGAAAGTAAGAGACCGTATGACTTTCAATCCCTATACGACATCACCCGATCAGAGTGTAGGTGATTTGTGGCGTTTCATGAAGGAGCATAATCTCAACCGACTCCCGGTAGTTGACCGTGGAAAGCTCCTGGGGATCGTCACCAGAACTGATTTCGGAACCCGGCCCGATATCGATCTGAGGGGCACTTCGCTCGCCACTCGTCTGCTGCCTGATGAACAGGAAGAGAAGCTTCGCAAGATTAAGGTTCGCGATCTCATGCCACCCAATCAACAGCTCATCAGCATACACCAGGATGCCTATATTGAACAGGCTGCCAAAATATTGCGCGACAACCGCATATCCGGACTGCCTGTCGTCGACGATGATGGTATGTTGGTTGGAATCATTACTCAAACCGATGTAACAGATGCCTTCCTCGACATGCTAGGCATCAACCGGGCTGGCACCCGTATTAACCTGAGAGTATCTGCTGATCCGGAAAACCTCGTCCGCATCGGCCAAGTTCTTATGCAACACAAGCTCAGTGTGGAAAACCTGGTCAGCATTGAGAAACCTGACAAAAGCCGTATCCTGGTACTCAGGGTCAATATGCAGGATTCCCGTCAATTGATCAAGGAGCTCAAGGATGCTGGTTTTCAAATCGAGTCATTATTGGTTAAAAACTAATCACAGGAGGTAAACGAGATGAGCGATGAGAATGCCAAGCAGCAAGAATTCATGATGCCCAATCCCTATAAACTCTGGGAAAATCTTTATTTCAGAGCCGAAGATTCCATGGGGGTTCTCATGAAGAAGATGGTCGAAACCAAAAGCTTCGCCAATAGCATCGATTTTATCCTCAACAATTATCTGCAGTATCTCAAGTTCCAAAATGAGCTTGCTTCAGCTTACATCGAGAATACTCCTCTATCATCGAAACAGGACACTGCACGCCTGGCCAAACTCCTGGTTGCCCTGGAAAACAAGTTTGACCGGCTGGAGGACGATTTCACCAATGAATTGACAGCGATAAGAGAACAAACCAACGAGGTACTGGAACATCTTGCTGCCGCCCAGAAGGGTGCGGAAGCATGCCAGGATGATGTCGATGTTCGCATCAGTGCTACTCTGGATGACCTGCGCAACCTGATAGGCAAGGTGGAACACATGGAGGAAAGCCTGAAAAACTACCTCGGTACTTCAGCAGAACCCGACAAGGAGTCCCCGGCACCAAAAAGGGTCCGGGCAAGCCAAAAAAAAGCATGACCTGCAACTTGTAAATCAAATCATTATCGAGAATTGACTTGGTTCTATATGCAAACTGGTTCTTTCTTACGAGAACCACCAGGTGCTGCGGAATATACCAGGAAGAACACTATTGACGTATTGGCAATTCCGGGAGGTATATAAATATATGAATGAAATGTATAAGGCTCGCTCTGCCACCGAGATCGGCGAATTACTCCAGCAAAGTTTTGATCACTGGATGCACACCAATGCTCGATGGTTGGAAGTAATGAACTATGATCCCAAGCCTGCTACCGGGTGCTCCCCCAAGGAATTGCTATGGAGCAAGAATAAATCGAAGCTCTATCATTATCAGGCCAGCACCCCGCGGCGTTACCTGACACCGGTTTTACTGGTTTATGCCTTGATCAATAAGCCCTATGTACTAGATCTGATGCCTGGCTTCAGTCTGGTTGAATACCTGGTCAACGAGGGATTCGATGTTTACATGCTGGACTGGGGTGAATTCGAGTGGGAAGACCGCGACCTTACCTTTGCCGATCTGGTCTATGACCATATCGCCCCCTCAGCCCGGCGGGTGGCGCGGAATGCCCATTCAGAAGAGATCAGTATCATCGGCTATTGTCAGGGCGGTACTATGTCTACCATGTATGCCGCACTTTTCGACCGTCCCATCCTGCGCAACCTGGTTTACCTGGCTGCCCCGATTGATTTCGACGGAGCTGGCACCTACGATGTCTGGCTCAAGGCTCCCGGTTATGATCCTGATCGCATAGCTGATATGATGGAATTAGTGCCCAAGGGGTTCATCGACTGGGGTACTCGTATGTTGAATCCGCTGAACAACTACTGGGGCACCTATACCCGTTTATGGAAGACCATCGAAGAGGATAAACCGATCAACTTCTGGAAGGTTCTGAATAAGTGGACGCAGGATAACATCAATTTCCCGGGAGGTATCTATCGCGATTGGATTCGGGATTTCTATCAGGGCAACAAACTGATCAAAAACCAGATCGTCCTGCGCGGCCGCCGGGTCATGCTCCAGCGTATCAAGGCTAACCTCTTGGCTCTGGTCGGTCAAAAAGACCATATTGCCCTGCCCCATCAGACCGCAGCTGCACTGAGCTATCTGGGCAGTAATGACAAGACCTATCAGGAATTCCCGGTGGGCCACGGTGGTTTGGTATTGGGTGCCACGGCTCGTGATAATATCTTTCCGGTATTATGTTCCTGGTTGGGCGATCACTCAGAGATCTGGGAGGATGATGCCAAAACGAACGGGCGCAATGGCCGCCGCTAAACATTTCATAATAGGCATCAATACAGGCTTTTTCCCAGCCTGCTACTAAGCATAGCAACATCATAGTCGCGGGGTAAGTATTCATCATTAAGATCATCATAGCGGTAACGGCGAATAAATTCTTGCCGATTGCCGCTTATTCTTTTTAGCCACTCCACCAAGTGATCGATCTCTGCCCGGGTATTGTAGGCTGCTAGGCTGATCCTCACCATACCCGGCATTGGTTCCTTACAATTGCCTCCGCTTTTCAAGCATTCAAAAAATTGTTCCCTTTCACCCATCAGATACCGTACATATGGTTGAGCACAGAAGCATCCCGTTCGCAATCCGATACCTGCTTCATAACAAAGAATGGCTCCGACCAGGCTGTGGGGTACCCCCGCCAGATTAAAGCTGATAACCGCAACCCGCGGTCCATCCCCGTAAACACTCAGACCCCTCACTTCACTCATTCTATTCAGTGTATATTCGGTCAGGCTCGCCTCATATTCTGACATTTGACCCACCCCCACCTTCTTGAGGTATGACAGGGTATCCGCCAAACCCACTACCCCCAATACGTTGGGAGACCCGGCTTCCTCTTTCTCCGGGGGATCAGCCCAATAGACCGCATCACTGTGCACCGCTCGAATAGTGCCCCCACCCGCATACTCGGGTATACCTTGCTCAAAGGTGTCGCGCGGCCCAATCAGCACCCCGCAGCCATAGGGAGCATATATCTTGTGACCGGAAAAAGCCAAAAAATCAATATGACCGGGGTGAAATATTGGTTTCATGTCGATGGGATGATGGGGAACCAGTTGGGCGCCATCTACCAGCACCTGGGCCCGATACTCATGAGCCAGGGCAGCGATGTGATGAATATCATTAATATGACCTGTAACATTGGAAGCTCCGCAAATTCCGACCAGTCTGGTGCGCGGATAGCCTCGCTTAAGTTTTTCCTCTAAATCGCTTAGGTCCAGACGGCCTTTCTCGTCAAGGCCGGCATAATTTACCCGTACCCGACTCCTCCAGGGAAGATCATTGGAATGATGCTCCATCCCGGAAACCAGGACCTGGTCTCCCGGTTTAAAGCCAATGCGATAGGATAGTTTATTAATGGCTTCAGTGGTGTTCTTAAGGAAGATAACCGCGTCATGGTCGAGATCTGCCTGCACAAAATCGGCAATGACTTCACGGCTTCTATTGTATTCGTGAGTGGATACCAGTGATTTATATCCAGTGCCCCGATGTACACCAGAGTACCATTTGAGATGGTGCTGCAAGCGCTTAACCACTGGCTCCAGTGCCGGGGTACTGGCAGCATTATCAAAGTTTATATACTTTAATCGTCGGCGGTCCTTGCCAGGAACCTTCATGTCAATTCCTACGATCTGGCGCCGGAAATCCTTCAGACAGAAACCTGCCCGTCCCATGGCCATCCCCCGCTCACAGTACACATTTAATATATACTATGAGCCCCTGCTGTTTTTGCTACTGGAGAGACCGGGACATAAACCCGTCTGATCAGATAAAAAGCTGGATATTGGCCTGCATGGCGTCTTCCAGGTAATTCATCGCGTTGACTACCTCCACCTCGGGCAGGAGTTCTTCCTGCTTAATGCCCATCACTTCCATGGAGAGACGGCAGGCCTTGAAATTCACCCCTTTGTGACGGGCGCCGCGGACAAAGTCCACCAGGGCAGGTGTTTCACTCTCCTTCATCATCTCTACCAGCATACCTTTGCCCAGTCCGGCCATATTCATATTGGATAAGGGAAGTTCGCGAGCTCCGGCCGGGGTCATTACTGAGAACATCTTTTCATATAGAGTCTTATCCTCCAGACTCATCTTTTCCGGATCCCGCAGCATGGTCAGCCCCCAAAAAGCAAAGAACATGGTTACACTCATATCAATTTCCCTGGCACTGTTGGCCAAAATGAAAGCAGCCAGGGCTTTATCATACTCACCGCTGAAAATCAGCAAACTCAAGTGCCGCTGTTCCAAAGCTATACCTCCTTCAAAACTATGGTCTAATCAGTATTGTTTCCGGAAGCAGCTATTTTATGAACAGGCTATTCCATATCTGCCTTTTGAGCAATGATTACTGCTTTCATACGCTTATGGCAGGCAGCGCTGGCAGGGATCGTATTTGTTTTTTATGGCCTCTTCTCGGCTTTTGAAGATGACCCGGTTTTTATCACTGGGAAGCGCGCTGCAATCAGGCCGATGAAATTTATATGAATTCCGGTTGCCGATATAATAAGTGGTGCCAGTATCAATTAATTGGTTATTGCCTTTGGCTACTGCCGTATGGGAATCTCCGCCGCTGATCACCTTTATGCTTTCTCCATCGGATTTCATAACGATGTTCCCGGCAAGATCAGTACGGTATATTTTGGTCCCTGCCTCAGATAAGGTCTCCAGGGCCTCCCAATGCGGATGACCGTAAGCGTTGCCAATCCCGCACATAATAACTGCGTATTGCGGCGAGGCTGCCTCTACAAACTCCTGACTGGTAGAAGAATGGCTGCCATGATGCCCGACCTTTAATACATCGATATCTAAATTCATCCCATTATCCAGCATCTCATCTTCGGAATGTTCACTGGCATCGCCAGTCAGCAGGAAAGATGTATTTTTATATTTCAGCCTAATCACCGCAGAAGCGTCATTCGGATTCTCATGATCTTGATGGTCAGGTGCCAGGAAAAGAGCATCAACCCCTGGCAGCGGCAGCTTTCCGCCAGCTTGGGCCACTTGTACCTGAAGTCCCTGCTGGCGAATGACATTCCGTAAATCGGAGATTTGTTCGCTATCATTGGCTATCTCGGGCATGTAGATCCTATCCACCGGAAAATTATTTAACACCGCGGTAAGTCCACCAATATGATCGGCATGAGGATGGGTGGCTACCAGCACAGTCAATTTCTTGATTCCCCGGGAATGCAAATAATCAACTACGGTTTGACCACATTCACTCTCTCCGCCGTCTACCAGCATGGCCGATCCTCCTGGAGCAATAACCAGGATGGCATCTCCCTGTCCCACATCGATGAAATGCACCTGCAGCCCAGAAGCACCTTGCACATTTATCTTAGTTGTAACTGGTTGAGACTCTGTCCTGGTATTATCATCAAAGCCTGGTCTATAAGAAGACTCTCCACAACCACCTGCGCTCAATAATAAAACCACTAGAGTCAAGAATACTGCCAACCACCTGCGCATAATCGTCTCCTCAAACATTGTTTTATATCAGAGATAGTTTCTATTTTTATATGGCAAAACCTTCTTATGTCTCATTTGCTTTATAGATCAGAATAAAACCGCAAATACGACTGATACTATATACAATTCTAATCTTAGAGGAGGTATACAAATGCCCAAGAAGAAGAAAGACGATAAAAGTGATGCATTGAAGCAGAATACTCAGAAGAATCAGGGCACGGGAGGCAATGCATGCCCGCAAAAAGATGGTGATAACTGCTTGGTCCCCGGTGTTTACAGCGACTCAGATCCCATCGGCGGTGGATGACCAATAAAGTAATTATTATTATGCTTGAAAACAGGGGGGCGTTTTGCTGGGCCATTTTTAACCATGGCCAAACAAACGCCCTAATTTTATTGGGGACTGTATAATAAAACATTTCTCATTCCCATGGCAAGATTAACCCAGCAATCTTGGTACGGCAACCAAATATTATCATACCGGAAGATCAGCCTTTTCAGTAAAAATCAGCTAGGTCGATGCAAACAGCGGGTAATCCTGTTATGCCAGTGACTGTGAAAGCTTACCACAACCTGCTGCGTAAAACAGGTAAATGAGGAATTAAGGGGGATATGATTGTGTATAAAAGAGGTGGGAATTACTCTCTGCTGATAGCCCTGCTGCTCCTAGCACTGATGGCTGGTTGGGGCGGATACATCCGTCCGATTGAACATAAAGCCCTGGCCGCTGCCAACGTAAATCCTCTGCCAGTGGTCGGATCCAAGGAAAAACTCGTTGAACTTCTGAAAAAGTCTGGTGCTTTTGATCAGCGGCTGTACGTGGTAGAAGACGCCATGCCCCAGGCAATGGAAAAATCGAAACAAAGCGCAGTCCCTACTGAAGGCAAGGCTGGCTCACGTGCCAATAGCAAAGACGAGGCTTATTCCAAGACCAATACCCAAGTAGAGGGTGTCGATGAAGCCGACGTAATAAAAACTGACGGCAATTATATCTATCAGGTCAACCGTAACCGCATCCTGATCATCAGTGCTAAAAACCCGGCTAAGATGCAGGTAGTTTCCAAGATTGAATTCAGCAATAACGACTTTTCCCCCGCCGAACTCTACATAGATCAGACTAAACTGATCGTAGTTGGCCACAGTTCTATCAACATCGCCGATCCCTACTATTCCAGCCAGAGTAAGCGGGCCATGTTCCCTCCTGCTTATTACAGCCACCAGAGCACCCGGGCGCTGGTTTATGACATGCAAAACAAAGCCCAGCTCAAGCTGACCCGTGAACTCGAGATCGAAGGCAATTATATCTCCTCACGCAAGCTCGGCAATACCCTTTACCTGCTCAGCAATGAAAACATATATTATGCAACAGAAGACGACATCATGCTACCAAGTTATAGAGATACGGCAGCGAGCGCCAAGCCGGTCAGTATCGGCTATAACCAATTGCGTTATTTCCCTGATCATATCTATCCGGCTTATATAAATATCGCTGCGATAAATACCGCCAACGCAGCCCAAAAGGCTCAAGTAGAGAGCTATCTGGGCAATGCCGAAAACATCTATGCCTCCACCAGTAACCTGTATATTGCCGCCAGCACCTATCAGCCAAGCGTGCGTCCCCTGGTGAAGGATTCAGCTGCCGACTCCCCCCGGCAACTCACCACCCTCTACAAGTTTGCATTAAAACCGTCCGGAATGGCTTATAGCGGCAAGGGTGAAGTCCCCGGCACCATACTCAATCAGTTCTCCATGGATGAAGACCAAGGCTATTTCCGAATAGCCACCACCACCGGTGAGGTTTGGGCAACCGGTTCCGAGATTTCTAAAAACAACATTTACGTGCTTGACTCTGACATGAAATTAATTGGGAGACTTGAAGACATTGCCCCAGGTGAAAAAATCTACTCCACTCGTTTCATGGGCGATCGGGCCTATATGGTCACCTTCAAGAAGGTTGATCCCTTTTTCGTAATAAGTTTGCAGAATCCGGCTAAACCCTATATCCTGGGCAAGCTGAAGATTCCCGGATATAGCGATTATCTCCACCCCTACGACCAAAACCATATCATAGGTTTTGGTAAGGACACCATCGAGACCAAGCTAGAAAATGGCCAGGATTCTATGGCTTTTTACCAGGGTCTCAAAGTAGCGCTGTTTGATGTGAGCGACGTTAAAAATCCTCAAGAGATCTCCAAGGTGATTATCGGCGACCGCGGAACTGACTCCGAGCTTCTCTCCAACCACAAAGCCTTGCTCTTCTCACGCGAGAAGCAATTACTGGCTTTCCCGGTAACAGTGATGAAGATCCGCGAGAGTGATAAAAAGCAAGCCGCCTCAGGCTGGCCTGCCTACGGCTCCTTTGAATATCAGGGGGCCTATATCTACCAGATCGATCTTAAGAAGGGGCTGCAGTTCAAGGGGCGCATAACTCATTTGAGTCAGGAGGATTTGCTGAAAGCCGGAGATAACTGGTATGACACGGAAAAAAACATTGACCGGATCATATACATCGGCAACAACCTGTATACGCTCTCGCCAAGCCAGATACAGGCCAACGCCTGGAACAGTCTCAAGCTAACGGGTACCCTGGAGATTAACTAGCATAATAGCACGCCAGGATCATGTTTTATCCTGGCGTGCTTTCAATATCAAACCATATAACAATTAGCTGACGAATACTTTCTTTATAGTTAGTTTTACGTTACCGATACTCTTGCCCAAAGCATTCTTGAGCTGTTCCACGGGATTTTCCACCTTCCAGGCCGCCGGTTCCACCATGGTCAGCAGTATGCCGGAAAAGCGGAACCAGTAAGTAAAGAACCGGAAAATCGGCAAAAAGAAAATCACCCACCAGGTCTTTTTTATCTTTTGTCGATAGGTTCCCGATGTCTCTTTTACAGCCACAATGAAATATAAAAAATCTAGAAATAAATAACAAACGTATAGTCCTACAAAGGCCGCAAAAACCAATTTAACAGGATAACCCAAAAAATACAGGAAGGGTATAAGAAAAGTCCAAGTCAATCGAGAAAAAGCCAGAGTATGGTCAATCATGATCATGCGCCCGGTAAAACTCCCCAAGCCGCCGCCCAGTTTCCCTAAGACTCCTGAGTGCATGGCAGTAACCTCTATTTGTCCCCTCTGCCAGCGCACCCTCTGTGAATATAGTTTGTTTATTGTGCAGACCGGTTCAACATAGGCGATTGCCGATGAAACGCACGCCATTCTGGCATTATGGATGCGGGTACGCTGCCTGATCTGGAAAGTAAGATCAGTATCTTCTGAAACAGTCCTCTCCGAATACATCAGGGAATTCAGGATTACATCCCTACGAAAAGCTGAAAAGGCACCAGCCAGCGTAAACAGGTTGTTGGTAACACTTTGGAAGCGTCGCCCTACGTTGAAAGCCACCAGGTATTCGATCTCTTCACAATAATGAATAATATCCATTAAGCGCGTTCGGTTGCCCAGCTCTTTGTCGATATGGATAGCGCCGGTTGCAGCCGCCAGGGACGGGTCATGCTCGAATGCCTGCACCATGCGGTAAACGGCATTTTCATCCATCCATGCATCCGAATCCACATTAATGACATAGTCCCCTTTTATCATATAAATGCCGGCGTTCAATGCGATTGATTTCCCGGCCCGATCCATGTCGATCCAGTTCAGGTTGAGTTCAGGAAAGTCATTCTGAAACTTACTAAATATCTCAAAACTATTATCGGCGCTGCCATTGTTGACACAGATCACCTGCATACGTTCGGTAGGATACTTCTGTTCAACTATAGACCTCAAGCATTGATACAAGCTGTCACTTGAATTATGTACAGGCACCACGATAGAAACATATGGCAAGAAATTCAGCGAATCGAATTTTTCTCTTTCCTTAGCCTCGGGATACAAGAATACAATTCCAATAAATGCGATTGCCATGGTAACATCTATCGCCAGCGGAGCCAGCATCCAAATCCCCCAGAACAAAAGAAAGGCCAGCGATCTTTCCGCAAATATTTCAAGCATGCTTACCCTTCTTTCTGACGTCCCCAAGAGTTGGGCGAGTAAATAGATACCAATAAATAATTACAGCCAGAATGAAAAATACTAAGCGTCCGATAAGAGTATGGGCTATGTACATGGCATTTCTACCCCAAATATTAATGATGGCAACAATAGTATACAGTCTGACAAGGTTCGCCGAGTAAAGTGCTGCCAAACCAGCAACGGCTTGGAATATTTTTGTGCGCCGGTTTCCTATGGGGAAAAATAACAACAATCCCAAGAGAACGCATGACTCCAATAGACCAGAACACTCGATATCTATATCTATACAAGTCCAACTATTCTCCAAGGCCAACAGGACGAGTACCGTACCGGGAGATTTATCGAAAACCATAGTTTTGATGCCAACCAAGCCCAGACTATAATGGAGGATCAAACCAGTCCATTGTTCGATAGCATACTCGACTGGCGATCCACGCAAGAGCAGTATCGCAATTATGGTCATGCCCACTGCTGCCCAGATATAATAGAAGATCCATATTCTATTTTTGTACAAGTAATAGGCAATAGAGGCCCATATAATAATGGCAATTACGTATGCTAACATACTACTCTTCTCTTCTTTAGGATGATAACAGCACCGATCAGACCTGCCACAAAAATGGTTGCCAATAACCATGAAGGCATGATAGGTATCGGCGACCATTGGATATCTCCCCCATTGGGAACCCGATCATGGGATTCGACTCCCACAACATACATCCTGATAGTTTGAGATGGCGGAATAATTCCTAAATCAGTCATTGGTACCGAGAACTCTACCTTGTCTACTCCAGCGATCTGGCCCCCGTTTTGAATGTAGCTGGCTACGGGTTTGCCTTTACGATCATAAACATCGACGTCAACCGATCCTAACAGGGGCTTGTATTCAATATCAATGTAATAGTCGTGTTTATCTCCGTAATTACCATTGTCATTGCCATCTATATATAATATGAAATGTGCCGGCCATAACTTATGCAGCAAGTAAGTCTTGCGCTCGATCATAAAGTAAAGTCTTTCTTCATTAGGATTGGTTGCCCAGCCAAATCTGGTGATGTCATCAATGGCAATAAAGCCACCATCAACCGGATCGGCAAGACTCGGTTGCCCAACCCAATCGTTAAAATTGCCGTCCACAACAATGGCGCCAACTGCCATTATTGGTAGACTAAAAATTAATATACAACTTAAAAGCACAGCAATCCCTATGATCCTTCGGTACATTTTGATCCCCTTTCCGGTATATCTAGCCGCAGTATGATGAAAAATTCTATCCGCTTACATTACGCATATGTATTGCTATATCAAGTATATATTATTCGCTATTCTTTATAGCATTCCATAAAGAATAGCGAATAGGGTATTCTTAATAAACCTTTGTATTTAGTGGTTCTCACAGTTGAAAAGTCGCTAGGGATCAATTTGGGATAACGCTCATCATATCTGACATATTCGCCTCGATCCTTGGAAACAAGCCATCTTTCCAGTAATGGTTGACCTGTATAAAAAACAGGATCTACAGTCAATACCCTGCCTCCAGGCTTTAAGGCCGCACTTGCCACTTTAAAAAGAGAGTCCGCCTCCTGGTCATTGAGGTGGTGGATTACGCCAATAGCAATGACAACGTCAAAAGGTTCTAGTTCCCGCAAAACTTCATCATTCAAGTATCTGCGCATAAAGGTTGCGCGATAACCAAAACGCTTTACAGCAGCATCAATATATACTTGACTCATATCAAAACCTACATAATCAATGTTTTCCGGTAGGTGTTCTACAATATCACCAGGGCCACAGCCGATATCAAGGATGCGCTCCCCTGGATTTGGTCTGATTAGTTTTTCCACATAGATATCCCGAGCAGGACCTTGACCTACGATGGTTGAAAACAATCTATAAATTGATGGACTGCTTAGAATGGATCTCATATCCATAGTTACAAACACCTCCTCTAACTACAGGGGAGATTGTTGATAGTCATTGCCATAATTCAAGCCCAGCGTCTCTCGAACGAAATATAACGGTCGATGCTTGGATTCAGTGTAGATACGTCCAATATATTGGCCAATAATACCTATCGTAAACAGTTGTACCCCGCCAAGGAACAGAATTACAACCATCAAAGACGGATAACCAGGAACCTTATTGCCATGAATAACAGTATTAATGATCATATAGAAGCCATAAATGAACGACAAGAAGGCTACTCCTAGCCCCAGGTACATTGACCATTGCAAAGGCAGATAGCTAAATGAAGTGATTGCCTCGAGAGCAAGGTTCCAGAGTTTGTAATAATTCCATTTTGTTTTACCTGCAAACCTTGGATCTCTTGAGTATGTAATGCCCGTTTGACGGTAACCCACCCAAGTAAAAAGCCCTTTCATAAATCGATGGCTCTCGCGAAGTTCTTTAAGGGCATCGACTGCCTGCCTGGACATCAGGCGAAAATCCCCAGTATTTACAGGCATATTTAGATGGGTAATCTTTTTCATAGTCTTATAAAACATTGCTGCTGTCATTTTCTTAAACCAAGTTTCACCCTCCCGATGAGTTCTGACCGCATAAACTACGTCATAACCTTCCTCCCATTTAGTGATCATTTCCGGAATTAATTCCGGAGGATCTTGCAGATCAGCATCAATTGGAATAACAATTTCCCCACAGGTGAAGTCAATCCCGGCTGAAAGGGCAGTTTCTTTTCCAAAATTCCTTGAGAGGTCGATTACTTTAAACCTGTTATCCTTCTTATTTAAATCTCTGAGCATCTCAAGGGTATTGTCTCTGCTCCCGTCATTAACGCAGATAACTTCGTAAGGTTTTTGCATCCTATCTAGGACCTTCGTTAATCTTGAATATAGTTCTTCAATATTAGCCTCTTCGTTAAACATTGGAATAACCATACTTAGAAAAACCTTCTCTGATGCCTCGTTCACTAGCCCCCCCCTATCTCTGCAGCAAAAATATTCCGACCATTATGCTAGCTAGGCCAGCAAATTTTCCAATGCTTACCCCTTCATTGAAAAATATCGCAGAAAAGATAAATACTATTACATAAGAAAGACTTACACTTGGATAAGCCTTGCTAAGTTCCATAGTAGAGATGACCTTGAGCCAAAGAACCATACTTGTTACAAAGCAAATAACCCCCAGTAATACCCAAACGTTTGTAAAGGTTGTTAACAGGGTAGAAAACAGATTCCCGACCCTAAAGTCAATATTGCCTACACCCATAACGCCATACTTCAGGAGTATCTGTCCTGCTGCGCTAAGTACTATAGATATAAGTAAAAATAAAATATCAGTACCCAAAATCTTCAGCTCCCTGTTTAATAAGTGGTCCTGTGACCTGTGAACGCCGGCGTTGCCTTAACAGCCAGAGAATACTGATCAATAGTGTTATTACCGAAACAGCCATGCCTTTTCTATATATTGATGCCTGGGTCATTTCCACTTTTATTATATGATGACCACTTGGCAGAGTGAGAGCAATTAAGTTCTCCTGCCGCTTTTTGTCTACTAATTTCCCATCTATCCTTACCGTCATCCCGTCAAGATCTGCTATAGGGATAATTACATCAGTAGCTGCTTTTAGTGAATATGATGCTATATAACCATTACTTGTCGGACGATAGGAATCAAAAGGCACAGACGGTTCCTGAGTATAATCATGTGATAGCCCAGTTAGCTGTTCCAGCATCTTCATAGCCACCTCATCATGTGTTAAATAAACATGATATGCCAAGTTAGCTCCTAAAAACCATATCTTTGAGCCGTTGGCATTTTTATATCCCCAAAGGGCAGCTTCATTTCCATAATGCTGATAAGATACAGGAGTGCTATCCAGTCCTTGCGGGGCATATGCTCTCCAGAGAGAATTATCTGCGTCAAACGGTTTTAAATTAATTGTTCCCCCAGGCGCTTGGAAGACCGTTAATTGATTACGGATCTCAACTGGCTCTGCATAAACATTAAAGAATTTTGGCTGCCGGGCTAGGACATCAAGCGGAAAACCAGTAAAATCAACAATGATTTTGGTACCTTTATTAGCGCATTCCTGGATTGTTTTTTCTGCCTTTGACTTGATATTCCATTGAGCACCCGTCAGAACAATAGTGTTGTAAGCAGATAATTCCTTCGGGGTATAATCATCAATGTTATTACTTCGACCAATCTCTATCTGAGGAAAAATCAATGCAAAGTTACTCGCATTGGTTCCAATGGCCAGATAGCGTTTCTGATCTACTATCATATAGGGTCGTTCTTGTCTCGTCCAAACACTATAAGGTTCTAGTTCCATATTTTGTTTGTAGCCGTAATCCGCAGCCATTTTTCTAAACGATGCTTTGCTCTTGATTTGATTATTATCTACTACAAGATACGTTGCACCAAGGTGGTATAACTGTCTGAACAGATATGGATACCAATTAAACTCCATAGCACTATTCAGCAGCATTATATTGGGCGCTGTTGTAGCCCCCTGCCAAGCCCAACCAAAGACCTGTTCGCGATGACCAACCATCGAAAAGAAATATGATGGCCGGGAATCAATGTTACCAAGATCTAAGGTAGCGACCCGCCATCCTTTTGATTTGGTTATCTCATCCGTGATTTTTACTATATAATAAGGTTCAGAAGCGGTTTTCATTTGCAACGTTCGAGTATAATAACTATCAATTATCAACCCACTAAAAATGATAACCAAGAGTAATGCAGCTATTACGGTACTTCTTTTGGATGTTAAAATCTTAGAAGAAAAAGCAAATCCATATGAAATTACAGCAAGACTGGTAAAGGTAGAGAAACGTAGCGGCCACATTATGTAACCCAATGGCATCATCTGCTGGAACCATGCGAAGGCAGGAAAGGTTAGGCATATAAAAAGTAGCCCACAACAAAAGAGACTTTTAGCCCAAGTTGCTTTGGAACGCCAGGCTATTAATGAGATAAGTATAACCAATAATAGACTGACTCCCCAATAGTGTGTGCTTGGGTTTGAAAATCGCACTAGAGGGTCAAAACTTTCGAGAGCACGCATGTACATTACAGCTCCACCCGCTGCCTCTTTGCTCATACCGGCCAGACCACCCTTTAAGCTTGGTAATAACCACCATGCAGAAAGCAATAGTCCAGTTACGATTGAGACTAATCCACGAAAAACCAGCTTTAAAGATGTCCCCCCAAATAGCCACCAGGTAATGGCAAATATCATAAAACAGACACAGTAGATAGCGGTCATCATGGCGTGGCTTAGTACTAAGATAAATACTAATGAAACGCTTCCAACAATTGGCCACGTTTTATTTCGGAATTGGGGATTAATAGAGTTGAAGAAGATCCAGAAGGCAAGCGGCAATATAGCCGTTGTCAAAATACGTGGCAGATTTCCTTCAGCTAGGGCTACCTTCATATTATCCTGCCATACCACCCAAACGACTCCTGCCATGATGGCTGGCCAAAGGCCTATGTTTTTTCTGGCCGCCAGCCAGAAAAAGCCTCCAAGCAATGCGCAGATAAAGATGTAGTAATGACCAGCTACAAATATGTTTGGAGTAAAAAACCTAATGATCGCAATAAAATAGTAAGGCAGTGGAGCCCAGTAGCGGAATAATTGGCAACCATTGTACCAATCCGCAATGAACTGCGGAAAATAGCTCCCTGCGACCATTTGGCGATACAGGTAATCGGCCTTATATAGGTGTCCCCATGTATCTGCTCCCCAAGGATAGGCACTATTCGGAGGGGCCGTTAGTATCGGCCAATATGCCCATACTGCCACACCAGTAATTATCAGAACCCCTAGCGCTATCTGCCACCAGGGTTGTGCTGGCAACCTGGAATCACTGAATTCATCGTTATGGTCGCCTTGCGGTTTTCTTTTCTTAAACCATTTATCTATCCTCGACTTTTGGCTTTTAGAGTCAGGTGGTGCAACTTCATTTACTGGAATATCAGTTTCACTACTATCGACATCAATGATTGTGTTTTCTTCAAAGACATTAGCGGAATCTGCTTGATTCAGAATCAAGCCTAATTCTCGCGAAGTATTTACATCATCCTCCAATGCCCCCAATGGTGGTGGCGTAACTTCGAATGTATTGTGATTTTCCTCATAGTCCTCTTCTTCAAGCTCAGCCTGAAGCTGCGTGCTATAATCATCAGCAGGGGGAGATTCTTCCTCACTCGCCGCAATTTCATCATTAGCTATGCCCTTGATTACAGACAGACTTGCCGGTGGCGCTGGCGCTGGAGAAGACGAATCACTACTGAAGTAATTAGGAATCTTGCTGGTGATTTCAATCCCCTTAGTCGGGTTTTCCCAAACCGTTAGCTTAACTAAATCAACACCGATTTCCCTGAGATCATCATAAAGGGTGTTAAAAAAATAAACCGCTATGTTTTCGGTAAGAGGCTCTACTTCAGTAAAAGGGGGTATCTCATTTAGAGTCGTTCTCTGATAGGGCGCCAGCAGTATATTGATATGTTTGTCTACATCTTCGAATTTAACAAAGGATTCGCCCATGATATGAACATCGGCTTCAGCCTGGAGCTGCCAGGAATGCCCATGGGTTTTGCCCTTGTTGCCGGCAAACACCATATAGTGTCTGGCGTTAAGAAAGGCAACCACTTTCATGGCCATAACTGAATCACTATCCTGCCCATCAGCATTATCATCCTGGCCGACTGCTCTGATGCCCTTGGCAAAGGTGGGATCCTTGCGGGATAAATAATTTAACAATGCATCATGGGCCGCAGAAAGTTCTTCGAACTTGCGCTGCAGTTCGTTCAATTCTTCCATTCCGGGCCCAGGTCCATCAGAGCCATTATTGAATTGTGATCGCACCCAATAATTGATAGAAATCTACCTCTCCCCATAAACAAACAAAAACAATCTTTATACTTTAATCTTATCCAAAATGCAGAAAACCGATATATAACTTGTATAGTACTGCTTCACGACATTATCTAACTGTAAGGAGCCCCTTATACAAGTTTGATATTTGCTGACCGAGCTAGCAAAAGAACTGCTTAACGCATATTGAAAATAGTCCTTATATCCATATTTCGGCTATTATATACCACTATAAATTATACAACTTTGAATTACTTCAAAAGAATAGGCATTTTTTTAAGCAATTCAGGATTTTTCTAGAGAATACTATCTATTTCTTTTGCCCAGCGAATAATTGGTGTATACACTTGATTGGGAATGATTTATCAGCGAGAATCCACATTGCATCAACACCATCAGTCATCAATAAAATCAACTGAATGTTGGACAACTGCCTTAAGCTATGCAAAATACAGCTATCTTGAATTCAGACATTCCTTATTTGCTGAAACCTTGGTCTGCATTTCGAATGCTAATTGCCGCAAAAAAAACACAAAGAGATCCCTATTCGGCTATAGCTTACTCAGGATCTCCCAATCCCCAATTTAAAACCGGGGTCAAGCGTGGATAATATCTCGATTATTGCAGTTATTATATGGTCCTAATGACTAGCGCCTTGATTTCAATTCGCAGAATATATCTGCCAGATCTACTCCCTGCTCTACCATCAGGACGATCAGGTGATAGATCAGATCGGCTGTTTCATATACGACCTCAGCCTTGTCACGGTTCTTGGCGGCAATGAGAACTTCAGCACTTTCTTCTCCCACTTTTTTGAGTATTTTATCAATGCCTTTTTCAAAAAGGTAAGTGGTATATGACCCTTCCGGTCTTTTAGCCTGCCGGTCACGTACCACTTCGTAAAGCTCGTATAAAACGCCGGGGCCAGCAATACTTTCATAGATATGGTCCATGTCCATTGCCGCAGGTGCCACTTCTTCCCCCTGTTCATTACGGTAAAAGCATGAAGAATGCCCGGTGTGGCAGGCCGGGCCAGTCTGCTCAACTAAGACCAACAAGGCATCCCGATCACAATCATACCTGATTTCCTGAACAGTTTGAATGTGTCCGGAGGTTTCTCCCTTTACCCAGAACTCCTGACGGCTTCGCGACCAAAAACAGGTTCGGCGGCTGGTTATCGTCCGGTTCAGAGCTTCTTCGTTCATATAGCCCAACATCAGCACCTGCCCGGTGTTGCAATCCTGTATGATAGCTGGTATAAGTCCCTTTTGGTCGTACTTTAATCCTTCGATCATATTCTCACCGCAACTCCTTTATCTGTTAAATACTGTTTCGCTTGAGTAACACTGTACTCTCTATAATGGAATATCGATGCACATAAAACAGCATCGGCCTGGCCGCTGGTCACCCCTTCATAAAGATGCTCCAGATTCCCGGCGCCTCCTGAAGCTATTACGGGAATGCTTAAAGCCTGGCTGATGGCCGCTGTCAGCGGCAGATCATATCCATCCTTGGTCCCGTCACGATCCATACTAGTAAGCAGGATTTCACCAGCACCAAGTTCCTGAACCTTAAGTGCCCATTCTACTGCGTCAATACCAGTAGGCACCCGGCCACCATTAATAAATACCTCCCAGGAATCCCGACCGCTCTGCCGTGCGTCTATGGCTACAACTATACACTGACTGCCAAATTTCAGCGCTCCTTCTGTTACGATCGATGGATTGCGGATAGCGGCGGAATTGATAGAGACCTTATCAGCGCCTGCCACCAGAATATCTCTGATGTCATCGATAGTCCTTATGCCACCGCCAACTGCAAAGGGTATAAAAACCTGGCGGGCAGTAGCCTTGACCACTTCAACCATGGTATTGCGAGCCTCATGAGAAGCAGTAATATCCAAAAATACCAGTTCATCGGCTCCTTCAGCATCATAGAAAGCAGCCAATTCAACCGGATCTCCGGCATCACGCAGGTTTACAAAGTTTATTCCCTTGACCACCCGCCCCGCATGTACATCGAGACAGGGGATGATACGCTTAGCTAACAATATGCTCCCTCCCATGGACGCTGATAATGCAGATGATACTGATTAACGCAGATTCTATTTAGCATCCGTCTGCGTCTATTTACTCCCCGGCGGCTTCCAGGGCTTCTGCCAGAGTTATCTTGCCATCATACAGGGCTTTACCCATTATTGCCCCGGTTACCCCGCAGCCTTCCAAAGCTCGCAGGGCCGTGATATTTTCCCGGCTGGATACGCCGCCCGAGGCTATGATACTCAACCCGCTGTGGCGGGCCATATCTTCTATAGCTTTAAGATTTGGTCCCTGTAAAAGACCATCTCTGGAGATGTCGGTGTAAACCGCTGTGGTTACGCCCAAGCCTTTCATGGTATCAGCAAAATCTAAAACCGGGAGATTCGAGGTCGCAACCCATCCTTCAACTGCCACCATGCCATCCCGTGCATCCAGGCCCAATACTATTCTATCCGGACCGAACTCATCCAGCAGTGATTTCACGAACTCCGGGCTGTTTACGGCCTTGGTCCCGATGATTACCCGGCGAGCACCGGCTTTTAATACCTCCGCCACGTCTTCCCTGCGCCGGAGACCCCCACCCACTTGAAAAGGTATCTCTATCGCCTCGGCGATAGCTCTTATTGCTAAAGTGTTCACCGGGCGGCCAGCGAAAGCCCCGTCCAGGTCCACCACATGCAGCCAAGCGGCACCTCGTTGCTGCCAAGTTTCTGCCATTGCGCCGGGATTATCCGAATATACTGTCTTGTCCTCCGCCCTGCCCTGAACCAGGCGCACACACTGACCATCCTTGAGATCTATAGCCGGATATATAATCATACTGGTATCTCTCCAAAATTTTTTAAAACTTGCAAGCCGATAGTCCCCGATTTCTCCGGATGGAACTGCGTGGCAAAGAGGTTCCCCCGCTCGATGGCACAGGTGAAATCCACCCCGTAATTGCATTGGGCGGCAGCAACCGCTCCCTCATCCAGCACTACGTAATAAGAGTGAACAAAATAGAAATAAGATTCCGGAGAAATACCGGCCAATAGCTTGCTGTCAACCTTTGGTGTAATGCTGTTCCAACCCATGTGCGGCACCTTTAGCTGAACTGGTAGTTCAAACCTAACGACTCTGCCCGGTATCAGGTCAAGCCCTTTGTGCAAACCATTTTCTTGGCTTTCACTCATCATCAGCTGAAGACCCAGACAGATACCCAACAGGGGTTTTCCCTGGCGTTGTACCTCATCAATAGCTTGATCCAGTCCCCGCTGACGCAGGTTACTGATAGCATCCTCGAACGCTCCGACTCCGGGCAGAATAACCCTCTCGGCCCTGAGTATCTGTTCCGCATCATCACTGATGACCACCTCATATCCCAGCTTGGTCAGGGCATTCTTGACACTGGCCAGATTGCCCATTCCGTAATCAATAATTGCTATCATCTTTGTTCCCCCGTGTAAATTCATCACAGATGCACACGATTAACTCATTTTTTCCGCCTGCAAGGGAAGATTGCCGCGCTTCGCTCGCAATGACATACTTAAATGTTCGCAAACATTTTTATCGGCTACGTACTTCTCTGGAATAATGCACTAATATTTACTCTATCAATTTTCCGCGTCGTTAAAATCTCAAACTGTTTGATTTGTCATTATCTGTGTTCATCTGTTTAAATCAGTGCTTATCTGTGGTTAATTCGTTTCCCTTTACAGATTGCCTTTCGATGACCAGATGCCTTCCACGCGCGGTTCATATTCCAGCGCGATCTTAAGGGCTCGAGCGAAAGCCTTGAAGATGCCCTCGATACAGTGATGGCTGTTGTCACCGCGAAGCAGGTCGATGTGGATATTCATACCGGCGTTGTTCGCCACCGCCTGGAAGAACTCTTTAATATTTTCTGTGGCCAGGTTGCCGATCATTTCACGCTGGATATCGGCATTGTAGATCAGGTGCGACCGGCCAGACAAATCCAGCACCACCCTGACCAGCGCTTCATCCATGGGTATAGTGGCTTCCCCATAACGCTTAATACCTTTTTTATCTCCCAGGGCCAACTGCAGGGCTTGACCCAGGCTTATACCAATGTCCTCAGTGCTATGATGGTCGTCCACCTTAAGGTCTCCCCGGGCTATGACCTTGAGGTTACATAAGCTGTGAACTGATAATAGCGTCAGCATATGGCTGAGAAAGGGTATCTCGGTATCGATCTGGTAGACACCAGTCCCATCCAATTCTATTTGCACTAATACCTCAGTCTCCCCAGTCTTCCTGGCTATTTCTCCTATACGACTCTCCATCATGATTCCCAGCTCCCCTCAAGACTCTTTTTTCATTCATGTCCCGGGCGGATATGGCCGCTCCTTGCCATCCATGGCACCGCGGCACTAGCCCATCCCTGGACGTCGGAATCCGCCCCTACCATATGTTAATCAACACCCATTATGCGAATTACACCATACAATATGGTCATTTACACCCCAGAAAGTTCTGTGTAGATCATAAAAAATCAGCGTTGATCTGCGTCCATTCGTTCTCCCGTTCCCCCGTCCTCTTTACCACCTTACCCCTTGCGCAGGCGGACAGAATTGGCGTGAGCAGTCAGGCCCTCTACCGTGGCTAGTTTTATGATGTCGTCAGCATCTTCAGCGATACCGCGAGGGGAATAATAGAGCAAGCTGCTGGCCTTGGTAAAGGTATCCACCGTTACCGGTGAATAAAACCTGGCGGTCCCCCCGGTGGGCAGAATATGATTCGGTCCTGCATAATAATCGCCCACCGGTTCCGGGGTGTATTTGCCCATAAATATCGCCCCGGCGTTACGTATCAGGCTCAGAAGATCAAATGGGTGCTCCACCATCAGCTCCAGGTGTTCGGGTGCCACCAGGTTGGCCACTTCGCAAGCCTCGACGAGATCCCCGACCAGAATCAAGGCTCCATAATCCTGTAATGATTGTTCAATAATACTGCGGCGCGACAGACTGGCAATCTGCTTCTCCAGTTCCGTCTCTACCTGATCCAGTATTTTCTCATCATCGCAGACCAGAATGCTTCGAGCTAATACGTCATGCTCAGCCTGGGACATCATGTCAGCTGCCAGGTAAGCGGGATCAGCATTGCTGTCGGCAATGATCAATATCTCGCTGGGGCCCGCCAGCATATCGATGTTGACTTCACCATAAACCATTTTCTTGGCCAATGTTACATAGATATTCCCAGGTCCGCTGATGAGATCCACTTTCTTTATGGTCTGGGTCCCGTAAGCCAATCCGAATATCGCCTGCGCCCCGCCCATCTTATATATTTCGCTGATTTCCAGTTCAGCGGCAGCCACCAAAGTGTAAGGATTAAGTTTTCCTTCCTGATCAGGCGGAGTAACCATGGCTATCTGTTCAACTCCCGCTACCTGAGCCGGAATAGCATTCATTAATACCGAAGACGGATAGGCCGCAGTACCTCCGGGAACATAAATACCTACCCGTTCCAGAGGGCGGAAGACTTGTCCCAGTATATTGCCGCGTTCATCCGGTTCCATCCAGGAATTACGCAACTGCCTGGAATGAAACATCGCAATGTTATCACTAGCCGCCTGGATGGCAAAGATATAATCATCATCCACTGCCTCATAGGCTGCTTCTATCTCAGCCTCGCTTACTCGAAAATTATCGGCGTTGATAGACGCTCCGTCAAAGCGCTGAGTGAATTCAAAAATGGCTTCGTTACCCCGAGCTTTTATCGCTTTGCCAATGTCTTGAACCCTTTGCTCATATTCCTGAATATCCTTGATGGCACTAGCCAGAAACTCCTGACCAGCTTGACTGGATGCTGTAAACCTCTTGATCTTCATTTACCATCCCCACCCTTCACAGTCTCTTGTATAGTTTCAATAAGGGGCTGAATCTTTCCGTGTTTGGTCCGATAGGCTACACGATTACTGACCAGGCGAGTCGTAGAATCCATAATCTTGACCATTTCGATCAGATTGTTCTCCCGCAATGTAGCTCCGGTAGAAACCAGGTCAACGATTACATCGGCTATGCCAGTTAAAGGCGCTAATTCTACATTGCCATGCAGTTTGATGATCTCGACCTGCAACCCCTGACTGCGGAAAAACCTTTCAGCCATCACAGGAAACTTGGTAGCTACCCGCTTATAGTTGAGGTCCTTGATGCCCGCCCCTTGCATGGCAGATGGACCAGCTACCACAAAACGGCAGTAGCCAAATTTCAGATCCGCCATCTCAAAAACGTCCTTACCCTGTTCGACAATGACATCCTTGCCGACTATGCCCAGATCAGCCGCACCCTGTTCCACATAAACGGGAACATCGGTAGGACGGCACATTATATACTTAATTGCTTCATTTTCAAAGGTAAAAACCATATTGCGGCTTTCCGGCTCCACCCCTTCAGTGGGCAGACCAACCTCCCTAAAAAGCCCAAGGGTAGGCTTCAAAAGAGTGCCCTTCGAGAGAGCTATAGTCAAATACTCAGCCATAAATCCTCCTCCAGTATTTGTTTGGTTACGGGTTATTTGCCACAGATTAACACTGATTAATACTGATTATCTTTTAAATAATCATAAAACTATCTACTACCAAAAGACAAAACATACGATTATTCATGCCAGAGTAGATAATTTATCTATTCCATAGTGTATAAAATCTGTGTCCATCTGTGTGTATCTGTGGCTAATTCTGCCCCGGGTCCCCTAGTCCACGTAAATCAGTGTCCGGGTAGGATTGGCAGCTATCTTCTTTTCCAACTCTTCTTTAGTCAAACCTTCAACATCCGTCTCCACAATAAATCCATGTCCACGCAGGTCATTGGCTTTAGCAATCACTGCGAAATAATTTCTGCCTCCTACCAGGAGACGCTCGGGTTCAGGCTCCCTTTGTTTTAGCACCAGCGCTAAACGTTCCAGACCAATAGCAAATCCCGTAGCCGGCAGGGGAAGACCGAACTTGCCCATCAGGTTATCATAACGTCCTCCCCCCAGCAGGCCATAACCCAAATCTGGAGAATACCCCTCAAAAACCATGCCGGTATAGTAATCAAAACCTCGCAGTACCCCCATATCGATTACCACATGGTCGCTCAAACCGGACATTTTTAGCAGTTCGTAAACATTGATCAAATCCTTAGCCGCCTGACTGGCGGTTTCGTTTTTCTCCAATTGGGGAAGCCTTTGCAGAACCTCGATCCCGCCGTGCAATACCGGCAGCGAAGCTATGGCTTCCTTCAATCCATCATCTATCGATGCTTGCTCCAACAGAGCAGATAATTCAACCAGATCCTTTTCTTCTATCAGCCGACGCATGGTTTCTCTTTCGTCAAGGCTGAGCCCGCTGCTATCCAGCAGTCCATTTACTATCCCGATATGATTCAAGCTGACTTTAAAATTCTCTAACCCAATGTCTCTCAGGGTGTTTATAGCAATACTAATGACTTCCGCATCTGCATAAACACCGGCGGCGCCAATCAGTTCTATGCCGATCTGCCAAAATTCCCGATATTGAGCCAGATGTGGCTGTACATGACGGAATACATTAGTCATATAAAACAAGCGCTGCGGAAAACCGACACCCTGTAAGTGAGTTGCCGCCAGGCGAGCGATAGATACCGTCATCTCCGGCCTTAGTGACAGTATTCCCCCCTCCCGGTCCATAAACAGGAAGAGTTCTTCCCTGATGCTACCCCCGGTTCCAGTCTCTACAACTTCGAGAAATTCGAAGGTCGGGGTAATGACCTCCTCATAGCCATAACTGCGAAATAATTTGCTCGCCTTATTCTCGATCTGACGCTTTACTGCCACCTCATCCGGCAGCAGATCACGGGTTCCTCGCGGAATCTCTCTATTCCTCATTGACAAACTCCCCATCTATTTTGTTTAATATCCTCTTATAGCCATCGGCTCCGTAATTCAAACAGCGTTTAACCCGACTTATTGTCGCCGTACTCGCGCCAGTCTCACTGGCAATAGCATTGTAAGTGGTATTTTGGGCCAGTAGACTGGCAACTGCCAAGCGTTGCGCCATGGCTTGGACTTCCGCTACCGTACAGAGATCGTCCAGCAAACGATAGACATCCTCTTCGCTCTCCAGGCTTAGTAACGCCCTGACTAGCAAATCGGTATTCCCATTGCTCCAATTAGGTTTAAAGGCCAAGACACTCACCTCGCTTACTAATAGACGCCTTCAATAGACACAACAGTATTAATACTTGCTAATAAACACCTCAAAAACCATCTGCATCATCCATAAAAATCAACGATAATTTGCGTCTATTTCATCCCCCTACAGCAGCTTGTTTTCGTTAATGATTAATTCAAACTGACAACCTAGATATTCAGCAGCCCGCCGGGACATCAGCATCTTGGTAAGGAATATCTCAAAATATTCCATCACCGAACAGACTGAAGTATCAATTTCTATCTTCATGGTGATGATCTTGTTTTCAGCGTCTACCAATAACCCGGAATCAGTTACAGCATAGTTGACCCGGTCACGCTGGGTAAATGCCGACATCTCACGTTTCCGTACCCGTGAGCGGTGAACATCTGACTTATCGGCCAGGATCAAGGCGGCTGCCACGTTATTAACCGCATGCCCCTGGGCTTGTTCCTCGTGGTTGCCAATAGCCCCCATAATAACAGCTATTTCGGAGGGGTCCATACCCATATCCAGCAGAACACGAAAAGTTATCATAGCACCCGACATGCCATGACCGTAACGATTGACCAGATTGCCTATATCATGCAAAAATCCGGCGATAGCTCCTAATTCAGCTTCACGTGTCGAATTGCCGAGTTTAGTAAGTATATCGGCACAAAGATTCGATACCAGATCGGCATGATGCTGGTTGTGTTCGATGGCCCCAATATTTCCAATATAATCATTACCTATACGCATGTATTCCATGACGGCAGGATTTTTCTTCACATCATCCAGTGTAATCGGCATGGTTCCTCTCCCCTACTTCCAATTAGTCGGTATAATAACTAATCCAGCAGATCCTCAGCCTCTCCTCCGGCCCTGGTATCCCCGGGAATTGACTCCAGTATCCTCTTGGCTTGCTCCGGCTTACCAGCCTTGATTAAACGCTTAGCCTCAGTTAAAGCCTCCTTGGCGGTCTTTTCCTTCCTGGCTGCCTCGATCTTTTCGTTCATTTTCTCCCCGCGTCCCAGGGCTTCCAGCTTGCGATACTCATTTATAGCCTGATCGTATTTTCCTTCAGCCATCAGTGCCGCTCCCTGGCTGATTATGCGCCTAGTTTCGATGCGCTCCGGCAAATCAGTCAGCAGATAGCCATAACCGCCGACTATCCCTACCAACAGCACCATCGATATAATCCAGGGTAATGAGTATCGCTCCTTTTTCAGCATAAACCCCAAAATAAAAATAAAGGGGATGCCGATCATAAAGGTTAATTTGAGAAATTCCCGGGTGGGCATCCAGAATAGCATCATTATTGCCAGGACTACCAACCCAGCTCTAAGATAGGGGCCTTTCCATGTATTCATTGTTTAAACCACCATTTTTTTATTATTTAGCGCAATGCTCTCCGCCCTATATCGTGGCGATAATGTATACCATCAAAGCTTATCTTTTCAACTTCCTTATATACTTTTCCTATTGCCTCAGCGTTATCCTTGCCGCGGCATACCACGGCCAAGACTCTGCCGCCGTTGGTTACCAATTGACCTTCTTTCAGCGCAGTACCAGCATGAAATACCATAGTATCCCCGGATAATTGATCCAGCCCTTTAATTGGCTTGCCTTTCGCGTAGTCGCCCGGATATCCTCCGGAGGCCAATACTACTCCCACACAGGCGTTGGCTTCCAGTTCAACCTGGCTGCCGCCCAATGTCCCATCAGCACACGCTTCCAGCAGTGGTAGCAGGTCATCCTTGATTGCCGGCATCAAAACCTGGGTCTCCGGGTCGCCAAAACGAGCATTGAACTCCAGCACCTGAGGCCCATCTGCGGTCAGCATCAGACCGGTATATAATACACCTTTATATGGATGTCCTTCCTCCTGCATAGCTGCGATAACTGGCGCTATGATCCTGCTTTCAATAACTTCCTTTAGCTCAGGTGTATAAATCGGTGGATTGACATAAGCTCCCATGCCACCGGTATTAGGCCCCTTATCATCATCAAAGACCCTTTTGTGGTCCTGAGCAGTCATGAGGGTAAGAAAGTCTTTCCCGTCACAGAGAGTAAATACACTGAGCTCTTCACCAACCAGACATTCCTCAACTACGACACGATCTCCAGCCTGACCAAAGGCGTGCTGATTCATCATAGCTTCAATAGCATCTGCTGCCTCCTGTTTGTCAGCGGTCACTACCACTCCCTTGCCGGCGGCCAGGCCGTCAGCCTTGAGGACTACCGGCTTGTCCTGATCGATATAAAACCCAGCTGCTTTATGTGCAGAATCACTATTTTCACACACCTCAAAAGAGGCAGTAGGTATTCCATACTTATGCAACAGTTGCTTGGTAAAGACCTTGCTCCCCTCCAGCCGAGCAGCAGCAGCACTCGGACCAAATATTTTCAAGCCAGCTGCCGTAAACTGGTCAACGATACCGTTCATCAAGGGAGCTTCCGGCCCCACTATTGTCAAATTAATTCCTTCCTGAAGGGCAAATTCCAGCAAACCAAGGGTATTATCTACACTTATATCAACACATTCTGCCAGCTGGGCAATCCCCGGGTTGCCCGGCGCAGCGTATATCTTATCCACCTGAGGACTCTGAGCCAACTTCCACACCAGAGCATGCTCCCGGCCCCCCTGACCAACCACCAAAACCTTCTTCCCCATAATAACCTCCCGGAATTCTGGATTTTTTTGCCACAGATTAACACAGATGAACACAGATTTTATTTTGGAGTTATATTTATTCCCAGCGAACATCTGTCAAAATGTTACACGTTTTAAGAGTAATAAGAGTAATTGATTCTATGTCTGGTATATTCTTTGCCTCAATTTAATCTGTGTTAATCTGTGTGCATCTGTGGCTAATAATTTCTAATGTTTAAAGTGACGTTCGCCGGTAAACACCATGGCGATGCCGTGTTTGTTGGCAGCCTCGATACTCTGCTCATCGCGCACCGAACCGCCGGGCTGAATAATGGCCTTGATAGCGTAGGCGGCAGCAGCTTCCACCGTGTCTCCGAAGGGGAAGTAAGCATCTGAGGCCATAACCGCTCCCTGACATTTTTCTCCGCCCTGTTCCAGAGCTATCTTGGCGGCTCCCACCCGATTCATCTGGCCGGCACCGACTCCCAGAGTGACACCGTCTTTTACTACCACTATGGCATTTGACTTAACATGTTTTACTACCTTCCATGCCAGTTCCAGATCAGCCAGCAAACCCGGTTCCGGTTTGGTCTCGGTCACGACCTCCAACTTCTTGAAGTCGACAGTACTGACATCTCTCTCCTGTACTACGAACCCGCCCTTGACGCTTCGGATCTGCATATCCGGAGCAGAAGTAGTATCCAGCTGTAAAAGCCGCAGGTTCTTCTTGGCCCGCAGTATTTCCAGAGCTGTTTTATCAAACCCTGGGGCAATGATCACTTCCATAAAGGGTTCAGCGGCCTTCTTGGCTGTAGCCCCGTCAACGGCCCTATTAAAAGCGATAATCCCTCCATAGGCTGACAACGGATCAGCAGCAAACGCCTTGACATATGCCTCCTCCAGCTTGCTCGCAACCGCAACCCCACAAGGATTGGTGTGCTTGATGATAACACAGGCCGGTTGTTTGAATTCCTGAACCAATTCCCAGGCCGCTTCACTGTCAATAATATTGTTGTAGGATAGTTCCTTGCCATTCAATTGTTTAGCATCGGGCAGTCCGCCCTGACTGGTCAAACTGCGATAGAACCCGGCCGCCTGATGAGGATTTTCTCCGTAGCGCAGGTCATAAACCTTCTCCCCTGCCACTAGATACGAACTATCCAGTTTGCTGCCGGCGATGCCTGCCAGATATGATGAAATCATGGTGTCATAAGACGCGGTATGGGTAAAAGCCTCCAAGGCCAGACGCAAACGCAGCTCCGGGCTGACCTCTCCGGAATCCTTGAGTTCGTTGAGTACTGTTGCATAATGCTCCGGATTAACCAGCACTACCACGTCATGATAATTCTTGGCAGCTGATCGCACCATGGAGGGCCCGCCTATATCGATATTCTCAATCGCCTCTTCCATGGTTACATCCTGCTTGCTGATAGTTTCGCGGAACGGATACAGGTTGACCACCACTATATCGATAGGAGTAATGCCATGATACTTAATCTGCACCATATGTTCCGGGATACGACGAGCTAAAATGCCCCCGTGAATAGCTGGGTGAAGGGTCTTGACCCTTCCATCGAGAATCTCCGGAAATCCGGTTATATCAGCCACCATTAAAACTGGCAGTCCGGCATCCTTCAAGGTCTTGTAAGTACCGCCGGTTGAAATGATCTCATAATCCAGCTTGGCCAATTCCCGGGCAAACTCTACAATCCCCTCTTTATTGGATACACTGATTAAGGCTCTCTTCATGCCATTTCCTCCCTGCTTTCATCTCTAATGATTACTTTACGCCCGTCCAGATAAACGCGGCCCTGGGCGAAAAGCTGCAAAGACTGCCAGTACAAGTTATGTTCCTGTTCCAATATCCTGGCAGCCAGACTATCTTCATCATCATACTGGTATACCGGCACCACTGCCTGTCTGATGATGGGACCGGTATCCATACCTTCATCTACCATATGTACCGTGCATCCCGAGAACCTTACACCATATTCCACCGCCTGCTTCTGCGCATGCAGTCCGGTAAATGATGGTAGGAGTGCAGGATGTATGTTAAGTATCCGCCAGCGGTAGTTCTGGAGCATTACCTGACCGACCAGACGCATGTATCCAGCCAACACAACTAGTTCAACTCCTGCCCCGCGCAGGGTTGAGACTATCTCCCCCTCGTAGTATTGCCGGTCGGCAAAAGAATTCGGATCAATGAAACGGGCGGAGATCCCCCGCTTGGATGCCTTTTCAAGGGCGGCAGCATCGGCTTTGTCACTGATCAGAATCTCGATTTGTGCCTGTAGATCTCCCCGGTCTATGGCAGCACAGATAGCGTCAAAGTTGCTGCCCCGACCTGAGGCCAGCACTCCCAGGCGTATTATTCCGGGTTGCGTGATCTGAATCATTTGATACTTACCCCTTCATTTCCGGGCGATACACTACCTAATACTATAGGCTTTTCTCCTTTAATGCGCAAGCACTTTAAAACATCATCGCTTTGCTCTGGTGAAGCGATGAATATATAGCCGATGCCCATATTAAATGTACGGTACATTTCTTCCATTTCGACCTGACCCAAGTGCTGAATCAGTTGAAATATAGCCGGAGGATCCCAAGCCTGGCTATTGATTTCAGCGCCCAGCCCAGCCGGGATTACCCTCGGCAGGTTTTCCGGTATTCCACCGCCGGTTATGTGAGCCATGGCCATGATGGGGACTTCTTCGATCACTGCCAGGGCAGTCTTCACGTAGATTCTAGTGGGAGTAATCAATTCCTCCCCCAGGCTGCGCCCTAGCTCATCAATATGTTGATTCAGTTTCAAACCGGCCTTCTCCAGTAAGACCTTACGTACCAGCGAATAGCCGTTGGAATGTATGCCGGAAGAAGGCAACCCTATTATTATGTCTCCTGCCTTGACTGCTGATCCATCTATTAGTTTGGAGCGTTCGACCGCACCCACGGTAAACCCAGCCAAATCATACTCATCCTCTTTATAGAAACCGGGCATCTCGGCGGTCTCCCCGCCGATTAGGGCGCAGCCCGCCTGCTCGCAGCCCTGGCTCACACCCTTGACCAGGGCTTCCACTACCACCGGATCTAGTTTACCCAGAGCGATGTAATCCAAAAAAAACAGCGGCTCCGCTCCATGTACCAGGATATCATTGACGCACATGGCCACTAAATCAATACCCACCGTGTCATGTACTCCCATCATCTGAGCAATGCGCAGTTTGGTCCCCACACCATCTGTGCCGGAAACCAGGACCGGTTCCTTGTATTTCGCAGTGTCCATGGCAAAGAAGCCGCCGAATGATCCGATCCCGGCCAATACCTCCGGACGCTGGGTCCTTTGTACCCATTTCTTGATCATATCGACCGACTTCGTGGCGGCGTCGATATCGACCCCAGCGGCCTTGTAGCTCAAACCATCATTGCTCATATCAAACCTCCTGTGACTCTATTCCTACCGGATATTGCCCGCTGAAACAGGCGGCGCAGAAGTGCGGTTGGTGATTGTTCATGGCCGCCTTGAGACCTGCCATGGAGAGGTAATGCAGGCTGTCCGCTCCAATAAATACCCGAATGTCCTCCAGCGCCTTGGTGCAGGCTATCAATTCCTCGCGGCGCGAGGTGTCAATTCCGTAATAGCAGGGATACTTGGTAGGGGGGGATGCCACCACCATGTGGACCTCGGTGGCCCCGGCCTCCCGAATCATTTCTACGATTTTACGGCTGGTGGTCCCGCGGACGATGGAGTCATCCACCATGACTACCCGCTTGCCTTTTACTACCCGGCAGTTGGGATTCAGCTTGAGTTTTACCCCCATTTCGCGCATCTGCTGAGTGGGCTGGATAAAGGTTCGGCCAACATAGCGATTCTTCATGAGCCCCTCTTCAAATGGCAATCCTGATTCCTCGGCAAACCCGAGGGCGGCACAGGTCCCTGAGTCGGGTACGGCGATGACGATATCTGCTTCGATATTACTCTCCCGGGCTAGCTGCCGACCCATCTCCCGGCGAGCCTGATAAACATTGATGTCGTCAATGGTGCTATCGGGTCGGGCAAAGTAGATATATTCGAAAATGCAGTGGGCCCGACCCGGTGAATTGACCACACGCAGCGAACGCAGGCCATTTTTATCTATTACTACGATCTCCCCCGGTTCGATATCACGAACGAAAGCTGCCCCGACGGTGTCGAGCGCGGCTGATTCGGAGGCCAATACATAGTTGTCCCCGATCACCCCAAGACACAGCGGCCGTATTCCCCATTGGTCGCGGACTCCTACCAGGCGGTCTTCGGTCATGATGAGCAAGGCAAAGGCTCCCTTGATATCAATCATGCATTTGGCCAAAGCATCTTCCATAGTGTCCTGAGAATATCGAGCCAGCAGATTGGCAATAACCTCTGTGTCCGTGGTGGTTTGAAACACGGAACCATAAGTGCCTAAGCGCTTGCGAAGTTCTGCAGTATTAATCAGATTGCCATTGTGGGCCAAAGCCACCATGCCATTGAGATAATGGAAAACCAGGGGCTGAGCATTGACCAGAGAACTGCTGCCGGTGGTCGAGTAGCGAACATGGCCTATGGCGATATTTCCCGTAAGCTTATTGATATGCTCATCCTTAAATATCTGGGTTACCAGTCCCATCCCCTTGTAATGCTCGATCCTGTTCCCGTCGGACACCGCGATACCAGCACTTTCCTGTCCCCGATGCTGCAGGGAATAAATGCCGTAGAAGGTGGTGCGGGCGGCATCTGTATCTTTTTCAGGTTTGTTTAAATAGATCCCGAAAACACCGCATTCGTCCCTGAATTTGTCTTCTTCTATTTCATATAGCACTCTATGGTCTCCTCCCATGCCTGGCTGGCTTCTGCCAGAGGAACTATGGCGACCGGTTTTCCATTACCGTTATATATAAGCTCCTTACCGCCGGCCTTACCGATGACAGTTGCTGCAATGTTATAGTTTGCAGCCAGTTCCTGCGCCTTGCCAAGGTTGGCTGGTTTGACCGTTATCACAGCCCTTCCCGGTGCTTCCGAGAAAAGCAGCCCGGTCATTTGTCCGCCATCAGCGGGCAGATCGATCCGGCAGCCGATTTTCCCCTGTATGGCGGATTCGGCCAGGCAAACCGCCAGTCCACCATCAGATATATCATGGGCGGAGACCGCGACTTCTTGCTTTATTAATTCCTGCAGGAGATCAATCAGCCGTTTTTCCTGCTGAAGATCAGGTTGAGGTACTTCGCCGCCCTCTATGCCATGACACAGATACAGGTATTCAGAAGCGCCTAATTCCCGAGAGCTATTTCCCAGTAAAACAATGATATCGCCTTCCGCTTTGAATTCCATAGTGCAGCGCTGCTCCAGGTCTTCGAGCAGTCCTACCATTCCTACCACCGGAGTGGGATAGATGGCTCCATCCGCAGTCTCGTTGTAAAGACTTACATTGCCGCTGACCACCGGGGTATCCAGGGCACGAGCCGCTTCAGCCATACCCAGTATAGCGTTTTCCATCTGCCAATAGATCTGCGGTTTCTCCGGATTGCCAAAGTTGAGACAATTAGTCATAGCTAAGGGTTTGGCACCCACGCAGGCGAGATTGCGGGCTGCCTCACAGACAGCCAAGGCCCCTCCCGCCCTGGGATCAAGATAGACAAAGCGGCTGTTACAGTCAGTAGTAAGTGCTACGCCTTTTCCGGTACCCTTTATTCGCAGTACGGCTGCATCTCCCTTACCGGGAACTACCGCAGTATTAGTCATGACCTGATGGTCATACTGGGTATATACCCAGCGTTTGCTGGCGATGGTCGGAGAAGCCAGCAGCTTTAGTATGGCCGCGGCAGGGTTCTCTGCATAAATATTTGTAAGGCTCATCGCCTTCTTTTCCTGATAATAAGGCGGTTCTTCACCTTCCCGGCGATAAACCGGACAGGAATCCGTAAGGGCAGCTACCGGCACCTCGCCGGCCACTTTCTCGCCTTCTAATACCCTGAACATGCCATCTCCGGTAACCTGACCGATAACGGTAGCATCAAGATTCCATTTATCGAAAATCTCCTGGATGCGGTTCTCGCATCCGGAACGAGGAATGATCAGCATGCGCTCCTGAGACTCGGAAAGCATGACCTCATAGGGGGACATCCCCAGTTCGCGCCGCGGCACCAAGGCCACATCCACCTGCACCCCGCGCCCTTCCTTACTAGCACACTCAGCAATGGAACTGGTAAGACCCGCAGCCCCCAAATCCTGCATGCCCGCTACCAAATCTTCCTTGATCAATTCCAGGCATGCTTCGATGAGGAGTTTTTCCATAAAGGGATCGCCTACCTGCACTGAAGGGCGTTTTTCCGCTGAGGCCTCAGATAGTTCTTCCGACGCGAAGGTAGCGCCATGGATTCCGTCTCGTCCAGTCTTGGCGCCGACGATCATAATGGGGCTCCCCACCTCGCCGGCTACGGCCAGGGCTATCTCATTGCGGTTCACCAGACCTACGCACATAGCATTGACTAATGGGTTACCCCGGTAGCATGGATGGAAGTACACTTCACCGCCGACCGTGGGGATGCCCAGGCAGTTGCCATAACCAGCGATGCCGGCGACTACGCCAGCGAAAAGCTGTTGTACTCTGACGTCGTCTATTTCTCCGAAACGCAGGGAATTGAGGCTGGCAATGGGTCGGGCGCCCATGGTGAATATATCCCGAACAATACCTCCCACCCCGGTAGCGGCCCCCTGGTAGGGCTCGATTGCCGAAGGATGGTTGTGACTTTCTATTTTAAAAACTAGCGCCTGATCATCGCCAATGTCTACTACTCCGGCATTTTCTCCCGGCCCCACTATGACCTGTGGACCTTCAGTAGGAAAGTTCTTTAGCAGGGGGCGGGAGTTCTTATAGCCGCAGTGTTCGGACCACATAACGGCAAACATACCCGTCTCCAGGTAATTAGGTTCTCTCTTCATTATATCCAGTACCAGCTGGTATTCATCATCACTGAGACCCATTTCGCGGTAGCTTAGTTCAGCCATTATGCTCTCGCCTCCTTCAGCCAGTTAATCATGGAAGCAAAGATACCATATCCGTTGGTTCCTCCCAGAACAGATTCCGAACATCGCTCTGGATGCGGCATCATGCCCAATACATTGCCTTCTTTATTAGTAATACCTGCAATATGATTCAAAGAGCCATTGGGATTATGATCGTCACCGATCTGGCCTTCCGGTCCACAATAGCTGAACAATATACGTCCGTTGTCCTTGAGTTCTCCCAGGGTAGCGGGATCACAGTAGTAATTCCCCTCACCATGGGCTATGGGAATCTCAATAACTTCATCCTGGTTAAATTGATTGGTAAAGGGGGTATCGTTGTTCAAAACCTTGAGGTTTACCGGCTTGCAGATAAACTTCAAGCTTTTGTTGCGCAGCATGGCGCCAGGTAAGAGACCGGCCTCCAGCAGAATCTGGAATCCGTTGCAGATACCGATCACCAATCCGCCCTGCCGGGCAAAATCCACTACAGCCGGCATTACCGGTGAAAAGCGGGCAATGGCTCCGGTACGCAAATAATCACCATAGGAGAACCCTCCCGGTAAAACCAGAGCATCAAAGCCGGTGATTTTTGACTGCTGATGCCAGATGTATTCGCAATCCTGTCCCTGAACGTCTTTAACTGCATGATAACAGTCGGCATCGCAATTGGAACCGGGGAAAACGACTACTCCGAATCTCATCTATTCGCCCTCCACCATTTCCACCCGGTAGTTTTCTATCACCGGATTGGCCAGCAGTTTATCGCTCATTTCCATTAGTTCCTGACGAGCTTTTTCCGGGTCACCTGCTTGCAGATCCACCTCCACGAACTTGCCCATACGCACTTCTTCAACATTGCCGTAGCCCAGAACGTGCAGCGATTTCTTTACAGCCTCTCCCTGGGGATCCAACACCCCGGTTTTCAAGGTAACATAAATCCTGGCTTTCAATCTCACAACCTCCAATCACATGCAACAATATATTTACTAAGGAGTTACGAATTCAACACAGATGTACACTGATTTATCTTTGAAAAGGAACAACATTTATTGTTTTAACCAAGATATGTGTTTGATATTTTATAATTTTAGGAAAAAAGATTTTTAGCCACAGATTAGCACAGATGATTATCAGATGTGTTCCCCCGGAAACCAGTGAATCAGAGAGATATAATTATTGGAAGACATGTTTTCATACCTGAATTAAATAATAGAAATCTGTGTTCATCTGTGTTGCCGAAGGCATCTGTGTGTATCTGTGTTAAATTAAACCTAGCCCAGGGCGCCTTCGATGCGTCGGGCTACTTCCTGGTAAGCTTCTTCTTCCTGGCCCAGATTACGGCGAAAACGATCCTTGTCCAGTTTCTCCAGACTGACCTTGTCCCACAGGCGGCAACTATCCGGGGAGATCTCATCACCCAGCAGCACCTGTCCATCAACAATTCCAAACTCCAGCTTGAAATCTACCAGTATAATACCTATACTATCAAAAAACTGGCACAGCAAATCATTTACCTGCAGGCCTTTTTTCTTTATCTCTTCGATCTCACTATCGTTGGCCCAGCCCATCGCTCGAATATGGTATTCATTTATCATCGGGTCGTGGAGATCATCGTCTTTATAATATAGCTCGATGATAGGCGAATTAAGCGGACTCCCTTCTTCCATGCCCAATCTTTTAGCCAGGTTGCCCGCAATAATATTTCGGACTACTACCTCGACCGGTATCATCTTCATCTTCTTGACCAGGACATTCCTTTCATCCAATTGTTCAACCAGGTGAGTGGGCACTCCATTACGGGCCAATAGCTGATATAAAAGGCATGACACGCGGTTGTTGACAACCCCCTTGTCTTTGATGATGCCCTTTTTTGTTCCATCAAAAGCGGTCGCTTCATCTTTGTAGTACATCTGTACTAGGTTAGGGTTATCCGTGGCAAATATCTGTTTAGCCTTGCCCTCATACAATAATTCGCCCCGCTCCATATTCTCAACTCCTAAAAATTAATTGACGCAGATAACACAGGATCAAAATGATTTACGCTGATAGAGAAATTTACCGAGCTTATCGAAGCCCTACAAGGCTGACACTGTAACTCCTCGTAACTTCTGTGTTAATCCAATAAATCAGCGTAATCAGCGTCTATTCATCTTACTCCAGTCCGCAGCGGCGGAAAATATAATCTACATTGGCAGTATATATCCCCAGATCAAAAACACTGGTCAGGTCTTCTTCATTCAGACAGTTCATGATCTCCATATCAGCCCGGACCAGTTCGCGAAAATCATCACCGTTCGCCCAGCTCTGCATGGCATTTTTCTGTACCAGGCGGTAAGCATTCTCCCGCATCATTCCTTTGCCAACCAATGCCAGCATTAATTCCTGAGAAAATACCAACCCGCGAGTCTTATTAATATTGTCCATCATATTGTTCTCATATATGAGCATGCCGGAGACTATACCGGTGAACTTCTCCAACATATAATCTAACAGGATGCAACTGTCGGGTATAATTACCCGCTCTACCGAAGAATGGGTAAGGTCGCGCTCATGCCACAGTGCTACGTTTTCTAGTGCCGCCATAGCATTGCCTCGCACCACCCGCGCGAGCCCTGCTACCCGCTCACTCATCATGGGATTACGTTTATGCGGCATAGCCGATGATCCCTTCTGCCCTTTGCGGAATGGCTCCTCAGCCTCAAGGATCTCGGTTCTCTGAAGATTGCGGACCTCAGTAGCCATCTTCTCCAAAGAACTTGCCACTACGGCCAGGGTGCTCATGAATTGGGCATGCCGATCACGTTGAATGATCTGGGTGGAAACCGGACATGGCGTCAGCCCAAGCTCTTGGCAAACGTATTCCTCTACGCGGGGATCCAGATGGGCGAAGTTACCGACCGCTCCGGAGATAGCTCCGCAAGCAACGACCGAGCGGGCTTCTTCCAGACGTTTTATGTCACGGTCCAGCTCACTGTACCATAAGGCCATCTTAAGACCGAAGGTGGTGGGTTCGCCATGCACCCCGTGGGTTCGCCCGATGTTCAAGGTATATTTATACTGCCGGGCTTTCTCTCCTACCACCGCCTGTAGTTTTGCCAGCTTGTCCAGCAGCAGATCTGCGGAATCGCGCATCTGCATGGCCAAACCGGTATCCAGGATATCAGATGAGGTCATGCCCAGGTGAATATACTTGGAGGCATCGCCCACATACTCACCTACATTGGTCAAGAATGCGATAACATCGTGGTGCACCTCGGCTTCGATCTCCTGGATCCTGCTCACTTCAAAAGCAGCCTTTTCCTGAATATCCTCCAGTGCCTCCAGCGGTATCTTGCCCAACTGGGCCCAGGCTTCACAGGCAGTGACCTCGATCTTTAGCCAGTTGCTTAATTTGTTTTCTTCCGACCAGATGGCTCCCATTTGCCAAAGGGTATAACGTTCGATCATCTCTTAGCCCCCAATATTATTGATAGATGAAATTAAAATAGACGCAGATCTTCACAGTTTTTATGATTTACGCATTAGAGATATCTAGCTCTTCAGATAGGCTTCGGCGCCGATTTCTTTCAGCTTCTGGTCCTTCTTCAGCACGTCGTCAGCCATTTTCTGACGGTAAGCCAGCAGGCGCTGTTGCAGTCTCTCATCAGACAAAGCCAGAATTTCCACTGCCAGCAATGCCGCATTGGCACTGCCGTTGATAGCCACGGTGGCCACCGGTATGCCTTTGGGCATCTGTACTATCGAATAGAGGGAATCTACTCCGGAAAGAGTACTGGTTTTTACGGGCACGCCAATTACTGGCAAAATAGTATAGGCGGCGATTACACCAGGCAAATGAGCGGCCCCTCCAGCCCCGGCGATAATGATCTTCATGCCCCGCCCAGCAGCTTCCCGGGCATATTCCGCTGTCTCTCCCGGCAGACGGTGAGCCGAGCAGACGGTGTATTCATAATCCACTTCAAACTGTTGCAGGATATCTCCCGCATCCTTCATGATCCCCAGGTCGGAATCACTGCCCATGATAATACCAACTAATGCCACTGTAATACCCCCAAAATCACAAAAATCAATGCTATAGGGATCTAATGATTCTCCCGAAAATAAACAAGCCCGGCTGGAAATCTCGTAACCGAAACCTCCCCGCCTGGGCTTTTATCCCTATACGGTGTAGTGCTTGCGCACCTGTGCCACTTGGACCTGACCATGTCACCCATGCGGAACCCTAGACACACTTTCGCGTTTGAAACCGCTGTATTATGTTACAACTTCATAGTAGCAAAGCCTTTTTTTCATGTCAACTTCTGCCTGTTGGGAGAATTAATTGTACTCTGCTTCTCAAGTTGTCAGCTGAGAATCAACCCAACGAGCAACTCGGCGGGAATACAATAACTCCATATGGTTTACAGAAAGAACCGTCTTCTCTTTTAAACGAGCACCGCGACCAGCCAGGCCGTCAGTATACAATGCACTGTCTACAAAAACGATGCCATCTCCCGGACCGGTTTCATCGCCTGGCATACCATGAAAAGTTGATTTATCGCCGGCCAAAACGGAAAACTCGATACCGTCCTCCAATTTCGCCTGGTTCATCTGATCGATCAGGTTGCCGCCATAAGCCATTGCTTCTTCGATACCGTAAGAATGGCTGATCAGGCCCAGACCCCCATAATAAGTGGTCCACCAATCCGGCTGCATCTTCTCCAGTTGATATTCATCGTCCCAGCGGTGCAGCATTTGGCTCTGACCGGGAAAAGCCCCGCCTTCGTAAATGGATCTCTCGGTAACGTCGATCAAACTGCCAAAGGCCATGACCCGGTCCCAGGCCATGACCCCGCTGGATCCCGAGGTAAATATCGCGTAATTGAACAATGGTGTGCGAAAGGAATAATCAAGGCCCAGGTTAGGGGTCCCCAACATGACATAGCGCCGCACATCATCGCGATAACCAGTCCCGGCCATATTTGATAAATACAAGCGCGCTGCCATGCCCCCTTTGCTGTGGGCAATAATATCTATTTTCGTATGGCCGCTGACTTCCTTGACCCTTTCGATGGCAGCAGCCAGTTGTTCAGCTTGTATGTAGTTATCACCATGCAGATGTGAAAAGGTCAGCACAAAAACCCGGTAGCCAAGACTGGTCAGCTGTTGCTGCAAGCCGGTATATTCCATTGCGTATAAATCATTAAAGGAGGTAGCATCAAGACCAGCTCCCGGCACTAGTAAAACTGGTACGGTTTGACGGTTGGAATTCCAACCCGGGGCAAAATGCAGCAGGTATTGATCCGAATCCGGGGTGGCACTGCCAAAAGCAGCGATGATGTCCAGGTCACGGTGCTGGCTCTCGTTGCAGAAAAGTTCGGCAGCAGCTGAACAACCGGCAACTCTTCTCGATTCGATTTTGTCCCAAAAGCGTGAACTGTTCTTATATTCCACACATGCCCCAAGAAACGTAGAGCGAGAAAGATTCTGGATCAAGTCATTCGTAGCACTGTTGAAAAACTCAAAAAACGGAGGCCTGGTAAAAAAATCAAACATATTTTATCTCCCTTGAACACATGCATTTAATTATAACAATTATACTCCGAGCATCATAGCTCCGAGGGTCTATCTTGGCTCGCAGTACGTCTTTTATAATTATTGTACATTCTTTTGCCTTACTAAGTTTATAATGAAGACATATCTGAGAGAAGGAATGATTTTATGAAAAACAAGTTCAATATTGTCCTGGTCTTAATAGCGGCGCTATTATTAACCGTGGCCATGACCGGCTGCAACAAGGAAGATAAGAAAGAGCCAACAAATACTCCGGTTAAACAATCCGTCACTCTCTATTTCGGGGATAATCAAGCCGAATATGTGGTGGCAGAAAAAAGGACAGTAGAGATAACAGCGCCAGCAACGGCGGAAAAAAAAGGAGCCGCTATCGTTAAAGCTCTAATCACGGGGCCACAGACCAAAGGTCTATTTGCCACACTCCCCCCCGAAACCCGCCTGTTGTCGATTAAGGTCAAGGATTCCATCGCCTACGTCGATTTCAGCCAGGAACTCATTAGCAAACACTGGGGCGGCAGTGCCGGAGAGACTATGACCATCGCCTCGGTAGTAAACAGTCTCACTGAAATAAAAGAGATTAATAAGGTTCAGTTCCTGGTCGAGGGCAAACAGCAGGATTCATTGCTGGGACACTGGGACACCTCTTCCCCTATTGCCAGAAATAAAGACATAATTAAGCAATAAATGCCATACTGCTAGTCACACGATATACAATGTGCTACTATTTTACAATGGAGTAATCGGACAAAGGAGAGGTGCGGGGTGACGAGTAATGGTTTACAGGTCATTTTCTGGGGAGTCAGGGGCTCTCTACCTGTACCAGGATCTGAGACTATTCGCTTCGGGGGCAATACCCCATGTGTCCAGGTGCAAATTGGTGAACGACTTATCATTTTCGACGCCGGAACCGGAATCTTTAAACTTGGTCAGCAGGTTATTCAGAGTCCCACTCCCTTAACCGGTCATATTTTTATTACCCATACCCATTGGGACCATATACAGGGCTTCCCCTTTTTCGGTCCTGCCTTTAAACCTGGCAATCACTTCACTATTTACGGTCCAATCAAGACGGATGCCAATTTCTCTGATCTTATGAAGGGGCAAATGGAATATCAGCATTTTCCGATTAGTCTCGATTCCATGGGTGCTATTATTGAATTTCGCGAGTTGGCCAGCGGCTCTGATATAGATCTTGGTGACGGCATCAGGTTGCGCACCATACATAATAATCATCCCAATGGCGGATTATCTTATCGCATCGATTATAATAAGCGTTCATGTTGTTATATCACTGATACTGAACACTATGACGAGATGGATACCGACCTGGCCGATTTTATGCTTAATGCTGATCTGGTGATTTATGATGCCATGTTTACCGATAAAGAATATCATGGTTATGAAGGCTTTCCCCACAAAAAAGGCTGGGGACATTCCACCTGGCAGGAAGGCATCAAGTTGATGGAAGCTTCCGGAGCCAAGAAACTGGTGCTTTTTCACCATGCTAATTTCCATAGCGATCGGGATATGGAGGCAATTGAAAGAGATGCCCGGCAAAGATATCCTGATAGTGTAGTAGCTCGAGAAGGAATGGTGATTACTCTGTGAAATCCTTTTCCCCAGAAATACTTGGCGAGATCGAGGATATCCTAAATATCGGTATTGCTCTTTCCGCTGAAAAGGACCAGAACCGTCTGCTGGAGATGATAGTAACCGAAGCTCGCCGCATAACTCACGCGGACGCCGGCACTCTTTATATGGTCGACGAGGATAAGTTGGTCTATCGGATCATGCAGAATGAAAGTATGGGCACCTTTAAAGGAGGTGGCGGAGAAGTAATACCCTTCCCTCCAGTGCCGATGAGCATGGAAAACATATCTGCATTTGTCGCTTTGACCCACCAAAGCGTAAATATTCCTAATGTATACAACGCTATAGAGTTCGACTTTACTGGTCCCAAAAAGTTTGATGCGGCGACCGGTTATCATACTTTGTCTATGCTGGTCATACCCCTGGAGAATCATGAGGGTACCGTTATTGGTGTCCTTCAGCTGATCAATGCCCAGGATGAATACGGCAACCTCATCCCCTTCGGCCATCATTTTGAAAAAGTGGTATCGTCGCTGGCTTCTCAGGCTGCCATATTCCTGACTAACATCCAACTGCTGAGGGATATCGAAAACCTTTTCAACTCCTTTGTGGACGTTATGGCTACCGCTATCGACTCCCGCACCCCTTATAATGCCAACCACTCACGCCGCGTAGCCCTGCTGGCCGGAGAATTAGCCCAGGTCATCAACTATGAACCCGATAGCCGCTGGGGACATGAGACCTTTGATAAGGACCGTATCGCCCAGTTAGTTATGGCAGGATGGCTGCACGACATAGGTAAAATAGCTACTCCGCTTGAAGTCATGGATAAATCCAGCCGGATCGAGCGTCCTCTGGAACTGGTTATGCAGCGTTTTGACTATATTCACTCCTGGTTGGAAAAGCAGTACCTTGAAAAGAAGCTGGCCAGTTTATCTGCTTCTCCCGAAGAACAGTCGGCAGTTGATAAATGGTGGGAAGAACAACAACAGACTCTTCAGGAAGCCCGGGAGTTCATCATCAAAGTGGATAATCCGGCTACTTTTGTTGATAAAGACCTGCAGGAAAAGGTGCGAGAAATTGCTGCCCGTACCTATACAGATCCGGCCGGCAAGGTGTTTAATTGGCTGAAGCCCGAGGAAGTCACCGCTCTCTGTGTTATGAAGGGAACCTTGACCAATGACGAGCGACAAATCATGGAAGATCATGTAGTAGTCACCCAGCGCATGCTTGATAAAATGCCATTCACTGCTAAGCTCAAAGATGTTCCATATTTTGCATCCATCCATCATGAGCACCTGGATGGGAAAGGTTATCCCAATCATTTGGCGGAGGACGATATCCCGGTAGAGGGCAGGATACTGGCTCTGGTCGACGTTTTTGACGCCCTGACCGCAGACGATCGTCCATACAAGAAGGCAATGCCGTTGGAACAGGCTTTAAAAATTTTGGGCTTTATGGTCAAAGACCATGAACTTGACGGGGATCTGTTGGAGATATTTATCAAGCATCAGGTCTGGGAAAAGATCTAGTTTAAGGCGATGAAAATATAAAAGTCTGGTTGCTTACCCTGCAACCAGACTTTTTTGATTACATTTCTATTCTATTCCCACTCGATGGTCCCAGGCGGTTTGGAGGTGATGTCGTAGGCCACCCGGTTGATGCCACGGACTTCATTTACTATGCGGCGGCTTATAATGTCCAGCAGCTCATAAGGCAACCGGGCCCATTCAGCGGTCATGGCATCATCGCTAACTACTGCCCGGATGATGACCGGGTAGGCATAGGTGCGGGCATCGCCCATGACTCCTACACTCCGCACCGGCGGCAGCACAGCAAAGGCCTGCCACATCTCGCGATCCAGGCCGGCACGTTTTATCTCCTCCTGAACTATGGCATCTGCCTCGCGCAGCAAGGCCAGTTTCTCCGCGGTGACCTCTTCCAGGACCCTGACTCCCAGTCCCGGTCCAGGGAAAGGCTGGCGCCAGATCAAGCCGGCATCCAGACCTATCTTTTCGCCGATCAGACGGACCTCATCCTTGAATAATAAACGCAGCGGCTCCAGCAAAGCAAAGTCAATGTCCTCAGGCAAGCCGCCGACGTTATGGTGACTCTTGATAGTGTGAGCGGTACTGGTTCCGCTCTCAATAACATCGGGATAAATGGTGCCCTGCACCAGATAGTCGATCTCGCCCAGTTTGCCCTTTTCTTCTTCAAATACCCGGATGAATTCCTCACCGATTATCTTGCGCTTAGCCTCCGGGTCAGCCACCCCGGCCAGACGGCTCAGGAAGCGCTGGGACGCGTCAACAAATATCAAATTCATCTTCATTTTATCTTGGAAGGTGCTGATGACCTGTTCTGATTCACCCTTGCGCATCAGGCCGTTATCTACATAGACACAGACTAACTGGTCACCTACCGCTTTATGCACCAGGGCTGCCGCTACTGAAGAATCGACCCCGCCTGATAGGGCGCAGAGAACCTTTTTCCCGCCCACTCTTGCTTTGATATCGGCGACGCTTTCACTGATGAAATCAGCTAGATCCCAATCTGCCTTGAGCCCCGCTGTTTTAAATAGGAAATTGGCCAGTATTTCCATACCATGGATGGTGTGCTTGACCTCGGGATGGAATTGAACACCATATAGCTTACGGCCTGGATTACTCATAGCAGCTATTGGACAACTATCAGTGGATGCCGTTATGGCAAACCCTTCCGGAAGCACCTGCACCGAGTCGCCATGACTCATCCAAACCTGCATTTCGTTCCCCAGTCCATCATATATCAGGTCACTGCCGGTAGGCTTCAAAAAGGTGCGTCCGTACTCACGCATGGAAGCACAAGCCTCCACCTTGCCACCCAGCATTTGGGTCATTACGTGCATGCCGTAGCAGATGCCCAGCACTGGAATGCCCAGCTGAAAAATTCTTTCATCACAGGCCGGTGCCCCGGGTTCATGGATGCTGTTAGGTCCACCGGTAAGGATGATGGCGCCGGGGTTCTTGTCCACCACTTCTTCATAGCTAATGTTATAGGGAACCATCTCGCTGTACACAGATAGTTCTCGAACCCGTCTGGCAATCAGCTGATTATACTGCCCGCCAAAATCCAGAACCAGGACCAATTCTTTAGCCATTGACCATACTCCTATTTCTCATATACTGCGGGCTTTAAAATGCATACTGCCGGATAATGGCGATATTGTTCGGCATAATCCAAACCGTATCCTACCACGAATTTGTCCGGTATGGAATAGCCTACATAGTCCGGAAATATCTCAGCTTTGCGGCGGGATGGTTTGTCCAAGAGACAGGCTATTCTAATGCTCTTAGGATTACGGGTTTTCAAATTTTCATAGATGAACTTGAGTGTCAGACCAGTATCGATGATATCTTCGACGATGAGAACATCGCGGCCTTTGATCGAGTATTCCAGATCCTTTTCTATGCGCACCTCTCCGGAGGATGAGGTGGAAAGCCCATAGCTTGATACGTCCATAAAATCTATTTCCATTGGCACATCAATTTCGCGGATCAAGTCAGCCATAAATACAAAGGCACCCTTGAGAATACCTACCACTAACAGCTCATGACCGCGATAATCCCCGCTGATCTGACGTCCTATATCGGCTACTTTTTCCTGGATCTGTTCGCGATTATATAGTACTTCAACCTGTAGTAAATCCAACTTTTATCCCTCCCTATTGGATTATAACAACAAGTTGGGTCCTGTGCAATTGCCGCCATAATCTTCAGGTTTTTTAGGTAAACGCAAAAACAGGGGCTAATAACCCCTGTTTTCTGAAGTCATTTCTTACTAGTATCGGGAGGCTTTACTTCAATTTTGTCATTAAAATCCTTCAGAGTAGTTTCTATATATAACCTGGTCTTGCCTGTTTTCTTATTGGTGGCTGATAATACCCCTTTGCGGATCCAGTTATCATTATAATCGATCCATAGCCGGTATTTGAAATCCATCCAACGTGTTTCCAACAGCTGACTCTCCACCGTAGGGCTGCACTCTACGACCAGGCATTCCGCGCCATCTATCTTTTCGAATCCACGCTTCTCGATTTTGCCGATATCCCTGAACCGGAAATTTGATAGGGGATTCAACTCGGATATCAGCAATTCTTCGGCCTGACTGGTCCCGCTATCGATCTCCAGCCAGTGTTTGGAAAAGGTATCATAGTTGTAGATGGTGCGGTCGATATAGTAGATATCTACCGGTGTATTAACCATCTCCCCCTTTATATGCGTATTCCCATGATCCTTCTCGCCGATTACTCTGCTTATCACCTCCTTCCGGTCATCCACCGTGAACCCCGAAGCCAAAGTATAACGGAAGCATTTTACTTCTGTTGTCTTTTTTATTGCTTCCGTCATCTCAACCCGGGGATCAAGTCTGGACTTTATGTAGTAGTCTTTTATCATATCAGCCGAATACAGTAAAGCGCCGGCTATGGCCAGGATAGCAGTCAAAATCATCCAACGGGTTCTATTTATTTCATCTCACCCCTTATACCAGGTACTTGAAGTATTACATCATATTATCTGAGTAAGCGATATATTACCTGGAACGCGCAGGCATATAATGTCAAAACTCCCTTTGTATACTGGTATACTAGATATGTAATGCTTTACGCAGCATATTGTATTTGGTATAATTTGCGGGATATTATATAAGACAAAGGAGGCTTATATAACTTGTTTAAAACCTACGAAGATGTAATGAACTACTGTAAAGAGAACGGTATCCTGATGATTGATTTCAAGATGATCGATCTATTGGGCAGATGGCGTCACCTCGGAATCCCGGTGGGCAGATTCAAGCCCGAAACTCTGGTTTCCGGCATCGGCTTCGATGGTTCGAACTACGGATTCGCTCCGGTCGAAAAGAGTGACATGGTATTCATCCCCGACATTACCACTGCTGTTGAAGACCCCTTTACCGAGGTTCCTACCCTGAGCATGATCGGTGATGTTTTTGTTATCGCCCAGCCCAACAATTATCGTTTCGACCAGGATCCGCGCTCCATCGCCGTCAAGGCAGAAGAGTACATGAAATCGACCGGTGTCGCTGATGAAATGCGGATCGGACCTGAATACGAGTTCTATGTATTCGACCATGTTTGTTATGAATCCTACCCACACAGTATGGGCTTCAAGATCGACACTGAACAGGCCATCTGGAATAGCGGAGACAATGAGTGTCAGAACCTGGGGTATAAGATCCCTCTGCACGGCGGCTACCATATTGCTCCTCCCCAGGATATCCTTTATGATCTGCGCTCCCGCATGTGTGTACTGATGGAAGAGAACGACATTCCGGTCAAGTACCATCACCACGAAGTAGGCGGTCCGGGACAGGTGGAAATCGAGGTCGAATTCGGTGGTATGCGCGAGATGGCTGACAAGACTATGTTAGCCAAATATCTCATTAAGAACCTGGCCTTCCAGGAAGGTAAAACGGCCACCTTCATGCCCAAGCCCCTGTATGGTGAAGCCGGCAATGGTCTGCATGTGCATATGCACCTGTTTAAGAATGGCAAGCCCCTGTTTTATGATGAGAAAGGCTATTCCGGTCTTTCTAAGAAAGCCCTCTATTTCATCGGCGGACTATTGAAGCATGCACCGGCAGTACTAGCCTTCACCAATCCCAGCACCAATTCTTACAAAAGATTGGTTCCTGGCTACGAGGCACCGGTTTCCGTTTGCTTTGCTACTGCAAATCGCAGCGCCGTCATCCGGGTGCCGGCTTATGCCAAGAGCCCGATGGACAAACGCTTTGAATTCCGTTCCTCGGATGCTACCTGCAATCCCTACCTGGCCTTTTCTGCTATCCTGATGGCAGGTCTGGACGGGATTAATAACAAGATCGATCCTACTGCTGAAGGTTTTGGCCCCTTTGATATGAATCTCTATACGCTATCTCCGGAAGAGCGGGCCAAGATCAAGGGACTGCCCACTTCACTGGACGAAGCCCTGGATGCCCTGGCTCTGGACCACGAATTCCTGCTGGCCGGTGGGGTATTCCCCAAACGCCTGATCGAGATCTGGATCGAGAACAAGCGCAAGGAAGCCCGGAAGATCAACGATCTGCCCCACCCTATGGAATTCGAAATGTACTACGATCTATAAGAACTCATGCCGAAAGGCGGCTGGAGAAAATCCAGCCGCTTTTTTATTTTTTAGTTATTAGCCACAGATTTGCACAGATTAATTGGGGGATGTGAATTAATGGCAAAATTCAGCGCCTAATTTATTGGGATTGATTGAATAACTATTCGCAATGTAGGGGCGAATTCCGATGTTCAGGGATGGACTAGTGCCGCGGTGCCACGGATGGCAAGGAACGGCCATATCCGCCCGAATTAAGAGTCACCTCGGGCGGATATAGAATCCGCCCCTTCGATATCGTATTACAATTCAAAAATCTGTGTTAATCTGTGGCTAATAAAAATCTGCCGTCCTTCTGCGTCTATTGTCTCCCCAGAAAACGTGAGAGCTGGCGTTATAACGCCAGCTCTCGAAGCTTTATATCAACGGGCGATGATTTACATCATGCCGCCCATTCCGCCCATGCCGCCACCGCCGGCCATGGCCTTGAATTCATCCTTATTGGGGATCTCGGTTACTACTGCTTCAGTGGTCAGAACCATGGCAGCGATGCTGGCTGCGTTCTGGACCGCGGAACGAGTGACCTTTGCCGGATCGATGATACCAGCATTGATCATGTTCTCATAGCCGCCGGTCAGCGCATTGTAACCCATGCCTACCTTGCTGTTCTTTACTTTTTCTACAACTACGGAGCCCTCGGCACCAGCATTGTTGGCTATTTGGCGCAGGGGTTCTTCCAGGGCTTTCTTGACCAGCATGATACCAGTCATTTCATCGCCGGTAGATTTGATTTTGTTAATAGCAGCAATAGCATTGATCAGAGCAGTTCCACCACCGGATACGATGCCCTCTTCAACAGCAGCCTTGGTAGCAGCCAGAGCGTCTTCGATGCGGTGTTTCTTCTCTTTCAGTTCGGTCTCGGTAGCCGCACCCACCTGGATGATCGCTACGCCGCCGGACAGTTTAGCCATTCTCTCCTGCAGTTTCTCTTTGTCGTACTCAGAATCAGTCTCTTCCAATTGTACCTTGATGTTAGCGATGCGGCCTTTGACATCCTCCTCGGAACCAGCTCCGTCAACGATAATAGTCTCGTCTTTCTTGACTACGATTTTGGCCGCTTTACCCAGCATATCCAGACCAACGTTTTCCATCTTGATGCCGAGCTCTTCAGTAGCTACGCGGCCCTTGGTCAGGATGGCGATGTCTTCCAACATGGCCTTTCTTCTCTCGCCAAAAGCAGGTGCCTTAACCGCTACACAATTAAAGGTCCCGCGCAGCTTGTTGACTACCAGGGTAGCCAGGGCTTCGCCTTCGATCTCTTCTGCGATTAGCAGTAAAGGCTTGCCGGTCTGCACGACCTTCTCCAGTACGGGGAGTATCTCCTGGATGGAGGAGAGTTTCTTATCACTAATCAGGATGTAGGGATCATCCAGAACTGCTTCCATCTTCTCGGGGTTGGTTACCATGTAGGGGGAGATATAGCCGCGGTCAAAACTCATACCTTCGACTATTTCCAGCGAGGTGCCAACGGATTGGGATTCCTCAACGGTGATAACACCGTCGCGGCCGACCTTTTCCATAGCATCGGAAATAAGGACTCCAATATCGGTATCATCAGCGGAAATAGCAGCAACCTGGGAAATGGCTTCCTTGGATTCTACCGGCTTGCTGATGCTTTTGATCTCAGCTACTGCAGCCTGAACCGCCTTTTCAATACCCTTTCTCATGATCATCGGGTTGGCGCCGGCGGCAACGTTTTTCAGACCTTCTTTGATCATGGCTTGAGCCAGAACCGTAGCGGTGGTGGTTCCGTCACCAGCTACGTCATTGGTCTTGATGGCTACTTCTTTAACGAGCTGGCAGCCCAAGTTCTCCCAGGGATCTTCCAGGTCGATGTCACGGGCGATAGTCACGCCGTCATTGGTAATAGTGGGGGAACCGAATTTGCGGTCCAGCACTACGTTGCGGCCCTTAGGACCCAGGGTAACCTTTACTGCATTAGCCAGGGTATCTACACCCTTTTCCAGTGATCTTCTGGCATCCTCGCCGAATTTGATTTCTTTGGACAGCATCTATGTAGTCCTCCTTTACTTTCAATTATTTCAGAATTGCCAGAACGTCACGCTCTGCCATAATCAAATACTCTTCTCCATCCAGCTTGATTTCGGTTCCAGCATACTTGGAGAAAATGATCTTGTCTCCTTTGGCAACACTCATGGGCAATCTTTCGCCCTTGTCGTTCATAGCACCAGGGCCCACCGCAATTACTTCAGCTTCCTGGGGTTTTTCTTTAGCGGTATCGGGAACATACAGCCCACTCTTGGTCTTTTCTTCGGTGGTTTCTGCTACTTTAACCACCAGCTTATCGCCTAAAGGTTGAATCTTCAAAGGTATACCCTCCTTTAATAATATGTGGTCTCTCGTTGTTAGCACTCAAGCTATGCGAGTGCTAACACATATATATAATATTAGGCAAGACCCAGTGACTATTCAACACAGATAATCCACTGAATCTGCCCAATATTTTCGATTTATATTATTCTACTTCCGTTTTCTTTTTATACCTTTAAAAATCATAAATAATTATTATTTTAAGCCTGCCCGCACTCACTTGATTGACCAGCTAAGGTATCGAGCCCATGCGGCAGTGCCGGAATAATAGCCTCTAGCGATTCCCTGACCCCTTTTACGCTGCCAGGCAAATTGACTATCAATGTTTTGCCCCTGATGCCCGCCACTGCCCTGGTTAGCATGGCGCGGGGCGTATGCTGCATTCCATACAAGCGCATGGCTTCCGGGATACCAGGAACCAGTTTTTCGATGACTTCCAGGCAGGCTTCCGGTGTCACATCTCTTTCTGCAAATCCTGTACCCCCTGAGGTCAGTACCAAATCCAGCTTGAGCTCATCACAGGCATGACACAGGCGGTCGATTATTATATCCTTTTCATCTGGTATTATTTCATACAGTTCGACCCGGTATTCATCCCCCAGCACCCTCTTAATCTCCTGGCTGGATAGATCCTCCCGCTCGCCGCGCGAACCTTTATCGCTCATGATGATGATACCGGTACGATACATTAAATCGCCTCAACTAAGTCACCACGGGTGATTTTACCACCCTGAACAACACGGCAAAAGAGTCCTTCATAAGGTAAAAGAGTAAGTGCCTCCGCTTAACAAGAAAGCAAAAGAGCTGGTTCGTACTGCCATAAATCTGCGTTATCTGCGTCTATTCGTCTCGCTTTACATGCCCGCTTTTGCCACCGGATTTTTCAAGGAGCTTGATCTCGCATATCTCCATCCAGCGGTCTACTGCCTTACACATATCATAGACCGTGAGAGCGGCAATGGATACTGCAGTTAAAGCTTCCATTTCTACTCCGGTCTTTCCGGTAGTTTTGACCTCGGCTCTGATTAAGATACTGGACTGTTCTTCCATCATTTCAAACTCTATATTAATGGAGTTGATCATCAGGGGATGACACATGGGGATAACGGCATGGGTTTGTTTAGCACCCATGATCCCAGCCACCTGGGCTACTGCCAGCACATCTCCCTTTTTAATCCCGCCGCTTTTGATCAAAGCCAGGGTTTCCGCCTGCATTTTGACAACGGCCTCAGCCACAGCTATACGTTCACTATCCTCTTTTCCTGTGACATCAACCATTCGCGCACGACCCTGCTCGTTAACATGGGTAAAGTCCATGCCTAGCCTCCTATTTGATACATCTTACGATCATTATCCGCACCCCAGCCATCATTCATTTGATGCCGTGAAGGCTTGCTTTGAACACACTCCAGGAACAAGGCCAATAACTCCTCGTCACTGGCTCCCGAACGCAGCGGGGTTTTCAGATCTATCTCATGATGGTCATGCAGGCATGCCCTGAGTCCGCCATCCGCTGTGAGGCGAATTCGATTACACTCAGAACAGAAGTGGTTGCTCATAGGGGTGATGAAACCCAGCGAGCCCTGCCCATTCTTGATATTATAGTATTTCGCCGGTCCATTGCCGGGTACCCGCGTGACCGATTCCAATTGATACGATGCTCCAATCATATTCTTTATCTCACTGCTCTTGATCATACGTTCCCGCTTCCAGTAGTGTAGATCACCAATCGGCATAAATTCTATGAAGCGTACATGCAGCGGATACTCGTCCGCTAGCCTGGCAAAATCCAACAGTTCGTCATCATTGAAACCGCGTATAACCACGGTATTGATTTTCACCGGGTGCATACCCAGCTCCAGAGCCTTAAAAATGGCTGTTTTAACCTTGCTTAGATCACCGCCGCGAGTCATATAATGTAAACGATCCGGCTTCAGAGTGTCGAGACTGAAGTTCAGTCTTTTCAAGCCGGCCTGACGCAAATCCTCGGCCATAGGAGCATAAAGCATACCATTAGTAGTCAAAGCAACATCATCGATTTCAGAAAGATTGCCGATATATTTGACAAGTTGCACAATATTACGGCGAACCAGTGGTTCACCCCCGGTAAGCCTAACCTTCTTTATTCCCGCCTTGACTGCCACTCCAACCAGCCGGGCCATCTCTTCCAGACTCAGGATGTTACGGTGCTCCAGCTTGTCCACCCCTTCATCCGGCATGCAGTAACGGCAGCGTAAATTACAGCGGTCAGTAATAGAAACTCTTAGATAATTGATTTCCCTGCCAAATTTATCAATCATTTTCTGCTTCTCTCCCCGAAGGCTTTCCTTATCAGAAAATCCTCAACAACTATTTGAAACAACCCAGCTCACAACCGAAAATTTTTATACCCGAAGCATTACAAGCCTTGCCTATCTCCTGTGAATCCAACCCTAGCTTGGCGGCAAATTCCCGGGCATCGACACAACTAACCTTGCCGGCCGGAAAGGCCTCTTGCAATTTCTTAATAAGCTCT
>JAAYCK010000110.1 GCA_012729835.1 Syntrophomonadaceae bacterium
GATACAATAAATCTAGGTTGGGAACTATTCTCTCCCAGACCGTCTTGCCAGCCAAACCGTTTGATTCTAGGCAGGTGTGAATTCCGCATGCCTTTGAATGTTCAAGTAAAGCTATCAAAAATTCCACCTGGAAGGTAGCTTCCCCCCCTGAGAAAGTCACGCCACCACCACTTGCCTCATAAAAAAGCCTATCTTTCACAACCTCGTTCATGACTTCTGAAACGCTCATAACGCTACCGACCTGTTTCAAGGAGCCCGATGGACAAATCTCTGTGCACAACATGCACTTTGTACACCTTTGCCGGTCGATACGTTCGGGATCCGAAAAGTCAATGGCCCCTTCAACTGGACATACCTCCAGACATTGTCCACAACCGATGCATTTACTGGCGCGGAAGTACAATTCAGGAAGCCGATTTATTCCCTCAGGATTATGGCACCAAGGGCATCTTAGTTGGCACCCTTTCAGAAAAACAGTTGTTCGAATACCGGGGCCATCATCGAGCGAATACCTTTGTATTGTGGTAACGATACCACTTATCTCGGACGATGGACCACTTGGCTGATTATTCATGCCGCTCCTTAATATCAGATTCGCCGCTGATCCCAATGATCAGCGGCGTCTCTGTTGTTGATTATTTACAGTCCGCCTTGCTCAGTGCGATTTATGATTTCGTCTTGAACCATCTTCTCAAGATCCACGAAATAGGCGGCTAATCCGGCCTGCCGCACCACCAGCGTTGAGTAATCATCTGGATTCTCCTGTGCTTTTATCAAGTCGTCCTTTTTGATTACATTGAACTGTATGTGATGAACACCCAGCTTAACCCAGACCTTGAAATAAGATATGAATTCATCCTTGTGCTCCCGTAAATACTGCGGCAGCCATTTCTGGTTATATAAGTGGGTAAATGTGTTTTTGTGGTCGATTGCAGCAACCGATTTAAGCGCTGCGGTTGGACCAGCAATATCAGTTCCCGGTGCTGGTGATACTGTTCCATCCGCAAAAAGATCACCTGCTCTTCTGCCATCCGGAGTGGCTCCGGTCAGACCGCTGACCATGAAATAGCTGGCAGCACCAGTACCATCTTCATTGTATGAATTTCCGTGAATGTTTTTGAAGCTCCGCAACACCTGCGTGGTGCGCAGGTAAATGTCCGCCGCCAATTCATCAACTTCAGTAATGTCGTTGCCAAATTTCGGGGCGTTAAGGAACTCCTGACGCAAGGCTTCCTTACCCTCCCAATTGTTTCTCAGCGCCGCCAAAACCTCTGTCATCTCTACTTTCTTATTTTTGAACACTAAACTATCAAGAGCAGCTATCGAATTTGCCACAGTCACCTGTCCCACTGGTTGTATTAGGCTATTAGCAAAATATTTGAACTTGCGGCAGTCCATACCAGCATCGATGCATCCATCCATCATTGATGACAGGAATGGTTGCGGGTAATACTCTTCATCAAATACATCAACGATGTTATTTAGAGTGATCAGGTGCTTGGCAAAGAAACGGAACTGTTCTAGGTATGCTTTGACCACATCTTCTGTGGATGTAAAAGTCAACGGGTCTGGAGTGGCAACTCCGATCTGGTTGCCCTTCTCATCCTTTCCCTGATTCAGGGCATATTCGAGACACTTGGGCAACGCAAAATATCCTCCCAGTGCACGGTGACCAATTGCCTTACCCGGCATCTGCCATCTCATGCATCCATCAGTAGAGTAATTCCATACATCTTCTTCAGGGACACCTATTCCCTTCAAATAGTCATACATCATATTATCATTGAAAAATGAGTAAACTCCCGGCTCCCTTAGCAGACTGTCAACCACTTTATCCCACAGGCTGTCTGGGGTGCCTTCATGCAACCTAACTGCGATCGCTGGTTGAATAAGACCGATTCGGTTTTTCGCTTCCATAATAACAAATGTCATTTCATTTGTAGCGTCGGTACCGTCTGCCTTTTGCCCACCAATCGTTGTAACCCTGGTAACCAAAGTAGCCCCCCCAGCACCTTGAGCAGGGGGCTTTAGTTCCGGTTCTTCATTCATTTTCAATACCACGTGTCCGTATAACTCAACCGCCTTTTCAAAATCAAGACGTTCAGCATCTACATCCGCTTTATAGAAAGGGTAGAATAGTTGGTCCACTCTCTCTCCCAATCCTGAGGATTGAAGATCCAGGATGCGAGCTCCAAGGTTGATAAACCAATACATTTGCAGTGCTTCATGAAGAGTGCGAGGTGGATTACCCGGTACCCATTCACAAATCTCAGCAATTTCCATTAGTTGATTCTTGCGAACAGGATCACTCTGGGCTTCAGCTTCTTCCCGACATTTTTCCGCAAACCTTTTTCCATAAGCAACCATCGCTCTTAGAGTAATTAATGTTGCATCATAAAAACGTTTTCTTTCTACAAAATCACGGGTTTGAGAATAAGCATAATCTTCCGTCATAATACTCTTCAATTGTGCTTCAATTTCCTCAATCAATCCGTTCAAACCAATTTGGAATACCTTCTCATAATTGGGTACCCCAACATGGCCACCATGCAACCACATGAAAACGCCATGATTAGGATAACTCCAGTATGGTTTCAAATCGGGAGGAAGATAGTCCTTCTCCATGCCGTGTACGGCCATATTTTTAAAATATTTATGGATCCGTTTCAGCTGCAGCTTGTCTTCGTCCGAAATCAAACCCGCATAAGATTTTTCAAGTGCTTTATCCAACCAGCTTCCGAACTTTTCCGGAAAGGTCTGTAGATGACCTGGTTTACTACAGATATTTCCGACGATCAATTCATCGGGAAGAATATATAATGCCTTTTTGCTGAAAAGGTACTCAAATGCTTTGGCTCTTCTTGTTATAAATGGCAACCCTTCTGTTTGTTGATAGGACTCATAAATTAATTGGGCTCTCTCCAGTTCCAAGCGTACGTCATCCCGATAAGCTTTTCTAGAGTTGTCTGGATTTTCCATTCTCCCAACTCCGCGCATAACCTTGCTTTGATAATATGGTCTAGACTTCATGTTTTCTACTTTTACGGTGATCTCCAAAGCTTATATCTCCTTTCTTAAATGACTTTCCTGATTTTTTTAAACACTCAGGTATTACACCTGAAGATACAATCGGGCTTGTGAATGTCGCATTTATCCCTCC
>JAAYCK010000011.1 GCA_012729835.1 Syntrophomonadaceae bacterium
AGCCAACCTGGTGGAAATGGGTATCCCGGCCAAAGAAGAGAACGTGGCCATGGCTCGTAAGCTGTTGGCGTACAATATGCCGGCCACTGCTAACAATTTGAGTGAGATGGCCAAGGGGATTAAGCTGTTGGGCGCGGCCACACCGAGAAATCTTGAGATAGTTGCTTTTGTTATGTCACGTAATCTTCCGGTTGATGCCAGCACCTTAAAAGCCTTCGAGCAGTATACATTACCGGGCAGTAATATAGCTAGATTACTGGAGTCAGTGGTCCAGAGCCTGCGGGAACTTGGGCAGACACAGACGCTTGCTTTACGTGACAATCAGGAACTTATACTGCCTGATGCCGCGAAGAACGCCGGAACTGCTGGGAAAGCCCCATTAACAGCCGGGACCAGCCCTAATGTATCTACTCCGGCTGGCTTAACCAACCCCAGTGGGGGAAATGTCGGGAATATGATCAATACTGCAACCCCTACCGGGGAAGCTGTTACCATCTCAACCGCACAAGCGAACATACCGGCACCGACTGCCCCGGGGGCAGCTGCGGTAATTGGCGGGGAAACCTTGCCATTACCGGGTTCCCAGGTATCGGCAGCCCAGGTATCAGCGACCCAGAGTAATATCCCTCTTCCCACGACTGATTTGGAGCCTGCCATTACCATGCCAATAACCAGCGAAACCGATTCTGAAGGAATGATGACAACGGGCAGCCGGTCTGCTTCGGGCAGTGCGCCGGCGGATAATACTGGCAGTAAGCCGGGGGCTCCGCCTATATCTACACCGAATCCCCAAACTAGTAACCTCAGCACCAATACTTTTCAGTCGGCTATAACCAGTGAGCCAGCACCGCCAGAGACATCCCAGGCACCCCCGGCCCTCGCGAGCAATAACCCGGTCCCGGATCAGATCAGCGCCAAGGCTTCAACGACGCAAAATCCTGGCCCAGCAATGGTCGTCGAGGAAGGGAACCAACGTCCTGCGCTTTCGGCCACTACCGTCGGCAGTATTGACCTGCCGGAAGAAATGCCGGTAAACACGCGGGTTTCCCCAAATATAGCTGAATCCAGTACCGGCAAAACACTCGCTGCACCGGCGAGCCAGACTGCCCCTGCTCCGCTTATCAGCGATGATATGCCTGAGTTGGCATCACCGGCTGGACTCACGACCAACCCAGCAGCCAGCAAGGAGGAGACGCCGGTGCAGGCACCGCTTACTGCTGGCACCAATGCGAAGGATGGTAATGCCCCGGGTAGCATCCTGGAGAAAACACCGCCAGCAAGTACGGGCACGACCAGTGCAGCCACGGGGTCAGACCTGCCCAAGACCGCAGATAATACTGGAGTACAGACATCCGGCACTGCTTCGACTTCTAATATCCCTGCCGGTACCAGCAAGCTCAGCGATCAGTTGAACCTGCTCAAGACACTTATTGAATGGATGCAGGTCGACGGGCGGGACCCGGCAGCTGATATCAGTGGAAAACTTGAAAGGGCGGTTGCTTCGGATAAGGATGTTATCCGGGGCTTGACCCTCCTACAGGACGCCATTAAAAGTGAGAATACCCAGACTCGCAGCCCGGTGGTGCATGACCTGCTGCAGCGGATCGATAACCTGGAAAAAGAATTGTCCGGGCAGAAAATGTTCAATTATCTTAGTCGGACAAATATTGATAACCAGTTCAACTTCTATTACTTCTCTATCCCGGTCAAGGTTGGTGAAGAAATGCACCAATGCCAGCTGAGGATCAATAAAGACGGCCGCCGGGATTTGCGCAATGTTGATAACCTTAGTTTTGTCGTTTCACTGGATACCGGCAAAATGGGACTGGTGCTTTTCCATGTCAACTGGCAGAGAAGCGGCAGTTTGACCCTGCAAGGGGTAGTGGAAGATGACAGAGTTGCCAGTTTCTTGACCGGCAGTCTGCCAAATCTGGTCGCTAAGCTGCGAGAACTCGGTTATTCTGTACAAAACCTTGGCATCAAGGTTTCTCAGGAGCAGATTGATGAGAGCTTGAAGGTAAGGATGCAAGAAACCCCATTATCAATACGGCCTTTGGGGATAGACATAAGAGTTTAGCGTTTAGGAGAATGCGCTATGTCGGATGAAAAAAATTATGACAGCAGGCATAAAGCGGTAGCTCTTCGTTACGATTTAGAGCAAGATACGGCTCCGGTAGTCGTGGCCAAAGGTCGTGGCTTCATTGCGGATCGTATCGAGGAGGTTGCCAGAGATTGGGGGATACCCCTGAAAGAAGATGCCAAACTGGCAGATTATTTGATGGCATTAGATCTATACCAGGAGATACCAGCAGAATTGTATTCAGTCGTTGCAGAGATCTTGGCCTTTATCTATTCAATGGACCGCAAATATTGAATCGGAATGGCGGGGATAAGGCTTGAATAAGCGAGAGTTAGGCCGTCAGGGTGAAGAGATGGCAGCCCGGTATTTGAAAAAACAGGGATATCAGATTTTAGAACGGAATTATCATACCCGCTATGGGGAGTTGGATATAATATGCATTAAGCGCAACGAATTGGTTTTTGTCGAGGTCAAGACCCGTCGCAGCATTCAATATGGGACACCGGAAGAAGCCATCACTCCCAGGAAGATGGATCATCTGCGCAAGGCCGCATTCATTTATATCGAAGCATCTCATCCAAATTTCCGGGAGTTGCGATTTGATGTCATTACCATTATGATGGTGGACGCTAGTGAACAGATCAACCACATCAAATATGCTTTTTAGCAGCAGATCAAGTTATTTATGATTATCATGAGGTGAAACGATTGCTCATATATGGGAAGGAAATACGGGAACGCATCAAGGCTCGCGTCAAAGAACAGGCTGATATAACTCCGATGGCTATGGCGATCATCCAAGTCGGGGATAATGAAGCATCACGCCTGTATGTTAGATCCATTGAAAAATTCGGCTTTGATGTTGGCATCAAGGTAGAATTGTTCAATTATCCGGACGATACCAGCCACGAGACCCTGGCGGGAAAAATCGAACAGCTCAACCTTGCTCCCGAGTTCACCGGGATAATGCTGCAGACTCCATTGCCGTCGGGCCTAAACTATGGACACCTGGTCAATTCAATTGTTTGGCACAAGGAAGTTGAGGGTCTGCACAATTATAACCTGGGCCGACTGCTCAGCCGGGAAGAAGGGGTCAAACCTTCTACGCCCAAGGCAGTAATGTCTATTCTCAAAGGTCACGGAGTTGATATGGACGGGCAAAAGGTGACTATCGTGGGCCGCAGTCTGGTGGTAGGCAGTCCTTTAGCGGTGATGATGACCCGTGAAAATGCAACAATAAGACTCTGTCACTCGCATACCCACGACCTGGCGGAGGAGACACGAGGGGCTGATATAGTAGTGGTGGCGGTTGGCAAACCCAATCTGATAACCGCAGATATGGTCAAGGACGAATGTGTAATTATCGATGTGGGGATCAATTTTGATGAAAATGGCCAGGTGATCGGCGATGTCAGTGATGCGGCCAAGGCCAGGGCCCGTCTGGCCAGTGCCGTGCCCGGCGGCATCGGCGTGCTCACTGTAGCCGAACTGTTCGATAATCTTTGCATATTGAAACGTCAGGATCAAGGGTAAACGAATTTTGACGCAGATTAACGCAGATTATTTATGATTGACGCAGAAGTGGTTAAGGTTTTGTCACAGCGACCTAAATGGCGCGAAGGGGCATCGCAACTGCAGGCAAGCGAAAGGCTGCATCGTTGCACGTTGGAGTGTTGTAGCCGCAGGGGGATTAACACAGATTTACACAGTTAGATATGATGGACCCCGCCCTGTCTTTGCGAGCGTAGCGAAGCAATCATTAAGCCATATAAGCCCCGAAGAAGATTGCCGCGTCCCCGGCACTCAATAAAACAGTTCAGTCTATTAAAGTAATGCATAATAGGTAGCCGTTTATATTTGGATTCTCTGGGTGCCGGGTCCTCGCAACGACACTTTGGGATTGTGCATATTATGAATGCCATTGTACATAAAAATCTGCGTTTAGCTGTGGTTAATAATCGAATCTCCCGTCTATTAGTACAGCGGCATCCAGCAAACCTGAGGGTTAGCCTTCCTCTGCTGCACCCGTACCTTGCCGTCTTCGTATTCCTGCTTTTCCACTTCATTTTCGAGAATTAATGGTGGAACCATCGTCGGTTTCATATCCGAGCCCAGGGCGACGAAAGTAAAATAAGCGGTCATACAGCATTGTTTGGTTCCCTGCAGCAGGTCTTCCGCATCAATGCTTACAGCGATCTCCATGGAACGATTGGATACATAGGTCACATTGGCGTGACAGCTGGCCAGGTTGCCCATAAATACGGGGGCGTGAAAGTTGATATTATCAATACCGGCAGTCACTACAATAGCCCGCGAATGCTTGGTGGCACAAGCCCCGGCACAGTTATCCATCATCTTGAGCAGTTCTCCCCCGTGAGCAGTACCGGCTGGATTAGTCTGAGAGGGAAGTATTATCTGACTGAGAGTAGTGGCAGATTCGGCCACAGTTCTTCCTTCCAATTCCATTCATTCCACCTCCTGTTTGTACCATTCTAGCCCAGCCAGAGTAAGATTTCAATTAGTTTCCTCTGTACGCATTTTTATAATAGTTATGGCGCAAGATGGTAAAGCGGCGCTGGATTGAGGATGCGTGGTAGCAGTGGTATAATGATGGCTAAATGGCAGTGATGTTTTTCATACACCATATAACACCTGGCATTCTGCAAGTAATCCGGAGGAAGGAATATTTATGAAAAGTAGACAATTTGCCGTTATTGGCATAGGCCGGTTCGGCAGCAGCCTGGTCAGGGAACTAACCCGAATGGGGAACGAGGTGTTGGCTATCGATATAGATGCCGACCGGGTCAATGATGCAATAGAGTACTGTACTCATGCGGTCGAAGCCGACACCATGGATGAAAGTACTCTGAAAGCCCTGGGTATCCGCAATTTCGACGTGGTAGTGGTAGCTATTGGCGACAATATCCAGGCCAATATCCTGACGACCATCATGTTGAAGGAATTGGGCGTGAAAAAGGTCATTGCCAAAGCCCAAACTACTTTGCATGGCAAGGTTCTGGAAAAGATCGGGGCTGACCTGGTTATCTATCCTGAACGGGATATGGCCATCAAGCTGGCCCGGTCACTGGTCTCGGTAAATTTCCTGGAACAGATCGATCTGTCACCTGATTTTGGCATTATCGAACTCTTTGCCCCCCGTGCATTTCTGAACCATTCGTTGGCTGACCTTGCGCTGCGCAAGAAGATGCGGGTGACTATCCTGGCTATTAAACGCGGTAACGAAATCATTGTTGCTCCGGCCCCGGACGAAGTATTGAAAAATGGAGATGTTTTGGTGGCGCTGGGGGGCAATGAAGCCCTGGAACTATTGACTAACATTGAATAGCTTGTATTGAGAAGGGGTCACCCGGCATGATAAAAAACAAGATAAACGAGCCTCTTTGGCTGGCATTAAGCTTCATTACTGTCATAATGGCCGGCAGTGTTCTTTTGTATTTGCCCTGGGCCTCTCGAAGTGGCTACACCGCATATATCGATTGCCTCTTTATATCCACGTCAGCTACCTGTATTAACGGATTGGTGACACTTGACACCGCAACCCACTGGACTCTATTCGGCAAGATCGTTATTCTGTTTTTAATCCAGATCGGCGGATTGGGCGTCATGTCCTTCGCGGTTTTTTATGCGCTTCTGGCCGGGCGTAAGATATTTTTGCGTCAGCGGCTGGTCATGCAACAGGCCGTAAACGTTGCTGAAGTGGGCGGAGTGGTTAGACTCTTCCGGCATCTGCTTGGTTTTACTTTTACAGTTGAAGCAATCGGGGCGCTGATACTGGCTTTGCGCTGGTCAGGCGAGATGGGCTGGGGCAAGGCCTTATGGTTCGGGATATTCCATTCGGTTTCCGCCTTTAATAATGCCGGCATCGATCTTATGGGAGGATTCAAGAGTTTTACCGGATATACCTCTGATATTACTGTAAACCTGGTTATCTCCACTCTGGTAATCATTGGCGGCTTAGGTTTTATCGTGACCTATGATTTGTACCATTACCGCGAGCAACGCAAGCTTTCCCTGCATGCCAAGGTCGTCCTCATTACCACCGGACTTCTGCTGCTGATCGGAACTCTGCTATTATTAGTTGGTGAATACAATCACGCGTTGAAAGATATGCCATTCGGCACCAAACTCCTGGCAGCCTATTTTCAGAGCGCGACTTCGCGTACGGGAGGTTTCAGTACCATTGATCTCACCGGATTATTCCTTTCTTCCCAACTGGTCATTATTATTCTTATGCTGATTGGCGCCTCGCCAGGCTCTACCGGCGGCGGGATAAAGACTTCAACTATCGCTATACTATGGCTGGCTATCTATAGTCAACTGCGGGGGAAGAAGGATACCGAGATTTTTGAAAGAAGGATTGATACCACCGATGTTATGCAAGCGATGACCATATTTCTGCTGTTTTCTTTTGCCATGCTATTAATGACCTATCTGGTATCACTGACTTATCCGAGTGGTAACTTTACGTATATTGTCTTTGAGGTAGCTTCGGCCCTGAGCACCACCGGATGGACCCTGGGCTTGACCCCGCATCTTACCGCTTTACCCAAATTTCTACTGATAATAACTATGTTCCTAGGCCGGGTTGGTCCATTGACCCTCGGCCTTGCACTGGCTTTAAAGGATAAACAGCCTGACATCCACTGGCCCAAGGGGAAAATTATGGTGGGCTAAAGAGCATCAAAGGTTGCTTCTTATATTTGGTATTTGAATTCCCGGAAAAAAGCAGATAAGATAATAGGCAGTATTCATTATGAATACTGTCGAAATCACTTAGGCAACATACCCAATAACCAAATAATAATTAATCTCCGATTCGTGGCAGCTAAAGCGCAAGGTTATGCTGCGGCGAACGAAGGGTTTACCGGGAAACGGGTAGGCCTCCCATGTTTGGAAAGGAGAGCAGGCTATATGTTCTTAGGCCGGGATGCTCCTTTTTGGATGTGTTCAGGCTTTTTTGATATGATCTGATTACCTCTTCAGAGATAGAAATAAACCTGATGAAGCTCTGTATATAGATAGAAGGGCGACAAAATATCGGGAAAGAGATTGGGAGAAGCATAATTCAGAGTTGCACGCAGGGTAGGCTTATGCCAGGCCCTATTGCCGGCATTGCTGCCGGTCAATGGATTCCTCCCCTTCTACATATCATCTGTGAACTTTCCCTGGATACATAATTTCATAATTAGCTCAATGTGGTCTTGCGCGAATGCCTGCTAGTATTGGCAGAGCACAAAAGTGCGATACTATAAACTGGCAGGTGGCAGTGGGTCCATGTTTTGCTGGTTGAAGAAAGGTGAGGAGGAATCATCCATGAAACTTATTCGTCCATCAATAGTTGCTATAGTTCTGCCAATAGTCTTATTGTTCAGTATGCTGATAGCTGTTGGTCCGGTTTTGGCCGAAGGTGACGGCAGCGGCGGCGGGCAGGGCGTACCCCTGGAATTGGCCAGTTCCAGTCCCGTGGATGGGGCGCAGAATGTTGCCCTGGATACTCGGATCAAATTGGTTTTCAACAAGAATGTAGTCAATATGACGGTCAAGGAGAATAACCTGCGTTGTTTCTCTCTATATGCAGGGAATGTTGCGGTGCCCATAGAGGTCCAGATGGCAGATGACCAGATCAATCCGGAATTGAAACGGGAGGTCAACCTGATTCCCCGGCAGGTATTACAGCCGGGTACTGATTATAGCGTAGTGATATCCCAGGCCTTACAGGCCAAGAACGGCGTAGTAATGGGGAAAGATGTCAAGATCAGATTCAAGACCGCAGCTGCAGAGAAGTCTGTGCCACCTGCTCCCGCCGGTGAGGAGAAAAAACCAGCAGAACCCCCGGCGCCACTTAACCCGGGCAGCACTCCAGAACCTGAGCCAAAAGCAGTGCTGGATAGCGATAATAATGATACCGTGCCAGCCGAAAAGGATGAATCCGAGATCAAGCCGGAATCACTTGAGCGAACGCAGACTGATTCTATGGAGAAGAAATCTCCTACAAAAACAGATGATGCCAGCGAGAATGCTGCCTGGATATGGCCGGTATCGATAGCGCTAGTTATAGTTTTGGGCGCAGGTTACGGGTACTTCAGAAAGAGAAGCTAGCGGGAGAAACTGCCCGCATGGGGAGTGCATTAGAACGAGAAAACGCATCATATATGTTATGCTGGCTTTAGCGCCGGTGATGGCTATTATCCTGTCATTGGTTATCGGTCGTTATCCGGTTTCCTTATCGGCCATAGGGCAAGTCGTACTGAACAAACTGCATCTGGCCAATTACCAGGTTGCCCAGGTCCACACAGTACTGATCTGGGATATAAGGTTGCCGCGCGCTATTCTGGGGGCCCTGGTCGGCGCCTGCCTGGCAGTAAGCGGAGCCGCCTTCCAGGGTTTGTTTCGTAATCCCCTGGTCAGTTCGGGCATCCTGGGTGTAAGTTCGGGGGCCGGATTTGGAGCGGCACTGGCTATTATCCTATTTCACGGTAATACATCGGCAACTTATGGCTTTGCCTTTGCCTTTGCGTTGCTGGCGGTTTTGCTTAGTTATATGATAGGACAGGTCTATAACACCACTCCCACCATTATGCTGGTGCTGGGTGGTGTTATTGTATCGTCGGTTTTTTCATCGCTGATTTCATTTACTAAATATGTGGCTGATCCTTATCGTGAATTGCCCAGCATTGTCTTCTGGTTGATGGGGAGTCTGGCTACTGCCAGTTACCGCGATATCATGGTGGCCGGGATCCCCATGCTGGTGGGGCTGGTTGGGCTGATGGGAATTAGGTGGCGCATAAACGTTCTCTCCATGGGGGATAAGGAAGCTCACGCCCTGGGGGTCAATCTGAAATTGGATAAAGGTATCGTCATTTTCTCGGCGACCCTGGCTACCGCCGGAGCAGTGTGCGTCAGCGGGATTATCGGTTGGGTAGGTCTCATCATCCCCCATATCTGTCGCATGCTGGTCGGCAATGATAATCGAGTGCTTATTCCTTCCAGCATGGCACTGGGAGCTTGCTTTTTGGTGCTGGTAGATGATATTGGGCGGATTATTACAGGTTCGGAGATTCCCCTGGGTATTCTGACTGCCTTGATCGGTGCTCCATTTTTCGTCTGGCTGCTGAAGAGGACTAAAGGGGGAGGGTGGTAGGCATGCATTTGCTGGAACTAAACGACGCCGGTTTCACCTATCCGCAGCAAAGGGATGCGGTATTTTCCAGCATCAATTTACGGGTGGACCGGGGAGAGATTTTCTGTTTGCTGGGGCCGAACGGCTGCGGTAAGACCACCCTGCTGGATTGTATACTGGGAATACACCGCTTAGACCAGGGAAGAATAAAAGTAAATGGCGAGGATGCCCGGCATTTCCGTCCAGGGGAAATAGCCAAACATGTGGCCTACGTTCCGCAGCGCCATGAGAACACTTTTCCCTATACTGTTATCGACATGGTAAAAATGGGACGTGCCGTCTATACCGGGCGCTTTTCTTCGCCATCAGATATTGACAAAGAACAGGCTAAAAAAGCCCTTGAAATTGTAGGCATGATGCACATGCGGCATCGCCCGTTTACCCAGCTTAGCGGGGGTGAAGCCCAATTGGTGATGATCGCCCGTGCTCTTGCTCAACAGACCTCGTTGATCATTATGGATGAACCGACTGCTCATCTCGATTTTAAACACGAGATGCTGGTGATGGAGACTATTGTAAAACTGGTCCGGGAAACTGATATGTCGGTCCTGATGGCCACCCATTTCCCTAATCATACATTTTATTTTGAAAATCGTGATATTCCGATAAGAGTAGCGTTGATGCATGATCATACCTTTTTGGAGTCTGGTAAACCGACCGAAGTCCTGAGGGAAGATAATATTGGCAGGATATATCGAGTCAAGGCTCGATTAGCAGAGTTTGCAATGGAAGAGGGTTCGCTGCGCCAGCTTATTCCACTCAGAACTTTAACAGCGGAGGATAATTGTGATGAAAGCCAGTACTAAAAATAGTATCTTAATCATTGCCGCGATCCTGATCATTTTATCGGGGCTTATTTACTGGTGGTCCCCGGATAAGAAGAACCCAGAAAAAACAGCCGAGGAAAGCAGCATTACACTTACTGATACACTGGGACGTAAAGTGAGCGTTCCTCGGAAGATTGAACGGGTAGCATGTCTTTATGCTTTTACCGGCCATGTAACAGTTATGCTGGGGCAGGGTGAGAAGATTGTTGCGGTTCCGGGCGGACTTAAACGCGATGTATTGTTGAATCAGATATGTCCGACCATAAAAAATGCGTCAGTGCCATCTTCAAATGAATCGATAAATATTGAGGAGTTGCTAAGGGTCAAACCGGATCTGGTTCTAATCAACCGGCAGACTGGTATAAATAAAGATGAGACTGCAAAATTAGATCGATTTGATTTGCCTTACCTGGTTATCGACTTCCAGAGTATGGAGGAGCAAAGAAGAGCTGTCAATATCATAGGCAAGGTGCTGAGTGCCGAAAAAGAGGCACTCGCGTATAGTGAATACTACCTGGATTGTATCAAACGGGTAAGTGAGCGCGTAAAGGATATTCCGGAAGATCAGCGTTTACGAGTTTATCATTCGGTCAATGAGGCTACCCGCACCGACCCGCCGAACAGCCTGCCGGCTGACTGGATGAAAACCGCCGGGCTGATAAATGTATCAGTCAATCAAACTTTACGGCTGATTGAAGGGAAAAATTTTGCGAGTCTGGAACAGATACTCTTATGGGACCCGGAGGTCATCCTGGTCAATGAACCGGGAGTGGCTGAGTATATCCTGAAAAACACTCAATGGTCCTCGCTTAATGCCGTGAAGACCCAGAAGGTCTATCAGATGCCGGTGGGCATCTCTCGCTGGGGACACCCCGGGGGATTGGAAACTCCGCTGGCTCTGTTATGGACAGCTCAGCTGCTTTATCCGGAGCAATTCATGGATATGGATATTAAGCAAGAAAGCAGAACGTTTTATAAAGAATTTTTTGATCTTCAGGTGGATGATGCTACTTTGGACCGGATATTGGCCGGTCAGGGAATGAGATTAACCCGGGAACAGGGAGGAGAGACACGTTGATGATATTGGTGGCCATCGATGATACCGATAATCTTGAAAGCCGGGGCACCGGCAAGCTGGCAGCCATGCTGGCCGAGAACATAGAGAAAAAGGGCTGGGGAAAAACCGGGCCGATTACCAGGCATCAATTACTGGTCCATCCCGATATCCCTTATACTTCGCACAATAGTACCATGTGTTTCACTGCTGATATCTATAATTGCTCACTTGATTCACTGGCCAGTTGGTCTGCCTCTTTCCTGGAAAGAGAGTGCGCCCCCGGCTCCGATCCTGGCCTTTGTATAGCGTGTATTGACCAAGTGGCACGAAATCAAGAATTGATTGATTATGCCTATCGCGCCAAAGAGGAAGTAATACCCAAGGAAGAGGCCTATGCACTGGCCAGAAGGTACGGCATACACCTGTCAGAACATGGGGGCAGCGGGATCGGTGTGATCGGTGCTTTGGCCGGGGTGGGCCTGCGTTATTCAGGTAATGACGGGCGCTTTCGTGGGAAATTGGAGATAATGCCTCCGGGTGGTGTTGCCACTGTACAGGAAATAAAGGCCAGGAGTCTGGTGGAAAAGGTATGCTCTACTGAAGGGGAATTGATTCCTGATGACGAGCCGATACTCCTGGGTGAAACACAAAAGGCCGTATTGATCGACGGACAGGCGGTTATGCTGGTATTCCCGACAGAAGCCACCGAACCCGAGCGGGCCCGGTGGCAAACCTGTACCAAGACCTATTTGAAAAGGTTTTAATTCTTTGCGAGCATAGGCTTTGTAGAAAATAATCGACTATTCTTGAACTGGTTCAATGATTATACTGCCATTTCCACTGGTGGTAAAACTTATTAATACGGTTTTACCCAGGGTTTCTCCAGCTTTGGAGATAAGATCAGGGTATATTGCTACTTTGTATTTGGTGTTGGGGGCCAGGGAGTGCAGGAATTTGATATAAATATTTCGGCGTTGACTGGAAGTATTGATACGGGTGACTCGGTAATCACTCGCCTTGTGTAATTGGGTAATGCCTTTGAATACTACGATTTGTTTTTGATTATTGGCCCACACGGAATCATCAATAACGTTTTTATCAAACACTAGCGTCATTGTCCTTAGGGACCTGGATACATTGGTAGCTCCATTGGAGGGGATCGAACGGATGAAATTTAGGGGTTTTTCTCCTGGTTGTGCCATAGTTTATTCCTCCCGTTTATTTTAATAATCGTTTGGACTATACTATGCGCCTGTAAATAAGAGGGTTACCTACAATGGACCCTTTAATGGGAACGCAATTCATAAAACCGAATAACTCAGGAGATAAAAGGGCTCTTGCCATTGTTATATAAACACTAGCAAGAGCCTTTAGCATGTAAATATCTCTATATTACCCGTCGTACCTGTCCTTCCACCAGAATTGTGCTTCACTGGTTACGGTGAGCTCGGATTCTTCCCGCTACCAACAGTACAAATTGTATACTTTTTAAACACTTTTGAGGACATATGTCCACAATATGTACAGGTATATAAAGTACATGGTCCGGACGATAGTCCATTAAGCTTCCACGGACAGATGTCCTAATATGTTGGCATAGATTTTGCAATTATATAAATCCGAATCGTCCGTGACTTACTCTGGATAAAACCGTCAGCATAACAGGATAGAGCTTGTGAATACCTATTTTCGCAATGAAGGGAGCATTCTTATGAGCGTTATAGAGGATCTCATTATTGATCTTAACAGTGAAGATGAAAAAACCCGGGCATTTGCTGCGGAAGATATAGCCTGTGATGGTTTGCTGGAAGGGATCGGTCCTATGCTGGCACGCTTGGAGATTGAGTCCAGCCGTTATGTCCGCGAGGCAATAGTAAGCAGCCTTAAAACCATGAGCGGTCCGGAACTGGTCACAAGGTCTTTACCCTACCTGCGCAGTGATGATGCCTTTGTCCGCAACGGTGTTATAGATATCCTGGCCATGCAGGGGGAAGAATCCCTCCAAGCCTTGCGCAGTTCCTTGCAGGACCCGGACAAGGACACCCGCAAGTTTATACTGGATGTGCTGGTTCAGATCGGCAGTTCGGCAGCAGCAAGCCTTATCGCTGAAGGCATGGCAGATCAGGACATCAATAATGTCATCACGGCAGTTGAATATTTGGGGCGGCTGGAGGATGACCGCTGGATCAAAGGCATAAACAACCTGTTTGCTCGCAGTGATAATGTTCTGCTGCGCTGCACCTGCCTGGAAACTATGGCCCTGATCGGCAACGAAGAATCAGTCGAGTGTGTCAATAAGCGTTATCCGTCTTATCAATCCATCAGTTTTCTGGAGCAATACTCGTTCCTGAAGTTTGTGGCCCGCAAAGGCAGCGATCTTCACCTGCCTCTTATCATCTCCCTGATGGGTGAGAAGGGGCAAGTCATGCACAAAGAGATCATCAATGCTATTGAAGGGATCTTAAAACGCATTCCGCGCGATTACCTTACCCCGGATCTAATAGGAGTGATCGCCAACTACCTGGAGTCAGATATTAAGGATATCAATAAATACGAACTACTGGTTTTATTGGGTAAGTACCGGAACAAGGAGATTTACACCATTTTGCTAAAATATCTGGAACCTCGCAATCCCCTCATCTTGATGGGAGCGATGGAAGGTCTGGGAGAGTATGGTAATCCCGAGGCTATCCCATTTATAAAGGATATCCAGACGCTGGTTCAGGATGAAGAGCAAAGAGAAATAATCGAACGGGCTCTGGCCCGGCTCGAAAGACTGAGGTGATCATGGTGGATCTGCCACTGGAGTACTTTATAAAACTGCGTAATTTGATATATGAAAGAACCGGTATCAGCTATGAAGAGAACAAGATTTATTACGTCAAGAAACGCTTGGAGCAGCGGATGCGGGCTGGCGGTTTTGAAGATATCGAAGAATACCTGAAATATCTGAAGCTGTTCGACGGTAGTGGTCGTGAGTTTCAGGAACTAATTAATTTGCTGACTGTGAATGAAACCTATTTTTTCCGCGAATTCAACCAGCTAG
>JAAYCK010000111.1 GCA_012729835.1 Syntrophomonadaceae bacterium
CGGCTATCCTTGATGTAAGGAACTACGTCCATTACATAAGGTGTTCCGCCGATTGAATAGATGTTGGATCCGATTACAAACTGTGCATATCCGCCGGTTTTCGGAGTAATGGTGGTAGCGATTTCTACGCTGCCAACTGATTTGTCAGTTGCCCAGTCAACGAATGCAGTTGAGCCTAAGGAATCTTCGTCTGACGAAGAGGCCTCGTTTCTATCAGCAAGATAATCTGCAAATGCTTCTAATAAAGCCTCCTGATAATCTTCATAAGAATCAAAATCCTCTTCACTAAAATCTGTATCAAAATTCAATGCTACAGATGCATCATAAAGTGCTTTTGAGCCTTCGAATTTGGCCAGTACGTTTCCTTCCGGTACCGTACGGTCAACAGTCAGGAATATATCAGAGATTCTGATGGTGCTGGCTTCAGTGCTAACATTTTCGATAGTGATCAGCAGGGCTCCGTCACGATTGAATGCGGAATCTGCAAGGTCGACATCATCGATTTCCAGATCTCCGGCTTCAACTTCCACTGTGGGTTCTGAAGCGAAGTTTACGCCTCTGGGCAGAGTGATTTCAATCTGATTGTAGGTGCCATCTAAAATAGCTTCTTCAACATTTTCAATGATCAGGATGTCTCCAGCTGCCTGGTTCATAGCCCCGATTTCAACTTTGGTCGGATTTTCCGCTTTTACAGTGATGGCTTTGGTGCATTCCGCTACGGTTACGGTTCCTTGAGCACCAGATTTACCGCCCACAGTGATGTCGATCGGCCCTTCAAAGCCCGGTTCGATTTTTACTTCCATGTCTTTGAACAATAATTTAGCAGCTTCTTCGGTAAAATAGTCGTTGGTTAAAGCTTTGATTTTTCTGGAGCTGGTATCAGGTACAATGCTCCATGCGGCTGTTCCGCTGCCAATCATCAGGTCGCCTTCTTCGGCTTCAACAGTAGGAAGAGTTACCCATTTTACTCCTTTGGGAAGTTCAAGGGTAATCGATCTATTAGGCATGATACTACCGGCAATGCCTTCTTCGATGAAGAATTCGCCCAGTTCCTGATCGGTGCGTCCGGACACTACTTTTTCAGTGGTGTCTTCGATAACTTCTATGCCGTAGTCGCCATAAGTTGCAACAACGATGTCAATATCCGGCCCGTTGTCATTGGTGCTGGTAACGGCTACAGTAATATCGCCGAATTTGGCAGTATCTTCATCTACATTGATCCAGGCAAATCCTGTGCCATTTCCGCCGAACGGAAGATCAGATCCGACTGTAATTCTGCCAGCTTTTTCCGCATCGCACTCATGCAAGATTGTAACAACCAATTCACGGCCATCAATTTCATAAGAATAATCACCCATAAAATTGTATTCGCCATCGAATCCCCAACCGCCGCCAATTATCATATTAACACCATTCCATGCTGGAGTGGGATCATCCCAGGTAAAGCCTTTGGGAAGCTTGAAGGTGATTTCGTCGTATTGTTCAAGAACATTGGCTCCCAGTTCAGCAATGGTCATGCCGTCGATATAACCGCCCTGATCGCCAAAGGTCGCCTTGGTGCCCGCTTTGGCTGTCACGGAACCTGTGCCGGAGATTTTAGCAATAGCCAGGGAACCAGATGAAAATTTACTACCGGAAGGAGCAATCATTGTGACTGTCAGGTCACCGGAGCCGCTCTTTACCAACAAGTCCTCGAAGCTGAGCAGGAATACTCCGTCTCCTGCAGCCTCTCTTGTTACATAAATGTCTACTGCTTTGTTGGATTTAATATAAGCATCACAAGTAAAAGTTCCGTCACCGCTTATCTGATTAAAATAAACCGCAGATTCGTATTTATCTCCTGTTGCTTGAGCAGGCAGTACAAACTCTACTCCGTCAGGGAGGGTAAAGGTTACCATATGGTCAACATATGGGTTAACCATCGCAGTATCATCCAAGGATAAAATCACATCTGCAGATGTACTCTGGGTTGCTGTAGAGCTTTTGGTATAAGTAGGCATATTATCTGCTTCCCATTCAACAGAAGCAGCCGATGCTGTGCCGATGCCAACAAACATAGTCATCAGCATAGCCAGAACCAAAAGCATGGATAGTTTTTTGTTTCTTGCTTTAATCAACTTTTTTTCCTCCTTTATAATATGTTTAATAATTTCTTCAGGTAATCATGCTTGATACGCATACCTTTCAGGTAATCAGGTAGTCAACAACTGGATTGTAGCGATTCCCCCTTTCATCATTTCGGCTTTAGATGATCAGCAGCGGCTTCCTTTGCCCGCCGCAACATTTCCTTACCAAATACTTATGGCTAGTCTATGGGACGCTGAGATTATGAAAAAGGTTCCATTATAGCTGAAAATTTTAATCTTTTTCCTTGAAAATCATTGTTTTTGTATAAAAAAATCCGGGGGCCCCCCGGATCAAAAATATATTATTTTTCGTTTCTATCAGCGGTAATAAAATCCCTGGCCTGCCGGTATATTTGTTCATATTCCGGTATTGTAGTCAATTTTTCTCCCTGCCATAAGGGGTGGTCAATCTCAACCTTTTTCAATTGATTCTGTAGAGCTTCATCCAGCATGATAATTTCTCCGGCGAAATCTAGTGCAAAATCATGCCGCCCATTTTTTTCAAAATACTGGCTGGCGTACCACCACAACTCAGTTGTTCTGACATAAGACTGGGGATCATTGGGCATGGTTTTTATCAAAAGCCGGCCTGACCTGATTGCTCCAGCAGGGTCTCCCATGTTGACCAGGTTTTGCATCAAGCGTTGATTGATCTCTGCATTATAAGGGTCAAGATCTAATGCCTGATTCGCAGCAACAATACTCTTCTCCCTGAATGTTGCGGCTTTTTCCTGATCTTGTTCATTAAACAACAGACAACAATAGCACCGCCAATAAGCTAGATATGACCAATATTCAGCATTAAGGGAGTCATTTATTACTGCCTGTGAGAAGTGGGTACCAGCCTGAAGTAATTGCTCAGACCGTACCACCTGTTGATCAGCCTGTGCTGCTTGAAACTTTTTCAGCCCGGTTTGGAATTGGAAATGAGCCAACAGATACTGGCAACTGCTTATATACAAGATTAGAAGTAACAGAGCAGAGATAGCAACATTAATCCAGGATCTGCTAATTTTGATCCTGAACTCACGGCTGTGTTGCTGGTAGAAAGCACTTATCAGAGCAAATAAAGACCATAATAATATGGCCATGGACGGCAGGGAAAGATCAAAGTCGAAACAGGAGTGTATGCCTAACCCTATAGCAGCAACGGCTGCCCCGCAAATCAATATCCATTCTTCCTTTTCTTCCCTGTCACGATGAATTATATATAAGCGGTAGAGTAAGATTATAAAGAGCATCCAAATGGAAGAGAAAGCCAATACCCCCATCAGTCCAGCCTCAACGCCCACCTGAAATATATGGCTATGTGCTTCTGCGCTCCAGAATTGATAGTCCTGATACTGTCGATAAAGGGCAGCCCAACCGCCTGCGCCGGCACCTGTAATGGGATAATCCTGAATAATGTCGATTGCCCAGCGCATAAAATCCACTCTGGTTACATAGCTTAAATGTTGGATATCAGTAACCTCTGAAATTTCCTTGGTAATTCTGTCTGATAAACCGACCAGGTTGATGGTCAAAATTAGCAATATAATTATCATTGTAATCAGACCAATTACAGCCGGACGTGAGAGTTTTACGCTGTTTAGCCAGGAATCGATATATCTCCATAAGAACCACCCTCCCATTACTAATGTAATGCCAACTATAACAAAAACCATTCCTGTAGATGGCTTGGCGGAAAAAATCGCCGTCATGAAATAATTGCTGATAATAATAGCCGGGGCAACGGCCAGGAATAAATAGTAGAATACCTTCATGCGATAACCTTGAGGCATTCCAATAAACATCATGACCACTCCAAGTACTAGAATAAGCCAGGCTCCTTTTGATACTGCCGCCATAATGACCAGCATCATGAAATAATTGGATATAGAATATAATAGCTGCCACCAACGATTCTTTTCCTCTGCCAGGAGAGAAAGGCCAATCAGGATCGCAGCTACCAGAAAGGTTGCCAGCGTATTATGATATCCCATGGTACTTGCAATATGATTATCAAAGAAAGCCTGAGGATAATTGATCAAGCTAGCGGCTGCCAGGATACCAATGATCGTCACCCCTAACGCTGACAGGAAAATGGTTCTTAGAATAAA
>JAAYCK010000012.1 GCA_012729835.1 Syntrophomonadaceae bacterium
AGCGAAGTAGATGGTGTTTTATTTGCTATCAGTGCGCTGCCGCCTTCAAGTGCCAACAAATTTGCCAAAAATATTGTTGAATACTGTGAACACACCAAAAAACCGGTTGTGGTGTGCTGGTATGCCGGGTCTATGAACGGCGAAGCCATTGACTTGATCCGCGAACATGGCATTCCTTGTTATGTTGATTTTGAGGCAACAACTATCGCACTTAAAAGACGCAGCGATTTCATCAAATACAAAGAGTCTTTCACAGGCAAAAAGGTTTTACCAGCAGCAGAACCGGTCAAAATTGAGAAAAGCGGGGCGTTTTCAGAATCTGAAAGCAAGAGCTTCCTGAGAAAATTCGGTGTACCTACCACCCGTGAAATACTGGCACATAATTGGGATGAAACCCTGAAGGCCGCAAACGAAATCGGCTATCCGGTGGTAATCAAAATTGATTCCTCCGATATTCTGCATAAAACTGAAGCAGATGTGGTCCGCATCAACATTAAGAATGATGAAGAACTACAAGCCGCATATGAGCAAATATCCCAGAATGCCAAAACCAACAAACCAGATGCAAAAATCAACGGCGTGCTGGTACAGGAAATGGTCAGCGGCGGCGTTGAGGCCTTTATCGGCGCCACCTATGACGCACAGTTTGGCCCTAATATTGTTTATGGTTTAGGCGGTATTTATGTAGAAGTATTTAAAGATATCGCACATCGTATAGCGCCGGTATCTGAGGCAGAAGCTCTGGCTATGATTGAACAGACCAAGAGCGCCAAAATACTTAAGGGTGCCAGGGGCAAGACGTACGATGTGCAAAGCCTGGTCAAATTGATTGTCAGTGTTTCGGAAGCTGTTGCCAGACTGGGCGATCGTATGGCTGAACTGGATCTTAACCCAGTTATCGTTACCAAAGATGGCGTAAAGGTAGTCGATGCTTTGCTCATTACAAAATAATTAGGTTGATGCCCGGACCAGATGCTGAATAACAAGTAAATATAAGCGTATGTCCGGGCAATTTTTCTTGAAAAAGAAGGGAGAACCATCGTGGATTTCATCAAAGTTGAACAAAAAGGACACATAAAAGTCATCACTCTGAACCGGCCTGAAGCATCAAATGCGATCAGTTCCAAACTGGCCATAGAATTTCATCAGGTACTTGATGATGCGAGATTTGACTTTGATACCAGAGTGATCGTTATTACCGGTACCGGTCGTTCATTCTGTGCAGGTGCAGATCTGAAAGAACGTCGCAGTTATACCGAGGAAGAGCGGGGAAGAAAGATTCAGGAGATGAATGAACTGGTTACCGGTTTGTTCGAAAAAATCGAGCTGCATGAAGTTCCGGTCATAGCTGCTGTTAATGGATTCGCCCTTGGGGGCGGATTTGAACTGGCTATTGCATGTGACCTAAGGGTAGCGGGAGAAGATTGTATCTTTGGTTTCCCTGAAATTGATTTGGGCAGTTATCCCGGAGCCGGTGCTCCTACCATGCTCCCAAGACTTATTCCGGTTGGGAAGGCCAAAGAGCTGTTGTATACGGGGAGAAGAATTACTGCTGCTCAGGCTGAAAAGATCGGGCTTTTGGAAAAAGTAGTTACCCAGGAAAGCGTTTTGGAAGAGGCAATGAAATTGGCGGAAGAAATTGCTCAACATGCTCCTATCGCTTTAAGAGAGTTAAAGAAAGCAATTAATTATGGATTGAGAACTACTCCTGAGTTATCCAGAAAAATTTCGATTTGGCTGAGAAAATCAATTGATGTTTCAGAAGATTATCAAGAAGGATTGCGAGCTCGGGCTGAAAAGAGAAAACCCGATTTTAAGGGAAGATAGTTAAAGTCTGACAAGGCAATTTTCATTAAATTGAATCAGAATAATTACAGGAGGTAAAAAATATGGATTTTCAATTAAAAGATTTTGGGCTGGACATTACCGGCAAAGTAGCACTTGTTACCGGCGGCGGAACTGGTATTGGCAGGGCAATTGCACTTACTCTGGCAAAGGCAGGTGCGGACGTTCTTATTATATCCCTGCCGCATAATGCAAAAGAAGTGGAGCAAACAGTACAAGAGATTAAGGACATGGGCCGGCGGGCCGTTGGCATGACGGACGATCTTACCAATCGTCCGGTAGTGGATGCAATGATAGAGAAATGTGTAAAAGAATTGGGCGTTCCCGATATTGCTGTTCTGAATCATGGATTTAATAAACAGTATCAAACCGTAGATATTCCTGATGAATTTTGGAATAAGGTCTATGATACCTTTGTAAACAGCTATTTCCATTGTGTAAAGGCTCTTGGCAAGCTTTGGATCGGCAGAGAAACCCCTGACAGGATCAAGGGGAGACTGATCATTGTTTCCTCCAATACTGGATTACGTGGAGGCGGTGGGCGTTACTTGCATTATTCGACTGCCAAGGCTGCAAACATCCAAATGGCACGTAACCTGGCTGTAGAGTGGGCCAAGTACGATATTACTGCAAATGTTATTTGTCCGGGTATATTCAAGACACAATTATCCTCCTGGGCCAATGACCCCATGGAGAAGCAGTTGGAGCATGTAGCCAGAATCCCGCTGCATTGGGCCCGCCAGGAGCCTATTACTATGGAAGATAATAAGGAGTTGATCGGCACTATTGCTTTATACCTGTCTTCCCCAGCTGCCGATTATACTACCGGTGGTGTATTCGTCGTTGACGCCGGCATGTCAGAACGTTTTTAAATGCTGGATTAAGAGGAGGTACAAAATAATGGTAAGGGCAGCAGTCTTAACAGGAGTTAGACAAATGGAAATTCAAGAATTTCCAAGGCCCACTATTAAGCATGATGATGGCTTGCTAAAAGTAGACATGGTAGGTGTTTGTGGTTCAGATCCACATCATTATAAGGGAGAAGATAAAGTCCCTTTTCCTCTGATTCTTGGGCATGAAATAGTAGGAACGATAGATGAAGTCGGTGAAGAGTTTGCTAAAGTTAAAGGGGTAAAAAAAGGCGACAGAGTTGTCGTGGAGACATATTTTGGATGCGGTATGTGTAAACCGTGTGTCACAGGTGACTATTCGAAGTGTACGTCCAGGATGGGTTATGGATTTCAAGTTGGAGCAGCTACTCCACCATATTTGTGGGGAGCGTACAGTGAATATACGTATCTTCCTCCTCGGGCAAATGTTCATAAAATAGATCCGAATGTTCCATTGGAAGCAGGTTCATTGGCTTGTGCGGTTCTGGGTAACTCTATTCGCTGGTTAAACCAAATCGGCGGTAGTAAGATAGGCGATACGATAGTCATTTTAGGATGTGGGCAGCAGGGGCTTGGAGGCGTCATTGTAGCCAAAGAATCGGGCGCAAGCAATATTATTGTAACCGGCCAAAGCCATGATACCGCCCGATTGGAAATGGCTAAAGAACTTGGTGCCGACCATGTCATAAATGTTGATGAAGTTGATGCCGTTGAATTTGTACAGGATATAACAAACGGTGAACTAGCCGATATAGCTTTCGATTGCTCCGGAGCTACCGAAGCAATGCAAAGTTCGGTTTATATGGTCAAAAAGCATGGAACAATTGTAACCTCAGGTATATATACTGGAAAAAAAGGTGCCCTGGATCTTGATAGGATAGTAATGTGGGAGATAATTGTAAAAGGAACGCATACCCATCTCTACGACTCAGTAGTTCCTGCAATAAAATTGATTGAAAGCAGAAAATACCCAATTGAAAAACTAGTGACTCATAAGTACACGTTGGATGAAGCTGAAAAAGCGGTTCTGTGTGCCGCGGGTGAATTAGAAGGAGAATTTCCAATTAAGGTTTGTATCGAGCCTAATAAATAAAGCAAACGTGAGAAAAGAATAACTAATGCTAATTGATTGGAACGAATCTAGGGGGTTAAAAGAAAGGATTAAGGAGGTGATAAACCATGCAAACGCAAAAATTAGCTAGATTTATTAATGAATTGAATTATGATGCTATACCACCTGCTTGCATAAAAAGCATAAAGAGAAGTCTAATAGATTCATTGGGTTGTGCTGCCTCCGGTGCCTCTGCGCCTTGGTCCAAAGCTGTTTTCAACCTGGTAAAAAATATGGCCGGTAAAGAGGAAGCTTCCATCTGGTTTACTGGTGTACGTGGACCTGCAGCCATGGTTCCTATGGTTACAGGCACCATGATTCATTCTTACTGGTTCGACGATGTTCACGGAACAAAGGTTCACCCCGGCGCTGTGGTAATACCTGCGGTACTGGCAACAAGTGAAGCAATCGGTGGAATAAGCGGGAAGCAGATGTTAACCGCAATGGTAGCCGGCGCTGAATGTCTGGCCCGAGTCTCCAAGGCAGCGGATCCGGTAAAAGTACGTTTACAAGGCTGGCAGCCCTCAACAGTTTGCGGTTCTTTTGGAGCAGCCGCCGGAGCTGCCAAAATTCTGTCTTTGGATGTTCAGCAGGTTTCAGATACCTTGGGCTTGGCTTCCGGGTTTGCAGCCGGAAATTATGCCTTTTCTATTGACGGATCTGCTGTGGAAATGGTTCAAATGGGTTCAGCGGCCCAAAGAGGTGTTATGGCTGCACAATTGGCCGGTAAGGATTCCTGGAATTCAAATTATGGGCTGGATGCGCAAGATGGTGGATTCTGCAGGCTATTTAACGGCGGCGAGACTATATCCAATTTGACCAATGACTTGGGTGTAGTATTCGAAATGCAAAATCTTACCATGAAAACATTTCCGGTTTGTGGCAGTTTGCTTTCCTATGTAGAAGCGGCGATAGATCTTGCAAGAGAGAATAATATTGATCCGAAAAATGTTCGTAAAGTTAAGGTGGGTGTAGCCAGGGTAGTTGAACTGCAGTGTGGGCATCCCTATCGACAACTGGGCATACTGCATGCTGAGGATAATCTTAGATACTGTGTTGCTGTTGCCATGTTTAACCGCAGTTTTAACATAAATCATTTGCAGCCTGAGTGGATGAACAATGTGGATATTATTGACTTTATTCCCAGAATTGAAACATATTTGGATCCTGTAATTGACGCTTCTTATCCTGCAAAATTTTCTGCCCGGATCGAGGCTGAGATGGATGACGGTTCAATTTGCAGCTCTTATGTGGATACACCTACTGGCTCAAAAGATAGACCCCTATCAGATGAACTGCTGGTGAAGAAATTTATGGAACAGATAGATGGAATTCTTGAGCCGGAGAGAGCAAATGAAATTGTACGCTTGATTAATAACCTGGAAAATATAAGCGATATAACGGTTCTAACCAAACTTTTAGTGTAATTTGTCTTCAGGACGCCTTCGCTTAGGAAAACTTTTTTAAACCATTGTAGACCATAATTTGGGAGGACAAACAAATGAAATCAACGGAACTATTTAAACCTGGTAAAATTGGGAATCTTACTATTCCGAACCGAATATTAATGTCACCTGCTTCGGTAAAAGCGGGCAATCCAGATGGATCCCCATCCCAAAGAATAATTGATTATTATGAAGCGAGGGCCAAAGGCGGCGTTGGGATGATCATTGTTCAAGCGGTGGAAGTTGACTACCCAGCCGGTATTGTTTATGCTCCGCCA
>JAAYCK010000013.1 GCA_012729835.1 Syntrophomonadaceae bacterium
AGCTTTTGAAACTGGCCACTTCCAATGCGGATTATGAGAAAGTTGGCGATGAGATTCACCACCTTCGTGACCAGAAGCAAAAACTGCAGGTAGAAAACGCAAACCGTGATGAACTCAAAAAGCGCATGGCCGATATGAGCACTTTCCTAAAGAAGCAGTCCACTGACCTCACCGAATACGACGAGCAACTTGTCCGGAGGTTGATTGAGAAGGTCACCATCTACGAGGACAAATTCACCGTGGAATTTAAATCAGGCGTGACAGTGGATGTGAATGAATAAGGTAAAAAATGAGCAAGGCACTCTACAAGATTACAACGTAGGGTGCCTTGCTTTATTTTTGTGTTTAGCTTCACAGACAAATTGGAATTTGGTCATGTTCCTATATGCTCATAATTTGAGAGTACACTTTTTCAATACTCGATGATAGATCGGCATATCTTTGGTACCCGCAGTCACGGCCTCAAGTTTTCCGGCATGGATCATTTCTTCTATACGAAATGCAACCCAGGAATCACTAATCCCAAGTTGGTATTTACCAAGTACTCGTCCGATAATCATTGCTTCCTGAAATTCTTCGCCTTCTGCTGCGATTTCGCGAAGGATAAAGTCATCATAGAGTTTTTCTGACGTACTAACCAACTGTCCATTCAGCATTGCCCGCAAAGACGCGTTCTCTGCTTGAAGCTCCTGCCAATGAGATGCACAGCTTTGTATAAATACTGGCAACACAGGCTTTTGCAATGCAAGATACCGATGCCATTCTTCCGGAGCCACCTCACTCCAGCTATTTTTGCGTACGATATTTTCTTTTTTGTCAGTTTCCCAATCCGGGAGTCTGACAATCAAAACATTTCCGCCATGCACTTTCCACTGATCCAACTGCCCCATGAACCAATAAAGTCCACACATTTCATCAGGCTGATTGCTGTACCAGATTCGAAGGGCTTCTCCCGCTTCTGCACGTTCCCGAACCGTTTTCAGAGCTTCATTTGTCCTCTTAAGTATTTCTTCCGCCGCCTGACGCCCTTCGTCATTCGGATAAACGCTGTATAAGCGTTTCAACATCTGTTCCCGCTTGATACCGGGCTGATTTTCCGAAATATCTCCGACGCTCAACACTAAATTGAATCCATAGATGTCTGTTGTTTTTCCACCCAAAGGAATAGCACTCTCCCACGCCAAGCGTGCCCTTTCCTTTGCTTCTCGTCTGGCAGCTTCAACTTCCTCTTTGGTTGGCTTGCTTCCATCACTGTGATTAACGAAAACGCTAATACACCCGTCTTGATATTTTCCTTCACCATAGTGTTGTGCCACTTTAAGACTTCCACAAGCACTTTCGTTGAATAAGATATCAATCATAATAGTTATTCTCCAAGTCTCGGATTTACCCATCCGTTATTTAATATAATAAACTTTAATCCTGAACTGCTCGCTAAATTCCGGTTTATCGTTGCAATAGCGGCACATGTTCATACTAACATCCAACCTGACCACACAACCTCAAAAAATTCCGAAAAAACATCTAACCCGACCACTCACGAACGCTGACATCTAACCCGACTACTCGCCAAGCTATGACATCTAACCTGACCACTTAACTATCAAATACTGCCTTTATGGATTTATTCCCTCGAAGCAATATTTTCATAATTTTACTCTATGGGTTTTACACCCATATGTGCTGAAAGCCTTGATATATAAGGGCTTTTCACACACTCACTCTTTTACCCTTGACATCAATACGACCGTCTCAACGTGGTACGTTTTGGGGAACATATCAATCGGTTGAACTTCCCGGATTCGATAACCCAGTTGGGCGAATTGGGCGAGATCGCGGGCCAGGGTGGCGGGATTGCAGGAAACATATACTATTCTCTTTGCTCCAGATTCAGCCAGCACTTCTATCACTTCCGGACGGCATCCGGCGCGGGGCGGGTCGATAACAGCAGCATCAAATTTTTTGCCCAGACCTGGCAAGACCTTCTCGCAGGCACCGGACATGAACTCGCAATTGTCTATATGATTAATCATGGCGTTTGCGCGGGCATCGTCTACAGCTTGTCTATTGCTTTCGATACCCAATACCCGTTCGCTCTTCTTGGCCAGGCTGAGGCTGATGCTGCCTACTCCGCAGTAGGCATCAAGAATGGATTCGTTGCCATTCAATGCAAGGTAATCCAGGATAATATCAATAATCTTCTCGTTTTGCCGGTGATTTATCTGAAAGAAGGATTGTGGAGATACCCTGAATCTAAGACCGTTTATCTCTTCAATCAGCGCATCCTGACCATAGAGCAGCTTAAGATGCGATCTGGTTTCTCCGTAGATGGATGAACATGTCTCTGTCAAGGCACCTAAAACCTTTGCGGAAGGATAAGACCTTAATTTTCTTAGAACTAGCATCAATTCGCCATTCAGTGAGGATTGCCGCAGAACTGCTTCCCCTGGCTCAACAAAAGAAAGTGCAGGCAAGAGCCTTGTTAATGGCTTTATTACCCTTTCCATTTCAGGACTGATCAGGTTACATGTATCAATCGGGGTAAGCTTATTAGATAATGGCTGGTAATAACCGATTTTTCCGCTTAATATATGCCATACTACCTTGTTGCGATAGCAAGTTGGTTCATCCATACCGATAACAGGTTTCACCGGCGCCAATAATTTACCTATGCGCCTAAGACTATCTTCAACTACCTGACGCTTAAATTCCAGTTCCCGATGATAACTTATGTGCTGATATGCGCAGCCACCGCATCCCTGATAATGGGGGCACAGAGGATTTATTCTGCCTTCAGAGGTTTCCAAAACACCCTTCAGCAATGCTTGATTATACCGAGCCTTACTTACAATGATCTCGACATCGACCAGCTCCCCGGGTATGGCTCCCGGCACAAAGGTTGCCTTGCCATCTAGCCTGGCAACCCCCTCGCCTTTATGATTGATGCCTTCGATCCTACACTGCAATTTGATTCCCCCTGTAAAAAAGCGGAGAGTTTCAACAACCCTCCGCTATTGTGCAGATAATATCTGCAATCCTATGCACTTACTGGACTGTAGAGCTTGCTGCCTTCATGGAAGGCCTTGATGTTTACATCCAGGGCCTTGGCTGGTACCATGGCGCGTATAGCTGTCTCAACCTCATCTGCTGGCAAGTTAGCTGCTGCCGTCAGCACTCCCAGAAGTACCACATTGGCTGCTTTTACGTTTCCGCAAGCTACCGCTACATCAGTAGCATTAACAACTATGGTATTATCGACCTTCTGTTTTACCTTTTCAGCAATAGTCTCTGGGTATTTTACCTTCCCGCTCATTACTGGCAGCGGATCTACCCGATCATCGTTTATTATAACCATTCCGTCTTTTTTCAAGTAATCCAGCCAACGGGCGGCCTCTAGCTTTTCAAAAGCCAGGATGATGTCTGCCCCACCCAGAGGAATAATAGGCGAGTAGATCTTTTTACCATACCTGACCTGGGAAACCACGCTCCCTCCTCGCTGAGCCATGCCATGCACTTCGGATACTTTGACATCATTGCCCAATTGGACAGCAACCTGGGCCAGGATACGGGCGGTCAATAAAGTCCCCTGTCCTCCTACTCCTACGATTAGAATGCTGGTCGTATTATCGCTCATAATTATTCCTCCACTGTCATTCATGTCTTATCGCATTAATACTATGTTTAAACTCTGTTTATTATTTAACCATAGCTGAACACCAATTTCAAAAGGAATTATCAAGTTGAAAACGTTATGATTAAGTGAAACCGCAGCGTTTTTTTCATGATCCCTATGCTCATATTGACGGATATATCCTTAACATAGTATATTCATGTCAAGTTGTTAACAGGAGGGATATTCATGTTCGAATGGAAAAACGATTATAGTATTGGTGTAGATGAAATCGATAAACAGCATCAAAAGTTGTTTGAGATCGCAAACCGTGCCTACAGTCTCATGAAAAATGATCTAATCACCGACAAGTATGACCAACTTATCGATATCTTTGCAGAGCTCCTGGATTACACGGAATACCACTTTGGTTTTGAGGAAAAATACATGACTAGTATAGGTTACAAGAAGTTCCTATCCCATAAAGTGATCCATGATGATTTTGTGGAAAAGGTGAAAAGCATCGACCTCAGGCAAGTTGATGAAGATCAGGACAAACATCTTATGGATATATTGGATTTCATAGTTAATTGGATAAGCGAACATATCTTGATTCAGGACAAGAGCATAACCAAGGGTCAATAAATACATATACTAATGTTTACACAATCAAGGGAGTAAGGGTCAGGTATCTTTGCTCTCTTTTTGGCATTTTCCCATAAACAGCGGATTCATATTGTGGTATTCCTCGTTCGATATCCTTTGTGCTTCACAACGAAAATAGTCAATCTCATCGAAGTTTTTTTCCAGCAATCCTACATATTCATTGTTAAGAGCCCTTTCCTTTACCATCTCGTGCAGTACTGATGTGCTCTGCTGGCGCGACATGGCTTTACGGTAAGGCCTGTCTTCGTTTAATGCCGTATAAATATCGGCTACAGCCATTAATTGAGCTCCCGGGGTTAAATCTTTTTCATCAAGAGCAAAGGGATATCCCTTGCCATCAAGGCGCTCATGATGATGAGATGCCCATTGGTTTATTTGCTGGAATTCAGGTATTACAGTCAGTATATGATGTGTATAGTACGCATGGGCTTTAATTATAGAACGTTCATTCTGATCAAGCGCGGTGTCCTTTTCAAGGATGGCAACCGGTACTACCAGCTTGCCGATATCATGCAGGTACCCCCCCATCAGCATCATGGTGCATTCTTCGGGTTTGAAACCGGCTATACGGGCCAAGGCGGCACTGGAGGCGGCCACTCCACTGGAATGGTTGGCGTTGAGTGGACTGCGGAAATCTACTATCCGTGATAAAAACCGGCTAAAATCCAACAATGCTTCGGAGCCTATTAAAACGCTTTCCCACTTGAACAGCCCTTCGAGCACTTCGTAGACTCCATTTGATGCACAATCCAGCCAGAAATAATCTTTCGATGATATATCCATAAATGCGGCAACGTGTTCCGGACTGAACACCTTGCCTTTTTGCTGGCTAATCCTTTCGCGCAGGTTTTGTTTATGTATTAATATGTTAGTTTGATTATTTATCAATACAGCAGCCCGGTCGGCTAGATGTATTAAATGGCTTTCGGCTGGAACCGATTCATGATTGATACAGGCACCTTCTCCATAATTCCATCGCTGGTGGTGGTGCTTAATTATTGGTGCCAATGATCGAAATGGTGCAAACGCTCCTAAGAACAACGCTCCCAACTCGGCGTGAATATGAACATTATCCTTTTCAAAGCGCAATTGATCCAGGTTTTCCTCCAGGGATACCGCACCAATATCGTGAAGAAATGCGGCCAATGTAATCTTTATTATCTGTTCTTCGCTATAGCCTAGATGTTCTGCCAGCCTGAATGCAATATAAGCAACCTGATCGTGATGACGCCCCATAGCCGGGCTAATTAATTTAATGGCCACAGATATTGACTTAACAAGCTGTGAAAGACTGGAGCGAAAATCCTGAGGCAGCATTGTTATCCTCTCCTGACAGCAATAATATATGTTCATTACTAATAATTGAAATTTGTTTGCTGCTTACTAATATAATAGGCATAGCTAATCAAATTGGAAAGTAAGAATCTAACAAGTACTCTTTTCCGAAGTTCAATGCCTGTACCAGGTGCATACAAAAAACGCAATCAAGTGATTGCGTTTTTTGAATATTATTTAGTTTATTACTTAGGCTAGATCACCTTGATAGCATCCAGATTACATACTTGGGCGCAGTATCCACAGTTTACGCAGACATTAGGATTGATATAGGCCATCTTTTCATCTTCCACAAAGTATATACCGGTGCAACCGATCTTCAAACACAGTTTGCAGCCCTTGCACAAATCCTGATCGATATAGTATTGCTTGTCAGCCGGCTGCTTATCAATTAGCGCACAGGGCCGTTTAGCGATAATCACCGAAGGCTCACGGCGCTTCAGTTCTTCCTTCAGGACACTCTGGAAGGCCTTCATGTCAAGAGGGTCGACCACTCTGACATTTTTAATACCAACCGCTTTGACCAGCCCCTCAATATCCAGCTTGGCCGTGGGTTCGCGGCGTATAGTAAGCCCGGTAGCCGGATGATCCTGATGTCCGGTCATCGCTGTGGTGTCATTATCCAGGATAAGAACGGTAGATGTTCCTTGATTATATACCACATCTATCAGCGGGGTTATGCCTGAATGAACGAAGGTAGAATCGCCGATTACAGCTACCATTTTCTCGGCAAATTCCTCGCCGCGAGCCTTTTCCATGCCCAACGCAGTTCCTATACTGGCGCCCATGCATATACATGCATCCATGCCGTCTAGAGGGCTAAGCGCTCCCAGCGTGTAACAGCCGATGTCACCCATGGCTACCAGTTTCATCTTATTAATTGTATAGAAGACGCCGCGGTGCGGGCAACCCGGACACATAAGCGGCGGACGCGGCGGGACATCTTTTTCCAGTCCGTAACTTGGTATGGGAGCTGCTCCCCCCAGTTTTTCCGCGATCATTTCAACACTATATTCACCGAGCAAGGTAAACAATTCCTTGCCCTCAACTGCAATTCCCCAGGACCTGACCTGCTCTTCGATTACCGGTTCCAGTTCTTCGATAATTACCAGCCGTTTTACTTTGGCGGCAAAGTCCTTGATCATATTTTGCGGCAAGGGATTGGTGAAGCCTAGTTTTAAAATCGAAGCATTGGGCAGTGCTTCCTTAACATATTGGTAAGCTACGCCGCTGGTGATAATACCAAGTTGTGGGTCGTTCATTTCAATATAGTTTAATGGAGTGCTTTCCGAGTACTCTTTAAGCTCCAGCATTCTTTTTTCCACCACAACATGACGTCCCCGGGCATATCCGGGCAGCATAACATACTTAGCAGCATCCTTTTTATACGGTTTTACTTCCCCGGGCTTCACTTCGCCTTCCTCGACCAGGGTCTGCGAATGAGAAAGCCGAGTGGTTACCCGCAGCATAACAGGTGTATCAAATCGTTCACTGACATCAAAGGCCAGTCTGGTGAAGTCCTTGGCTTCCTGACTATCAGCCGGTTCCAATACCGGGAGTTTGGCGAAGCGCCCATAACCCCTGTTGTCCTGTTCATTTTGTGAAGAATGCATGCCGGGATCGTCACCCGATACGATAACCAACCCTCCGTTGACGCCGGTGTAGGCAAAAGTATACAGCGGATCGGCTGCAACATTTACACCGACATGCTTCATCGTGACCAGAGTCCTGGCTCCTCCGATGGAAGCCCCGGCTCCTACCTCCATGGCAACCTTTTCATTGGGCGACCACTCGGCATATACACCCGGAAATTTGGCAAAATTTGTGATGATCTCGGTACTGGGAGTACCCGGATAAGCAGCGGCCACCGTAGCCCCTGCTTCGTAAGCTCCTCTAGCTATGGCTTCATTGCCTATCATCAAACGCTTCATAGGTCTACCTCCTCCACCCTCTAGTGCAATCAAAAAGCCTCTCATCCTGCGGACGGGAGGCCATAGATTCTTATTCACTCCTCCATGAACTACCCTATTCATGGATGATAATAGCACAGTTGAGGGGTATAGTAAACGGAAAAAGCATCTACCCTTCCCTCTCTGTCTTATTTTTGCAACACTTGGCTACCGCTGCAGAAACTAGTTGGGAAAGATGATAAATGTTGGCCAGCCCATCTGGTTCACGAACCCTGTTACCATCTTTATGACTATAAGTTCCTACCACGCCGGTCAGCGCATAGTCCCCTATGGGTGGCAGACGGCGCGCTACCGCCTTCCCCGGCAACAATGGTCCCTGCCTCAGGTTTATAAATCCTATCTCCCCGTGCACACCTAGTGAGGCATCTATGGCTATTTTTATAGATGCCGGGTAATCATTTTGCATTTCTTTGACCTTCAATGGGAGATTACGGGCATGTAAGGGGTCATCCAGCGTTCCACATACCACGACATCAGGAATCTGTTCCTTGATCATAGAACCGGTAAGCGGCCCAAAACTATCGAGCAAATGTCGGTCCGAACCAACACAAAAAAAAACTGGTTCCAGCGATGAACCACATATTATTTTTTCCAAAGCTTCGCTTAGTGCTGTTAATGCATCTGACTCACGGTAATGCTTGCTCACGATCAGCATCAATGTATATCCTCCGTGGACGGTAGAGAAGAAGTCTGCAGTTTGACCAACATATTCCTTAGGATAACAAGCATTCCCAAGGAATATTAGGATGAAATTTATTTTGTAATGAGATTATTAATATATTTGGGAAGAGCGAATGCAGCACTATGAACATTCTTATCATAGTATTTTAGATCAGCAAAGTTTTCATGATTTTCTGCCAATTGAGCAGGTTCATACTTCTTGCTGCCCGCGGTAAAAGACCAAGGCCCGCTAACATACGTCGGGACCGGCGCCAGGTAGACTCGTACAATAGGGAATACCGAGGCCAGGTGGCTGTGAGTTGAAACAAAGGTCTGCTGGTAGAATACCGGGGACTCTGATTGGACTACTGCTATCCCGTCATCATTTAGTATATTATAAAGGTCACGATAAAAGGTTTCGCTGAATAATTCTACTGCAGGACCGACTGGATCACAGGAATCAACTATCACCACATCATACTTATCCTGGACATTCTTTACGAAGGCCAGACCATCCTCAAAGTAGAGATTTAGTCGCGAATCGCTAAAAGCGCTGGCTACAGCTGGGAAAAAACGTTTACTATTCTCCACTACTCTAGCATCTATTTCGACCATATCGACCACCTGCAATCTGCGGTGCCGGCAAAGTTCACGCAATACTCCTCCGTCGCCCCCCCCTATGATGAGAACCCTTTGCGGGTTGGGATGCGAGTTCATAGCTATATGGCTGATCATCTCATGGTAGATGAATTCGTCTTTCTCTGTAATCTGGATAGCTCCATCCAGCAGCAACGCCCTTCCCCACTCCAGGGTATCAACTACCGCAAGTTCCTGATAGGGAGTCTTTTCCGAATGTAGAACTTCTGTTATTCGCCATTTGACCCCGTATCCCTCTGTATTCTTTTCATGCAGCCAAAGATCATGCATATGGCTTACCTCCCTGAACACTAAGTAGGTCTTTTATAGTATCCAAATTGGCCTCAACTGATCTGCTATTATTAAAATCAATATTCACCAGGGTTTCTTTAATAATTAAATCAATCTCTTCATCCGGTTCTTGATCCGTCCATTTCTTGAGCAAATCCACCATTTCGGGATACTGGTGTTTTACCATGATCTGATCCAGCAGGCTTAAGAGAAACCCCATTTCCGCTCCTGAAACCTGCCCCCGCATTGCGGCATCGGCAATCAGGCTGGCCGTTTCATCATATAATTTTTGTCTCTCTTCATTAACGTCCATGGTCTAAGTCCTTTCAGCATCTTTCATAGTCTGCCTCTGCTGATCAAAGACAATGGGTATTCCCTTGCCGCTTATACCGTCGCGGTTTTTTTCTATAATCAGATAGTAATTAGGATTACGGAAGTTCTTCAAATCAGGATTTTCTTCTAGTTCCTCTTTCGGAATGGGCGCCAATTTCAGCATCAGGTCGCATTCATTCTTCATACGGCGGGCTCCTTGCAGGGTACCGTCAGGATTTAACTGTACCAGGACCATAACTGCAATATTAAGGTTCTGCGCCAGCATTTTCTGTGTCTTTACAATCTGCTCAAGAACCTGCCATTCGGGCTGTCTCGGGTCAAATTTTTCCATACGGCCAACATAGTCGACTATCATCATTTCTATATTATGCTGAACTTTAAACTTCCGCGCGATAGAGATACTCTTCTCCGGCGTCAGATTGGGACAGGGATACGAGTAGAACCCGCTCTCTCGCAAACGAGAATAGGCGTTCAGGATAATCGACAACTCTGATTCGTTAATATCACCTTTGCGAATTCTATCATGTTCTATGGATGATAGAATTGATCCCCAGCGCAGGGCGATCTGCTGCCGGCTCATCTCGGTGTTGAGATATAATATATTCTTCTGCTGCTCTACCGCTATTGCCCGGGCAGTATGTAGTGCAAATGCGGTCTTGCCATGCCCGGTCTGAGCACCTAATATGATCAGATCTCCTGGTTTATAACCGAGAGTAATGTTATCCAGGGTATTGAATCCGGTTGTAAGACCATCCAGGGGCAATACCCCTTTATGCAGTTCCTTTATCTCCTTATAACGCAGGAAACGCCGCTCTACTTCATCATAACCGAGAGCGGCCATTTCGGAAGGACTATCCACGTGATCATCAATTTCCAGGGCAGTAAGGTTGGTAAGCTTCTCTTCAGCCTCCATCAATACCTGTTCGACATCGACATCCTTCTGTTCTGCCAGGCTCTGATAGCTGATGCGCAGAAAATCCTCATAGCGCCGCAGACGGGACTTATCCTTTACCCTTTTGATCCAATATTTAATATTCTGATCGTCTATGTACTGCAGGGCGATGTATTTTAGCTGCTCGATATCTGCGGGGCTAGTAAGTACCCCGAGACTATGCCCTTCTTTGAGTAACTCGACATAGGTAGGCCGAAGATCACGCTCATACAGATTGCAGATCATAGCGAAAACATTGCCATTATGCGGAGAGTAAAAATCACTGATCGAGAGCTGATCATAGGCTTCGATACATGCTTCCTCTGAATGAAGCATGGATGACAGCACTCTGTATTCGCTTTCGAGATCAAATAAAGTTTCTTCTGGAACCTGACTCTTTGCGCGGGCTTTCACCACTTTACCCTCCACAAGTAAATTAAAACGGGGCTTTTATCCCCGTTTCTAATTATACCTTACTTTCTATTTCTTCCAAGCTGGGCGGCATATATATTTCGTATTCTGCAGTATTCGCCCTGGTCTGGGATCGAGCACCGCCACCGCCTGCCGGGTCTTTCTTGCTGCGATTTTTAAACTCCCGCAGCTCTTTCTCGGCGTCATCTACCTGCCTTATCTCCTTGGACAACCAATTGTGCAGCACACTATCGATGTACTCGAGACCGCCGTTCTTGGTCCGCTGACACATAATCTCGCCAGCTTTCATGATCATTACGTGAGTAAATCCCCAGTCATAACGCCACTTATAGTACATTTTTTTGCGTGCAGCTGCCGTCATGTCAATTCCGGTATAGGAACCGAATTCTTGGATATCCGGATCAAAACGATTCAGGCGAGCAGGATTTATTCTATCGGTATCAACATAATTGTTAAGGAACAATTCAAGGTCTTCGACGGTATTAATGGAATTCTCCTTGATCTGATTTGCAATCTGCGTAATCTCGCGGGGATTGTATATCTTACGCTCAAAACATAGTTCCAGCATTATTAATAAAAACTCAGGGTTAAATGACATATCTTCTAACCACTTCTTCAATTCTGCTGCCATCTTAACACTGAGCAGATTGCCGGTTTTTTTGGCGATAAAATCTGCGACTTTTTTAAAGCTGCCATTAGGGTAGAGATCTGGAATAATCCTCTCCCGGTTTTCTTCTTCCACCTGAAGTTCCAATTGTTCTATGCGGCTGCGGTATTGATTAAGAAGAACCAGCATATTACCGTCATTCTCATTGTCAACCGGAGAAGAAAAACCTGGGTGATCACGTCGAAGCAGCGAATCTAGTCTTTGCATAAGTGGTTCAAAGTAGACCTTCTTATCGGTAAAGCCCTTGCCGTTTTCTTCGAGTTTTACTATCTCCAGCTTGGCTAGACGGGTCAGCTTGCCAGAAAGCTTTTGTTTGGTAATAAAGGGACAGTGCATAAGGATTTGACCAACGCTTACTCCAGTCTGAAATAGCGGACGGGTTCTTTCCATGGTGTAGAATAACGCACACAGGAGACCGATATCATCTACCTCAAGGTCCATCTCTTTGGCATAATGAAATATGATTCCCGGCATACTCGCCAAGCCCCAGCGAAAAAATTCAAGTGAACTGGAAGTAGGATTCATAGAGTGTTAAAGCCCCCAAATATGTGAAGTAAAAAAATTATATCACTAATTTTTCCTATTCAACAAGCAGAGATATTTCGAATAAACAGAATGTCAAAGCTATAAAATAGTAATAAAGCTATATCATAAGCGGGTAATACCTTAGACAAGCCTAAATGAAACTTGACTCATTCGATATACCGATAAATTGGCTTTTCTCAATAAAAAATGCCGGGAATGAAATTCCCGGCATTATATTGCTTATTACGCTAAATTGCCTTCTCAATTTTTTCCATGGCCTCTATTATCTTGTCATAATCCGCTTTTCTCCAGTTTTCCTTAAACATTTCATGTAATTTTAGGCTGATATCCAGATACTTCTGCTCTGCATGCATAGCTTGATCGATGCGATCCTCAGTTCGAGCGACACTGCTGTATATGGTCTTTTCTGCCCCCAGTTCAAATTCCTGTAGCCAGGCGGGAATAAAAACCGGTATGTTCATATCATTTTTAAAATAATCAGCCAGAGCCACTTGGGATTCTCCTTCGCCATGCACTACGAAAATCGCTTGCGGCGGGGTAACAAAACTCTGCACCCAATTGATCAGACCGCCACGATCTGCATGTGCCGAATAGGCATCTATTGATTCAATATTGGCCTTAACCGCTACCTTTTCCCCGTGAATGGTTACCTCTTTTTCGCCTTCTAGCAATCGCCGCCCGAGTGTCCCAATGGCCTGATAGCCTACGAAAAGCACCGTTGATTCAGAACGCCATAGATTATGTTTGAGATGGTGCTTAATGCGTCCCGCCTCGCACATGCCTGAGGCAGAGATTATAATCGTATTGCCAACCCGGGTATTTAGCGCCATAGATTCTTCCTGGGTTCGGGAATAGTTTAGGTTAATAAATTGAAAAGGATTCTCATGCTCTTCAATAAATGCTCTGGTAACGTCATCAAAGCACTCTTTGTTTTTCATAAATATCTCGGTCGCAGCTATGGCCAGCGGACTATCAATGTATATCTGAATCTTGGGGTCCAACTTGCCGTCATGGGCCAGACTGATCAAGTCGTATAACATGTCCTGAGTACGCTCAACAGCAAACGCAGGTATCACTAAATTTCCACCCTTAGCCATGGCGGACTCAATAATCCTGCCCAGTTGTTCCGATCGAGAGTCTAATTTTTGATGGAAGCGATTGCCGTAGGTCGATTCGATAACCAGGTAATCGCAATTTTCTATTATTGTAGGGTCTTTAACTATAGGCTGGTCCACGTTGCCCAGGTCACCGCTGAAAACCACCTTGGTCTTACGTTCTCCTTCCGTTACCCACAATTCGAGAATTGCTGCACCTAGAATATGCCCGGCATTGCGCATGCGTATCTCGATATTCGACTGCAGTTTGATTATCTCGTCGGTATTAATGGATCTGAATCTGTTCAGACAATCTAAGGCATCCTGAGTTGTATAGATAGGTTCAATCTCGGGTTTGCCTGAGCGTGTAAGTTTGCGGTTCTTTCGTTCTATTTCTGACTCCTGGATATGGGCTGAATCGGGCAATAGCACCCGGCAAAGCTCTTCTGTGGCATGAGTGCAGTAGACATGGCCTCTGAAACCATTTTTGTATAATTTGGGTATTAAACCGGTGTGGTCTATGTGAGCATGGGTTGCAATCAGGAATTCTATACTAGCGGGATCCACTGAAAAGTCATGATAGTTCCTCTCCTGCAGTTCTTTCGGGCCCTGGAATAAACCACAGTCAACTGCAAAACGTGTGCTGTCGGTCTCTACCAGGAAGAATGAACCAGTAACACTCTGGGCAGCGCCAAGAAATCTAATTTTCATTATCTTCCACTTCTTTCGATCAAAATTATTACTATTATACTGCAACAATGCTCCTGGCGTCTTTTCTTTGAGACAATTTTGTGTATTCCTGATAGAAGTTCAAGATCTCATATCTTAGCATTTCCGAATTTCCGCCGTTTAGCGCCCGTTCCAGATTGGCAAAACCGTTGGCTCCGAACCCGCTCACCACATCATTAGTATCTAATTCATCAACGTGTTGGCTATAACGAACATGTACCTGCTCGAAAAGTCCGTAATACAGATCCTTTATCTGGCTGATCCTCTTGCCCACCTGTTCCCGATCTATCTCTTCCCTCTCTACCAGGTGCAGCAGCCCATGAAAAAGGTTGTGCAGCAGTTTATTATGGAACACGGTAACCATAGCATCCCTCTTGTATTGCTTGCAGAGCAGATAACGGATGTAGTCTTTGAGCTCCCTTTGCCCGCTTACCGATAGCATTTGGTAGGAATTCAGCAGTTCGACTTCGTTTAAGGTAATATCTCCTATCAAGAGAAAACCTCCTCAAAAGTTGTTTTGAAGAGGTTTTCCACGGAGACTTCCGAAATCCTTTATAAATATATCGTATTATTCTTGGCCTATTCTGAGGTATTCGATGATATTCTCCATACTTCTAGAAGATGGTTGGCAGATTAACATTTTCTATGTCGAGTGATAAATCTTCCCATTCTTTCAATTGCTTCTTCAATGTTGGATATACTTGCAGCATAACAGCAGCGAATGAAACCTTCACCTTTGGCCCCAAAGGCATTGCCGGGAACCACTGCTACCTGCTCTTCGAACAGCAGTTTTTCGCAAAAATCCTCGCTGTTCATGCCAGAGTTTGCGATGGAGGGGAAACAGTAAAAAGCCCCGCGCGGTTCAAAACATGAGCAGCCAATCTCCCGTAGACCGGACAGGATTAATTTGCGGCGATAGTTGTAATCATCTACCATTTTTCGCATTTCTGCTTCGCCGTGTCGAAGGGCTTCAATAGCAGCCATCTGTCCCATAATTGGGGCACACATAATAGTATATTGGTGAATTTTAGTCATTGCAGCGATAATATCGGGATGACCGCAGGCATAGCCTATTCTCCACCCGGTCATAGCAAAGGCCTTCGAAAAACCGTTCATAACAATGGTACGGTCTTTCATGCCTGGAAAAGAGGCGATGGAGGTATGCTGTCCCACATAAGTCAGTTCAGAATAAATCTCGTCTGAAATCACTATAAGATCGTTCTTTATTATGATGTCAACCAATGCTGCCAGATCTTCCTGAGTCATCACTCCGCCGGTGGGATTGCTGGGGTAGGCCAGAACCAATAGTTTGCTCTTAGATGTTATGTGTTTCTCCAGCACGTCAGGCCGCAGCCGATATTCGTCTTCATCATAGGTCGGTACCGGAACTGCCTTGCCGTAAGCCAAATCAGCACCCGGCGCATAAGAGACAAAGCATGGCTCCGGGACCAGCACCTCGTCACCTGGCTCCAGCAAAACCCGCATGGCGATATCAACTGCTTCACTGACTCCTACTGTTATAAGGATCTCATCAACCGGATTATATTCTACGCCTATCTTCTTTTTTTCATAAATAGCGATCTCTTCCCGAAGCTCAGGGAGTCCGCTGTTGGAGGTATACATGGTATATCCCTGTTCCAAGGAATAGAAGCAAGCCTCTCTAATATGCCAGGGGGTAACAAAATCAGGTTCGCCTACACCCAGGGATATTACTCCCTTGGTCTGGGTGACCAGATCAAAAAACTTGCGTATTCCCGACGGCGGAATAGCCATGACTGTCGGGGAAATATATTTATCCATCTTGCTCACGGGCTCACCACCAATCTCTTGTCTTCCTGGGGATCCTCAAAAATCAGATTATCCTGTTTATAGCGCTTTAACATGAAATGGGTCACTGTACTCTGGACATTATCCAAGGTAGAGAGCTTATGGGAAATGAAGTCAGCGATATCCTTCATGGTCTCTCCGCAAACCATAACCGACAGATCATAGGTCCCGCTCATCAGATAAACACAGCGCACCTCGGGAAACCGGCAGATACGTTCGGCTACCCTGGAGAAGCCGAACTCCCGCTCTGGTGTAACCTTGACGTCTATCATGGCCATGGCACCATCACCATCGACCTTTTCCCAATTAATTACTGTATTATAACCCAGGATGACCTTGTCGGCTTCCATCTGCTGTATAATCGATGCTATCTTTGCCTCCTCCTCGTCCAACATGACTGCTATGGTGCGAGGACTTAGCCTGGCGTCGTTTTCCATCAACTGCAGGATCTTCTGCTTAAGTTCCATGGGGTCTCCTCCTTCATAATAGGTTTTAGAAAGTGCAATCAATAAAAAAACCCTCATCCCCTGAAGGGACGAGAGTTGTTTTCCCGCGGTACCACCCTAATTGACTTATGTCCAACTTTGACCTGATAACGGCAGGTGCCGTCCGCCTTGGTGCCGTGTGGCCTTTCGACAGAACTCACAGGTGGCCTTCGTCAAACAGCTTGTTACCGGCTCTCACCAATACCGGCTCTCTGCAAACGATCTGTTTACTACTATCCTGATCATCGATTTCATTATAATTTTATGCTCCAAATCCTATCACTTAGCATTCTCACAGTCAAGCACTTTTGTATGTTCATCTTTGTATTGTTTATTTTGGTACAAACCAGTACTAAATTTGCTGATTTTGCATATTTATAGTCTAGATTTTGCTGTGGAGGTGCATAACACTTGTGTTCGATGCAATGCCTTAACAAAGAAGAATACCGGGTAGCCCAGCGAGTAAACCACTATTTCAAGTGTGATGATATGAGCTTTCAGGATAAGTTGTTTAACGCCATACTTATCGCCCAATATGAGCTGGAAGTCCATCATTATGCGGGTGATGAAGAGCGCAAAAAAATTGCCCGGTTTAAAAATATACTCGACGGTCTGCTGCATAAGATCAGCGTGTATGGAATGCCGTCAATAGCGACCGCTGCGGAGGATGGAATAGGTCAGGAATAATCCCAATACTATGCCGACTGCAAATCCTAATTGTACAATTGGCAGACTGGTTAAAAGCGAGCTGTTGCTTTGGCCTGCTACCAGTGCGGTTCCTACGATAATAGCTGCCAATATAATGGCCAGGGATAAACGATTGGACATAATATCCACTTTTGCGGTAAGCTGCTGAATATTTAAATGCTCCATTTTCACCTTGATTTTCCCATCTTCAGTCATTTTCAGGATACCCATGATTTCACGCGGCAGTTCCCTGCCCAGTTCGGCATAGTCCTGCCATACTCCCAGCAGTTCACCACTTATCCGCCTAGGAGCATATTTTCTCAGCATCAGCCTTTTTCCGTATGGTTCAGCAATCTTCACAATACTTAGATTAGGGTCTAATTGCCCGGCAATGTTTTCTACGGTAATCAGCATCTTCACCATTAAGGAGAGTTCCACCGGCAGTCGCATCTGGTAATGCATAGACAGGTCAAGAAGTTCCGACATTGCGCTGACCAGGTCGATCTGGCCTAGTGGAACACCATAGTATTTCTGTTGTAATCGGGCTACATCCCTGCGCAATTCGTAATGGTTCACATCCCCTTTAGCAATAGCTATATCTTGCAGGGCCCGGGTAACTCGGTCTACGTTGTATTGCATCATGCCAATGACCAGTTCCATGCCCTTTTCTCTGATCGAGTTATCGATAACCCCGACTTGACCGAAGTCATAAATTACTATGGTTTCGCCCTCAGCAATGGCAATGTTGCCGGGATGGGGATCGGCATGGAAAAATCCAAATTCATAGACCTGTTTGAACAATACATCAACCAGATTAGTGGCTATTCTTTCCGTGTCGTAGTTTGCCCGGTGCAGCGCATTAAAATCAGATATCTTTATCCCCTCAATATATTCCATGGTCAGAACCCTTCTTGTGGAGTTCGCCCAGATAATGCGCGGGATAACTACCTTATCGTACTTTTCGAAATTATGATAGAAGATATCAGCATTGCGAGCCTCCTGATGAAAATCCAGTTCTTTTTTTAAGGATTCACCAAGTTCAACAACTACCTCACTCACATGATGCAACTTACCCCATGCACTCCTTTTCTCAAAGACCCGGGATAGTTCAAGCAGTATTTCAAGATCAGTATAGATCAACTTTTCTATACCCGGCCTTTGCACCTTAATTACCACCCTGCGCCCATCGGGAAGAATTGCTTCATGCACCTGAGCGATGGAAGCTGCCGCAATCGGCTCAGGGTTTATCCAGGTAAAACTCTGTTCCGGAACTAACCCTTCCTCTTCAATCACCTTTCTTACAATGCCATAAGGTATGGGTGCCACATGGTCCTGGAGCTTTTCCAGTTCAGAAATATATGCGGAAGGCATCAGATCGGGACGGGTACTTATGAGCTGACCCAACTTCACATAGGTTGGCCCCAGTTCTTCCAGGGCATGTCGCAGCCTTATCGCCGTGCTATGCCCACGGAGGTTCTTCTCGATATCCGTGTCTTCCTTCCACCATGGCCAGTCCATCTGTTCAATGATGAAGCCAAAGCCGTTTCTGACCAGTATATTGGCTATTTCCCGGTAACGCGGTAATCTACGTATGCGGTTATATGACTTGGTAAGAAACAATTATTGTCCTCCAAACAGTGCACATAGCACTACTGCCGGGGATAAAGCCCGGCAGCATAATTGTTGATTCAAATATTTATTAAACTATGTCTCTACTGTTGCCCAAGTTTTGCTTCCAGTTCCTTTACCCGGGCTTCCAGAGCATCGAAGTCGGATTTTCTGACAAAGGAGAAATCGCTGCGCATTTCGTTGATCTCGTCACGGACCATGTTGCGCATTTCTTTTCTTTCCTCTTCGCCCTTCTTAATAGCATCCTCTATAAATTGCTTAGCTTCTTCCCGGCTGGTCTCACCCTTGGCAATCATTTCATCATAGAGCTTTTCAGCCTTTTCACGGGTCATACTCATGGCTCCCAAGCCGAGATAGAAAGCTTCTTTAAATATACTCATCAAAAATACCCTCCTTTGTGATATCAATATCTATTATGTGGTAAGCATAACACAATATACCCCTGTTTTCTATCCTGTGCCGCTAGCAGCACTTCTATTCAAAAAAAGCTGATAACACCTTGATTTTCATTCGCAGTGCTATTATAATACTAATTGCACGTTTACTTTTGGGCCATTAGCTCAACTAGGCAGAGCAGCTGACTCTTAATCAGAAGGTTGAAGGTTCGATTCCTTCATGGCCCACCATTAAATTAAAAAATACCGGCAAATTGCCGGTTTTTTTGCATTATGGACGTTTACAATTGTCGAATTGTTATATGAGCTAAGCTACAACGTCGAGTATAATAAACATTCGTGAGGAATAATTGCGCTGTTCCTGAACCAGTTTTTTGTGTTTTTCGTAGGAAACCATGTTGGGGCCCATACTCTTATTGGTCTCTTCACTGATAATAGCAGTCCGGCTGGCTAAATCCAGGGAGGCCTGGTTTATCTGCGATTGCCTGCCTTTTGTGAGTTTTTCTAAAACACCCATTCTCTTCTTTTGCCCGGGTTCTAGAGTCTCAACTTCATCATCCGGCTCTTCGATTGGTTGTGAATATGGATTATAATCCGATATCTTGGTAATCTCACCCTTTAGCGGGAAGCTGATGAAGTAGTTCTTTTGATATTCTTGGTTGCTCACCTTTGCCATTTCACTTCTAGCAGCCTGTTGTATCTGTGCAGCCCGAGCGGCTACAGCAGCATCCTGAGCTGAAGGGTCAGCAGGTGCCAGGGCAGCTCGTTTTACCCGTTCCATTATCCGAATGGTCTCTTCAGGAGTACGACCTTGCGGAGCGTTGATGGGGACATCGCCGGCTACCACATATCTCCTGCCATCAGGTCCGGTTTCATAGTCATAACTAATGGCGCCGGCATACTGCCCCGCGACTGCTTTATGCGCTTGTTCGTGGGCTGTTATCTGCCGTTCAGCCTTCCCCATCTTATCAACAATGATTTGATCGTTTAGATCCGCTTGTTTTTTCTGCTGTTGATCAGTAGAAGCTGCCGGGTTACCCGAGCCGACTTTAACACTCTTCTTGTCCTTGGTTACTTCATTATTACCAATAGTAACATCGATCAGATTACCGAAAGAACTGAGCGTTGATCTAACCGGTTTGCTATAATGTTTGGACGCTAGTTTGGAATATATGCTGGGGATGTTGCTATAGGGAGTGCTTCCAACTTTCATCTTGTCATCCTCCCTTTCCCTTTACTATATATATTTTATCACGAATTATTTATCATAGTTTAAGTGTCAAAATAAAAAAGCACTGCCTCAAGCAGTGCATTTACATGAAAACACTATATATCATTTTCCCAATTCATCGGCCAGTGCCTTGCTCTTTTCCGACAGGATCATGGCAAGATTAGCAGCATCCTTGTTCTTACCCAGAATGAGGGTCGCTGCCAGGTCGGCAAAAAGGTTTTTGAGTTCGATGAATAACTTAGTAATCATTTGTATCATACCTCCATTCCATGGTTTGGAATTATGATGCCAACAACAATAATGTCTATTTAATATACATAATATGTCTGTTGAGTAATCTTGCCTACATTATATAACATAACTCAAAATTTTTCGCAAAAAAATTGGTGCCGATTATTCTAAATATATACCGATTGGGCAGTGATCCGACCCTTTTATTTCATCAAGTATAACACAATCAAGTATTCCGTTCGCCAAGTTTTCTGTGACATAAAAGTAATCGATTCGCCACCCTACATTCTTCTCCCTGGCCCGCATCCTATAGCTCCACCAGGAGTACTGGACCTTGTCGGGGTACATATAACGAAAAGCATCTAGATATCCATGTCCCAGGAACCTATCCAGGATTTCTCTTTCTGCCGGCAGGAATCCTGATCTCTTGGCATTCGCTCGAGGGTTTTTTAGGTCCATCTCTCGGTGTGCGGTATTAAAGTCCCCGCAGATTATAAGCCGTGGTCGCGTTTTTTTCAGCTCTTCACAATAATCAATCAACGCTTCATAAAATTCAAACTTATATTGAAGGCGTTCCTCGTCCATTTGGCCGTTGGGGAAATATACGTTGAGCAAGGTAAACCCTTCATGCTCGGTTATCAGCAAGCGTCCCTCACAATCGAAACGTTTAATGCCTATACGGTCGGTCACGCTATAAACTGTATCCTTAACAAAGGTTGCTACTCCACTGTAGCCCTTGCGCATTCCCGAATTCCAATAGGTTGTATACCCAGTTGGAGCAGTGAGTGCTGAAGAGAGCTGGCCAGGGTTCGCCTTGATCTCCTGCAGACACAGGATATCAGGCTGCTCGGCATGAAGCCAATCCAAGAAACCTTTGCCTTCAATAGAACGTATCCCATTGACATTCCAGGAGATGATCTTCAGTTTTTTCCCCTCCCTTTATGGTATTAACAATAAACTAACACAGAACATGTAAATCGTCATTAAAGACATGTTAAAAAAGCAAAAGCCGGAGTCATCCGTCTTTTGCTTGTCAAAGAAGGAGCAGACCGAGCAAAAATGACGAAGGTAAGCTACGAAAACAAGTCTTACATTTGAGGCTAGAATGATAAGCCACCCCAATGTTCTGGTTTGAAGATGTCTACGGTGATCCCGTTAGCAGAACCTCAAACTGAGGCACAAGCAAGCCCCGCGATTGAGGCGTACTTAGCGTACGTCGATTGAGCGGAGCTTGAGAAGTAACGATGAGATTCGTCTTTTTTGACGGTCTGAGCCGGAATAATCCGGACTTAAAGCGTTTAATCGCTCTTAGTCTAACTTCTTTTCGAGTTTACTTATGATTTCCTTCATCTCTACAGCATCGTACTCTTCTATTCTTCCTGAGTCGGTAAGAGCATTGAGGTGAGTATCCCAACCCATGTTGCCCAGGAAATCTATACCAGTCTCAACAGCTACCTTTTCACCCTGCGGTGGTCCGAAGATCTCCAGTTTCTCTTGGCAATGTGAACAAACTGCGTAGCTCATATTCTCTATTAAGCCTAGGATAGGTATGTTCATCTTTTGTGTCATCTTGATAGTCTTCTTGACTACCAGGAAAGACAGGTCCTGGGGTGAGGATACGATCACTATGCCGGTTACCGGGAGCGTTTGCATAACGGTCAGCGGAACATCACCAGTACCTGGCGGCAAATCAACGATCATATAATCCAGGTCTCGCCAATCCACTTCCTCCCAGAACTGTTTTACTGCCCCTGCCAGCATAGGACCTCTCCATATAACCGGATCGTCCTCGTTGGGTAGGAAAAAATTTATGGACATGATCTTAATCCCCAACTTGGATGTTGGCGGAACCATACCAAAATCAGTGGCCTGAATCTTGGGCTTACTTATTCCAAAAGCCTTGGGCTGACTGGGTCCGGTAATATCGGCGTCCAGAATACCGACCTTTTTGCCTTGCTTGGCAAGAGTAGCAGCCAGAAGCCCGGTTACTGATGATTTACCCACGCCTCCTTTGCCGCTCATTACTACGATAACATTTCGGATGTCATTAAAAGCTCCCAATAATGCTTTGCTATCATCACATTGGTCGGGAGTGGAACCACAACTGCCCTGCGATGGGCATCCGTTGCAATTATCTGCCATTTTATGTCTCCTTTCCGAGCTTTACGTCTCTACTATTATACAACATAGTTTTAATAGAATCATTTGTCAGGTATGGACAGGGCATGCAGGAGGAGTTCCGGATCATAGAGACGCTGAACCCCTGTTCCCTTTAGCTCAATAATTATTAATTCGATTACCAGGTATACCTTTGTTAGATCCCTGATGCATCCGACTATTGCTGATTCTTCTCTACCCATTGCGCCATGAATGTGTAATAATGGTTCGCCTTGCTCGTTGCTGAAGATAGTGCCTATAGCTAGTATTTCGCGTCCATCTTCAAAATAATGGTGTATTCCTTCCGGTGGAATAACGATTTCCTTAGGACCCACTACTATCCTACTGCTCTTTAAGGCTCCCAGCATAAAAAAGACGGCTGATTCCAGATCTTCCTTCCTTGCCAGATACTTGATACTTTCCAATAAATCATCATCATGCTCGATTTTTGCTATTATCGTACGGCCAATCTCACCTACGTTATATTTCAATTCCTCTCCCCCCAGCGACCAATGGTACATTTGATCAACTAAATTTACCGATAGTATCATCATTCTAACAGTTTTCGATACAAATTCCATTCCTGTTCTATCTTTTTCTATCAATGCTAATCTGATATATTGGATACATTGGCAAGATTAATTGAAAGCAAAATACGAACAGAGCGTATTATATTACGAGGGAATTAGGAGCTGATTCAATTTGATAAGCGATGAATCCCTGGCAATCGACACCTTAAATGGCGACCTATCCGCCTTTGAAGAGCTGGTCAATCGGTATAAGCATCGTGTGTTCTCCATTGTCTACCGACTGATGGGCCAATACCAGGAGGCTGAAGACGTCACCCAGGAAGTCTTCATCAATGTCTTTGAAAAACTATACCAATTCGATGCAGATAAGAAGTTTGCCCCCTGGATATATCGAATTGCCAGCAATACGAGCATAAGTGCCCTGCGCAAGAAAAAGAATGTTATAGTAGTTGATTTTGACGAGGTTCCACAGGTTGCATATGAAAGCACCATAGCCGGTGAGTCATATAATCCTCAGCATCTTTATGAACGGGAAGAGCTAAAGGGTCTGATTAACGACGCTATTACTGAATTGCCTGAAAGCTATCGTATGGTAATAATCCTGCGATACCAGATGGACCTCGATAATCAAGAAATTGCTGATATCCTGGATATAAGTAAGGAGAATATCGAGGTCAGGGTTCACCGGGCACGCAAGGCTTTACGCCAAATAATCCAGAAGCGATGGGAAGAAAGGGGGATGGCCAATGAACTGCCAGCAAGTAGATGAGCATATCTTCTCATATATTGACAGCAAATTAGCCCCTTCACTATCCTCTGATCTTGAGTCCCATATCGCCCATTGTGAGGATTGCCGGGCTAAGTTGGATTTCGCCCGTATGGAAACCGACATATTATGTAATGAACTGTTTATGCCGACGTTGCATGATACTTTTACTGCAGATGTGATGGCAGCCGTAGGCAATAATCAAATGATTGGACCTACAGAGTTGGCAGCTACTAGGAATCATCGTGCATGGTATACCAGGACCCCGTTTTGGCTGGTCGCTACTGCTGCCGCCTTTGTGCTCCTGGTATATACGATATCCCCTGATTTCCTGGCCCCTGACACTAAAATAGCCAACCAGCAATCGAAGGATCTTAAGGTAGCAGAAAGGAATGTTGCCAGCAATGCTGTCATTGGTGGCGAAACCACGAAAAAACTCAAACAAGACAGCCAAAACGAATCAATGCAAGATGAAGTTAGTATTGATGAACCATCATCCTTTTCTTTGCCAGCTGAAACCGCAATAGATGAGACAGGAAACCAGGTGCGAACCTTGGCCGGTGCCGTTCCTGACGAAGTCAACAATGAACTGATGAAGCAACGGCAATCTTCGCCAGACCGTGACCGAAACGATGCCAGTGTGTTAAAAGCTCCAATTAGCAGTACAATGCCCAAAGTCATTAATATGCCTGCATCATTTGAGATTGTCAACTCTGCCAAACAAACTGATGGATGGACCTTCACTTATGAAGGAGACGGGAAACAACTTACGGTCTCCCTGGCGTCCGCTAATGTGCCGATGGCAATGATCGTCAAACCTGAAGCTGCAGCTACTGATTCTTCAGCTTGCGTTGGCGCAGCCTGCGAATACGTTGTCAATAAGAAAAGCGCCGTTAATTCAGTTAATCGGTCTGTAGTCATCGATAATGTTAATTATGAACTAATCTTGACCGGAGAGTTATCAGTGGAAGAACTCCAAGCTCTAGCGGAAAGGCTGATCATCGAAAAATAGGTAATAAAAAAAGCCCACTGAGGGCTTTTTTTTAAACAGTTGTTTCTTATCTGGTATTAGCTGGCCAGGTGACTCTGCTCGTAGTGGGAAAACTGCATAGAAAATCCTGCTCTGCCCTGAGTTAGTGAACGCAAAACAGTTGAATAACCAAACATCTCGGCCAGCGGAACTGATCCCTTGATTATCTGAGTATTATTCTGGCTTTCCATAGATTCCAGTCTCCCGCGGCGATTATTAATATTGTTAATAATACTTCCGGTATATTCCTCAGGCGAGGTTATCTCCAAGCTCATAACCGGTTCCAGTAGTTGAGGCCCCGCTTTTTTCATGCATTCCCGGGTGGCGAGCATGGCAGCAGTCCTGAACGCTAATTCGGAAGAATCCACCTCGTGGAAAGATCCGTCCAACAGAGTCGCTTTCACATTCACCACTTGATGCCCTTTGATTACGCCCTCTTCCAATGCCTGTTTGACGCCGGACTCAATAGCGGGTATGAATTCACGCGGAATAGCTCCACCCACTATCTTGCTAACAAACTCAAAGCCATCAGACGGTTCCAGACTCAGCACAACATGAGCGAACTGACCGCGACCACCGGTCTGTTTAACATAGCGGGTCACCTGTTCGGCCTTTTTGGTGATAGTTTCCCGGTAGGCTACTTGAGGCTGACCCAGGTTGAAGTCTAGGTTGAATTCCTTGGTTAAACGTTCTGAAACGATCTCCAGGTGTAGTTCTCCCATACCAGATATCAATGTTTGACCGGTCTCCTGGTCGTACGACATCTTGAAGGTCGGGTCCTCGGAAGAAATCTTATATAGTGCCTCAGAAATCTTATCCTGATCTGATTGAGTCTTGGGCTCAATAGCTATCTGAATAACCGGTTCGGGAAACTCGATAGATTCCATCACCAGGCTGTTGCCTTCTTTGCACAAGGTATCACCAGTGGAAACATCCTTAATACCGATCAACGCTACTATATCTCCAGCTTTGACCTCTTCTGTCTCTTCTCGATGGTTGGCATGCATCTTGACCAGGCGTCCGATTCGCTCTTTTTTACCTTTACTGCTGTTATAGACATAGCTTCCCGCATGTAGAGTCCCTGAATATATGCGAGCAAAAACTAGTTTGCCTACGTGACGGTCACTAACGATTTTGAATACCAATCCGCAAAAATCGCTGCTATCATCAGGTCTGATTTCGAATGCTTCTCCAGTCTCCTGCGATTGCACAGTTGGGAAAGGCACCTCCAAAGGTGACGGCAAATAATCAACTATAGCATCCAGCAAGTTCTGCACCCCAATATTACGATAAGAACTACCGCAGCAAACGGGTACTATTTTGCCTTCAATAGTATTTTTTCTTATGGCTTTTACCAGTAAATCATGTGGTACGTCCTGATTCTGGTAGTAAAGATCCAGGATTTCTTCATCAGTCTCAGCCAAAGCCTCTACTAGTTGCGTACGACAAATCTCAGCAGCATCCAAATTAGATTCCGGAACTTCGAAATCGTGAATATCATTACCGGCCTTACCAGTAAAGGTGTAATATCTCATATCCAACAGATCAATTATTCCAGCAAGATTGTCACCCTGATAAACTGGCATATTTATAACCACAGGATTGGCACCCAGCCGTTCCTTTATCTGCAGAATCACTTGATCATAGTCAGCACCTACAGCATCCATCTTATTAACATAGGCTATCCGGGGTATATGATACTTATCGGCCTGGCGCCATACTGTTTCAGATTGTGGCTCTACCCCACCCTTGCCGCAGAATATGACAACCGCGCCATCCAAGATCCGCAGGCTCCTTTCCACCTCGGCAGTAAAGTCGATGTGACCAGGGGTATCAATGATGTTTATGCTGTTCTCTTTCCAAGTACAGCGGGTAGCGGCTGATGTAACAGTTATACCACGTTCACGCTCACAATCCAGATAATCCATAACGCTCTCGCCATCATGAGTTTCTCCAATTTTATGGGTCAACCCGGTATAGAATAGTATTCTCTCGGTAGTAGTAGTTTTACCGGCATCTATATGAGCTATGATTCCGATATTCCGCAATTTGTTCAACATGATTATTCTGTCACTCCTTAATAAATAAAAAACACGGCATAAATAATATTTTGCCGCATGCTTTCGATTAATATGCACGTTGCTAATAGTTATCTGTAAAAACACACCCAAGTCACTATTATACGGCCATCAAAATACATTGTCAAACACTTGTTAAGATTTTCTAAACCGATTTTCTTAACATCCGAAAATATGCGATTGAAAAACTAATAACCGGCCTGCTGTTGGGGGATACTTTGTATAAAGAGGTGATTATATTGAGAAAAATGGGTTGGAAAAATAAAAAAGCCCCAACGACTTACGATTTAGTCCGGGGCTATACCGGGAAAAGTTATAGCAATGAGCTTTTTGCTCAGGTAAATGATTTCTTCTACGAATTCGGTATCATTGCTCCCCCTAAACGAGATAAAGATCCCGAGTAGTCACACTATATCTCGTAAGCTATCCTGCGTAATTCTTCGATCAGGCTGGTGAGTTCTTCTACACTGGCCGTTATCTCCTGGCTGGCGGCAGCCTGTTCCTCGCTGGATTTCATGGCTATTTCAGAGCTATTAATGGCCAGATCAATTTTGTCCTGGATCTCCTGAGTGAGCTTGCGGATCTCCATAGCGGTACTCTTAGATGATTCAGAGAGCTTCCTTATCTCCTCACCGACCACGCCAAACCCTTTACCCGCATCCCCGGCCCGGGCTGCTTCGATAGCAGCATTAAGACCCAGCATCTTGGTTTGATCAGCAATGGTCTTTATGTAATCAAGAATACTGACGATCTCGTCAGCCACCCGGTGGATACCCATGATCTCTTCATTTAGCTTCTTCTCATTGAGATTAATCTCTCCAGCTGCTACAGCATTCTCCTCTATAGCTGCAGCTATTTCGCTCATACCAATTTGATAGGTATCAGATACCTTACGAAGTGCTTGAGCGTTGATTCTGCGTGTGGCACTGCCGAAAGTCCCGACTACCTTGGTAGGATCATCATCATCAAAGGCAGGACAATTCCTGACCTTCAAGGGCATTCCATAATAGCTCTCATCGAGTTCCATGACCAAAGGCTTCTTACTCTGGATCACCCGGTCAGCTGTGGCACCCTGGGCAAAGGGTTCTCCGATCACCACGAAAGGTACCGTAAAGGCAGTCTCATCTTTCCAAAGGAATTTCTCTGTATCAGTGGAGTAGAATACCATATCTTCTGGCAGAATGTCCATGAGGCCTTTAATAATCTCGGGAAATGCATCCAAGATCTTGCTAGACATCTCAGTTCCTCCTTTTCGTGCAAATATTAATTCTCTAATACGGTATTAGTATGAAGGCTCTATTTATGTATATTATAATATATTATTAACATCTATCCAATATTATACCATTGCCATGCCGGTTAAACGATGTAGCATTGGTCATCAACTACCCTCACAATGTTTCCACAGATTTCGAATTTGTAAATCCCCATAAATCTTGCGATAATGACACCTCTAAGCATGATATAATTGAATAGTTACAATTTCATACACATTCACCGACCAGGCTGAATGTTGCTAAACAATGGACTGTAGCTTTATTGCCCATTAATGTTATACTTGAGAAGATTAATCTCACAGGAGATGAAAATAGTGCAATATCTGTTGATTCTAGCTGATGGAATGGCTGATTATAATATTGCTGAACTGGGGAATATGACTCCGCTGCAATACGCTAAAACCCCGAATATTGATCTTCTGGCAGCAAACTCGATGATAGGTATGGTCAACACGATTCCAGACGGCCTCAAACCTGGCAGTGATGTGGCCAACCTATCAGTAATGGGTTATGATCCCGGAAAGTCTTATTCCGGTCGTTCCTCGCTGGAAGCTGTGAGCATGGGAGTGGAACTAGGCGAATGCGACCTAGCCTTGCGCTGCAACCTGGTGACATTATCCGATAATGCTGAATTTGGCGACCGTATAATGGCGGATTATAGCTGCGGGGAGATATCTACCGAACATGCTGCGGTTTTTATTAACGAACTGCAAAAGGTCATGGGTAATACATATTTTGAGTTTCATGCCGGAATCAGTTATCGTCATCTACTGGTCTGGAAAAACGGAAGCGACAAGAAACTCATATTGACTCCACCCCACGATGTCTCAGATCGGGTGATAGCTCCTTATCTCCCGCAGGGCACTGATGGTGCAATCCTTCTGGATATGATGAAACAAAGCGCTGATATACTCTCCCGCCATCCCCTGAATAAGGTTCGCATTGAGCAGGGACTCAAGCCAGCCACTTCCGCCTGGTTCTGGGGTGAAGGCCGAAAGCCTTCTCTGCAGAGTTTCAGGGATAAATACGGGCTGACCGGTTCCGTGGTCACCGCGGTTGACCTGGTTCGTGGACTGGGGATATCCGCTGGTCTTACCCCGATCAGAGTAGAAGGAGCCACCGGAGGAGTAAATACCAATTTTGCCGGCAAAGCTCGGGCTGCTCTGGATGAACTCAAACGAGGCCAGGATTTCGTCTATGTACATATAGAATCACCGGATGAAGCTGGACATCAGGGCAGCCTGGAAAGCAAAATTTGGAGCATCGAACAGATCGATCATCAGGTATTTGGTGAGATACTACGACAAATAGATAATTTTGCTGAGCTGAGGATTATGCTACTGCCGGACCACCCAACTCCGATTTCACTGAAAACCCATACCAGTGAGCCGGTACCCTTTATGATCTATGATAATACCCAACCCATGTCCAACCCACACCTGGTCTACAATGAAAGTTCAGCTATAGCAGCTGGAAGATTTATAGCCAATGGCCATGAACTCATGGACCTGTTCATCAACAGTTAACGATATAAACAAATAAACCGGGAAAACTTAATAACAGCTTTCCCGGTTTCATTTTTTCTGTTCTATTTCAACAGTGTTAACATGGTGTCTTGCATATCAGCAACATTAGTTATGGTATTATGCCGGACCACCATCTCTTCCAAACTACGGATACCATTCGGTATCTCCCACCCCGTCTTCTCTTCTAACTTCCGTAGCAGTTCGAATTCGCCTGCCTTGTCTGGCATATCCATTACTGCGCGGGCTACGCTGGCACCAAATTTGAAGGGGCTTGCTGTAGAAGCGATAATTGTCATAGTATTATCTCCGGTTACCTGGTGATACTTTTCATAGACGTCTACCGCTACAGCAGTATGGGTATCCAAAAGATACGAGTATTGTTGCCAGGTCCGGCTAATCCGGGCAATGGTCTCCTCATCGGAACTGTAATCAGCCCAGAATAGATCCGTAATCATGTTTCGGCTGGCCTCATCGATGCTATAACATCCCTGGTCCTTTAATTCCTGCATCCAGCCCGAAACCTTTTCTGAATCATGGTTGGTTACTTCATATAATAGACGCTCCAGGTTGGAAGATATCAATATATCCATGGAGGGTGATATAGTTTTCTCAAAGCTACGATTGCGGTTGTAGATACCGGTCTTTATAAAATCGGTCAAGACGTTGTTAGCATTAGAGGCACATATAAGTTTATTTATAGGCACTCCCATCCGGCCAGCATAATAGGCAGCTAAAATATTGCCGAAATTGCCAGTAGGTACCACAATATTGATCTTTTGCCCTGGTAGGAGACTCCCCTCCGCCAGCAGGTCAGCATAAGCGGATATATAGTAAACAATCTGAGGAAGCAGGCGCCCCCAGTTTATAGAATTAGCTGATGATAGCTTCATATTCCGCTGCCCAAGAGCATTTGCGGCCTCATCACTGGCAAAGATATTCTTGACCCCATTCTGGGCATCATCAAAGTTACCTTCCACCGCTGCCACATATACGTTGTTACCCTCCTGGGTCATCATTTGCAGCTTCTGTACCTGGCTGACTCCCTTCTGCGGGAAGAAGACCAGGATACGGGTGCCGGGCACATCTCTAAATCCCTCCAGAGCAGCCTTACCTGTATCTCCTGAGGTGGCCACCAGGATAACGATCTCATTATCATCGCCGGTCTTGGTCAGACTGACAGTCAAGAAATGTGGTAGTATCTGCAGAGCCATGTCCTTGAATGCCGAGGTGGGGCCATGCCACAACTCTAATATATACAGACCCTCTTCAAGTTGAACCAGAGGTGCGATCTTGTCATGGTCAAAATTCCTGCTGTTGTATGCGCCTTCCACACAGGAGCGCACGTCATCTGCGCTGAAGTCAGTCAGAAACTGCTGCATGATATATTGAGCCCGCCCTTGATAGGATAATCCAGCCAGAGATTTGATTTCTTCCATGGTCAACTGTGGTATATGATCAGGCAGAAACAATCCGCCATCCGGAGCGATCCCTTTCACAATGGCCTGTGCGGCGCTTACCGACCCACTCTGTCCCCTGCTGCTCTGGTATTGCAATATGATGCCTCCCTTTATACGATTCACGTCTGTTAGTTATTATATAATGAAAAACCCGCAGACAAAAGTGTGGTAATGCAGGTATATGAAAGCCGATTGCAATATAGTTCCTTTCGTCGGATACATTCACAAACCTTTCCTCTTAGGAGCCAGGCTACGAAATGTGAGTTATAATGAGCCAATTCACAGGCATGTTCGAGGGAAAATATACTATGATGTAGTAATTTGTCGGTATATTTGTAAAGGAAAACCATTATTGTGTTCCGAAATGTATATAGAATAAACCAATAATTATTGTTTTAATAACTTATATAGACCGAAATGGATAAATATCAGTGTACTATGTTGGATTTGGCCTGAAGGGATTGCTATTATCTGAGTCTAATCAAAATGGTTTAGAAAAGGGGTAAGCAGATGATGATGAAACATAGGGGAGAAAACATGAGAAGGTTTTTTACTATTCTATTAATGTTAGCATTATTGATTATGCCTGGAACTGAGGCCCTGTTGGCTCAGGAATACACGGAAAAATCTGTCCAATCAAATGATTTAAAAGTGCCGCCAATAGAAGCAGATGCAGATTATTTAGATTCAATGATAACTAGTCAGCAGCAGTTTATTAACGCACCAAAACAGGCTGATTTAGATAATAGTGTTAATCCCGAGTCAACAGGGGAACAACCTGTTGTCGACAAAGGGTTAGCAGATGATGCAGGTGAAGAATTAACATTAGAAGCGAAAAATGAGGAAATTGATACTATTCTTCGCGAAGTAAACGAAAATGATTCTGTAAATGATGCTGTTTATAGGGAGAATACTATGCGCTTGGATGCTAAAAGTGATTTCATTCCCATTCGGAGTGCCCAGGACTTATTCAATATTAGAGATAACTTGACCGGAAATTATGTTCAAATGGCCGATATAGATTTATCGAGTTATCCTAATTGGGATCCAATAGATATGTTTAATGGTACATATGACGGAAACGGGTTTAATATTACCAAGCTGAAGATTACCAGAAGCTCAGAAGATAGGATAGGATTATTCGGGGACTTAAAAAATACAACTGGTTGCGTTTTAAAAAATATTAATTTATTGAACGCATTGGTTTCAGGTAATAGATATGTTGGTGGATTAGTAGGATGGACAGACAAATCCACCAAGATATATAACTGCAAAGTAAACGGAGCTATAAACGGGTATAATTCATTTTCAGGCGGCATGGTTGGAGTCAATCCCGGGGAGATGAAACAATGCAAATTTGTTACACCGGGATACATAAATGGAACATGGGGTGTTGGAGGTTTAGTAGGGTTCAATGCTTCCGGAACTATTACACAATGTTATTCAACTGGTGATGTTTTTGGAAGTGATTCTCTAACATATGCGGGAGGTCTGACTGGTGCCCATAGCGGGAATATAAATAACTGTTATTCTACTGGTGGTGTTTATGCTTCGAGTTTTTCAGGTGGTTTGACTGGTCATATAGTTGCGAATGGTTCAATCAACAGATGTTATGCTGCTGGATTAGTTTCGTGTTCTTCTGATGGCGGCGGATTGGTGGGAGACATTGTCGCTGGTACAGTTGCCGAATCGTATTATGATAGGCAGACTACCTCTATGCATGATAGCGGAAAGGGAGAACCCAGAACGACTGAAGAAATGAAGCAGCTATCAACTTATATCAACTGGGATTTTGCCAGTACATGGGGTATAAGCTCTGACTTTAATAATGGATATCCTTATCTGATGAGTCCCAGTGAAGAAATCATTCCTGTAATTGTTATCCCGGGGATTATGGGGTCGGAATTGTATGCTGCAAAAGACGATTACAAATGTTGGCCAAATACTTTTCATATTAACGACGGCCTCAGACGGCTTTATGTAAATGATAATGGCGAATCGGACGAAGTTATTAGGGTGGGAGGATTTCTGGAACAGCCAGATTATTACAGCGAGATGATTGACCAATTGCGAGCAGCCGGTTTCAAGGTAGAGCAATTCCCCTATGATTGGCGTATGGACAATAATACCAACGCAGATCGTCTTCAAGATATGATTAATAGCACCTTACTGAAATACAATGCTGATAAAGTCGATATCGTAGCGCATAGTATGGGGGGGCTTGTCTCTAAGGCATACTTAAATGAGGATTTTGCATACTAAAAAGCCCTGAAAAAACGGGGAATCCAGAAGATTAAAAAAGGACTTCACCCCCATATTTGCCGAATTTATAAGGTGACTAAACCAAAAACACAAACAAAC
>JAAYCK010000112.1 GCA_012729835.1 Syntrophomonadaceae bacterium
ATTATGAATTAATGTGGAAATGCTTCGCATTTCTTAGCAATATAGCAAGCGACAATTGTAATTGCACCCGGAGGGTGCACACCTTAATTAAAAATTAAGAATTCATAATTCACAATTATTGCGCATCTTAAGTCTACTACGTCATTTCACGACTACTGCAAAGACCAGAGCAGCCTCTGTTGCTCAATGATTCCCGGCAATATTTCCATCAGATGATCGACTTCCTCCCGGGTATTGTCTTTACCCAGTGATAAGCGCAGTGCGCTGTGGGCCAGTTCCTCCTTCATGCCCATCGCCTTCAGTACATGCGAGGCCTGAAATGAATCGTGGCTGCAGGCGGCAGCGCCCGACGCGGCGATGCCCTTTTCATCCAAAAAGGTAAGTAGAGCAGTTCCGTCAACACTGCCAAAAACAAAACTGGCATGGCCGGGGATCCTTTGCCGGGGATGCCCGGTTATATATGATCGTGGTATCTCTTTAACGATCCTCAATATCAAGTACTCGGCCAACTGCTGCATTCTCTCCAACCGGACGGGCATTTCCTCCCGGGCCATCTGGGCAGCCAGCCCCAGTCCGGCTATTCCCGGAAGATTTTCCGTGCCGGAACGCATCCCTTTTTCTTGTCCCCCGCCCAGCATTAACGGAGTCAGATTCATGCCTTTTCGGACATATAGTGCCCCTATCCCCTTGGGTCCGTAGAATTTGTGGGCCGATAAAGAGAGGAGATCCACCTTGAGATCCCTGACATTCACCGGCATCCGGCCAACGCTTTGGACGGCATCGCTATGAAACACAATGCCAGCCCCCCGGGCGATCTCTCCAATTTCAGCCAACGGCTGCAGACTTCCTACCTCATTATTGGCATGCATCACGCTGATCAGTATGGTATCTTTTCTGATTGCTTGTTTGAGCTGTTCAACATTGACCTGAGCAAAAGCGTCGACCGGCAGGACGGTTACTTCGAAACCATTCTTTTCGAGATAATGAAAAGCATGCAAAACCGCATGATGCTCAATAGCAGACATTATCAGGTGTCGGCCACGGCTCTGGAGAGCCAAAGCGGTGCCGATAATGGCCAGGTTATCGGCCTCGGTCCCTCCGCTGGTAAAGGTTATTTCGTTATCATTAGCCCCGATAAGTTCGGCTGTTTGTTTGCGAGCCCGGTTCAATATCTGGCGGGCTTCATTACCATAAAAATGCTGACTGGAGGGATTACCCCAGCCATACTTCATGACCTCAGTCATTAATGCTATTACTTCCGGGGCTACAGGTGTGGTCGCGCTGTGATCCATATATAGTTGCTGCATGATATCCCCCACTTTATACCGTGGTAAAAAGGCCTTTCTTATAACACAGTTTATTTAATCACTCTTTCCGGGTTGGTATAGATAGTAAGCTTCTCCCCGCGGGCAAAGCCGACTACACTTATCTCCAGTTCCTCCGCCAGCTTAAGGGTAAGCTCGGTAGGCGCCGAGCGCGACAATATCAGGGGTATGTTGGCCCGGGCTCCTTTAATCAGGATTTCAGAGGCAATACGTCCGCTCAAAATCAAACACTTGCTGCTGGTGTCGACCCGGTTGAGAAAAGCATGTCCCAGCACCTTGTCAACTGCGTTATGCCGGCCGATATCCTCATACATCGCGACCAGACCCTTCTCATCCCCCAATGCTGCGCTGTGCACCCCTCCGGTCAGCTTAAAAATATCCGAGCCCTTATCGAGCAGGCTGATCAAGTGCACCAGATCCTCGGCTTTGAACTGCTTGGCCGATTTTACTGCTTCTAACTGTTGAGCGTCATTAATAAAATACAGCCCGGCCCGACCCTTGCCGCAGCAGCTGGCAATATTGCGCCGCAGGAAGTTGGCGGTCTGGGGAACTGGCTCAGCAGTTTCGACCCAGATCACTCCCATCTCTTCCTGTAGTCTTATCTCCACCAGATCCTCCGGCTTCTGCAACAAGCCTTCACTGATCAGAAATCCTACGGTCAGTTCTTGGTAAGCGCTGGGCGAGCATATCATGGTAGCCAATTCCGCATTATTCAAAAATACGGTTAAAGGTTCTTCGCAGACTACCGATACTTCCTTGTTTACAACCTGACCGCGCTCATAAACATCAGCTTTACGTTTGACCGTTAGCTTTTTACTCATACCCGAGAATCCCCCTATCCTTACCAACCACGTTCCTGCATCCTATGTTCGGGAGCAATCCCGGCAATTTCCAACCCCGGCATGGCTTCGCCCAGATCACGGGAAACCTCGGCCAGGACCTTAGCATCCTGATAATAGGTGGTAGCCGCCACGATCGCCCGGGCTCTTTTCATGGGATCACTGGATTTGAATATGCCGGATCCCACAAAGTTACCATCCGCCCCCAACTGCATCATCAAGGCTGCATCGGCCGGAGTAGCAATCCCACCCGCTGAGAAGTTCACCACCGGTAGTCTGCCATGTTCGCGGACCTGGACCAGCAAATCATAGGGAGCCTGCAGTTCCTTGGCTGCTGTCATCAGCTCGTCGTTCGGCAAGGATATCACCCAGCGCACCTCATCCACTAGCTGCCGCATATGGCGCACCGCCTCCACCACGTTGCCGGTACCGGGTTCCCCCTTGGTGCGGATCATGGCGGCTCCCTCACCGATGCGGCGCAAGGCTTCGCCCAGGTTGCGCGCCCCGCAGACAAAGGGCACCTCATAGTTGTGTTTATTTACATGATAACGGTCATCGGCCGGCGTCAAGACTTCGCTTTCATCAATATAGTCTATCCCCAGGGCCTGAAGTATTTGCGCTTCAACATAATGGCCGATACGGCATTTGGCCATAACCGGAATGGTCACGGTGTCCATGATCCGTTTGATGACAGTGGGATCGGCCATACGAGCCACACCGCCCGCCGCCCTTATATCGGCTGGTACTCTTTCCAATGCCATCACCGCGCAGGCGCCAGCCTCCTCGGCAATTTTTGCCTGTTCAGGTGTGGTGACATCCATAATCACACCACCCTTTAACATCTGGGCCAGACCGACTTTCAAAGCCCAGCTTCCTCTCTGGCTTTCCATATCAAGCCCTCCCATCTCCCTATAATTCCTATAGGATAAGTATATTATAGAGCAGGATATATTACTGCTCCTACTATTGTCAAGTATTAATGATTTATCTGAGAACCAATATGACGCTGGCATCCCCCACAACATCTTACTCAAAAACGATTGTCTGTTATATATAATACTATAATTCCTATTATTTTTATAGTGTATTGAAATTTTTCTGGGGAGGCTAAGGTAATGCAATAATCAAGTATGGAGAAATTGAATAATGCTGCTGAATTAGATCGTAACGATATGCCTGCTGGAAATCGAAAATGAATCTGAAAAATCCCTTCTCTTTGACAGTACCAATAAAATCAGGCAGCAGAAGATTGCGGTCTATCGCCCCCTTGGCAAAAATACCAGGCCGCTAATACCGGCAAAGTAAAAAAGAATAATTTATCTATTGCATTTTCGCTCAGACTATTTTAATATAATTCATATATGATTACTTGGTCTTGGTGAGGTGCATATATGAAAATTTCTACCAAGGGACGTTATGGACTGCGGTCAATGTTAGACTTGGCAGTGTATTCGACGGGAGATCAAGTCGCTTTGAACGCCATAGCCGAACGGCAAAACATTTCACCCAATTACCTGGAACAGGTCTTTTCACTACTCCGCAAAGCGGGATTGGTCAAGAGTGTCAAAGGCGCCCAGGGCGGATATGTTCTGGCGGATCACCCAAGTAAAATCAGTGTCGGCAATATATTGCGGGCACTAGAAGGTGAGTTGACCATAACAACAGATAGCGGTGAAGAATTGGACAGCAAAGGCGTCGAGTACTGTCTGCGCACACGGGTGTGGGATGAGATCAATGCTGCTATCAACTCAGTGGTTGATGCCATTACCCTGGAAGACCTGGTTCTGGAATATGAAAAGATGCAGGGCAATCTATCCTTGATGTTCTTTATTTAGAATTGGCGCAGGAATATTTCAAGGCTCAGTCGCATAGCCCGTAAAAAGGATGATACTCTCTTTTTCTTTTTAACGGGCTTTCCTCGAATCATAAGAAATTACTTGCCGCGGTTTTCACGCTTTTTAGATCAGCCAGAATGACGGAAATAATCTTATAGGACGTATGCAAGGTCAAACACTACTATTTCCATAGATTTTATATTATATGGGGGCGGGTATAACTATGAAAAATCTCAGGTTCACGAGCCGAACAGTTCATGGGGAAAAAGGATACGATCCCCACACCGGTGCTATCAGCTTCCCCATTTACCAGAGCGCCACCTTTCGGCATCCTGGGTTGGGAGAGAGCACTGGTTACGATTATACCCGCTCGGAGAATCCCACCCGTGAACAGGTAGCATCAACCGTAGCCAACCTGGAGTCCGGGAACTTTGGCTTTGCCTTTTCTAGCGGCATGGCAGCCATATCAACTGTGCTGGAATTATTCAAGCCCGGTGATCATCTGGTGGTTTCTGACGACTTATATGGAGGCAGTTATCGCCTCTTTGAAGAAATCTCCCGCGGGCACGGCCTGGACTTTACTTATGTAGACAGCAGCAACATAGATCATGCAGCGGCGGCAGTCCGGGACAATACTCGGGCATTCTTTATGGAAACCCCTTCCAACCCAATGATGAAGGTGACTGATATCCGGGCGTTGGTCTCACTGGCCAGAACCCGGCAGCTTATTACTATAATTGACAATACCTTTTTTACCCCCTATCTGCAGCGTCCTCTGGAACTCGGTGCCGATATCGTAGTACATAGCGGCACCAAGTTCCTGAGCGGTCACAACGATACCCTGGCCGGCTTCATTGTATTAAATGACGAAGAAATGGCGGAGCGAATCCGGCTGGTCCAGAAGTCGGTAGGTGCAGTACTGTCTCCATTTGACAGCTGGCTGGTAATACGCGGCTTGAAGACCCTGGCCCTGCGGCTCGATAAACAGCAACAAAACGCCATAGCAGTAGCCAGATGGCTGCAAAAGCATCACCGGGTGAAAAACGTATACTATGTAGGCCTGCCCGATCATGCGGGCCATGATATATGTAAAAACCAAGCCTCTGGCTACGGAGCCATGATCTCTTTCACTGTCAAAGATGCCGCACTGATACCCCGAATCCTGAACCAGGTCGAGCTGATCGCCTTTGCCGAAAGCCTGGGCGGGGTGGAAAGCCTGATCACCTATCCCCTAACCCAGACCCACGCCGCCATACCTGAGGATATACGTCGGCGGTTGGGGATCGATGATAAACTTTTGCGCCTGTCGGTGGGTATCGAAGATGTGGATGACATTCTGACCGACCTGGACCGGGCACTGAGTTAGAAGGAGGTATAACATGCAATTTGCCAGCAGATTGATACACAATGGAAATGAGATAGATAAAACCACCGGGGCACTTAGCATTCCCATTTATCAGGCCTCTACTTTTCAACAGAATGATGTAACCCAGCCGCAGGAATATGATTATTCCAGATCAGGCAACCCCACGCGCCAGGCCCTGGAGAATACCATTGCCATCCTGGAAGGCGGTCATCGCGGATTTGCCTTTGCCTCGGGGATGGCGGCCACTTCATCGGTATTATCCACCTTCGCTGCCGGTGATCACCTATTGGTCTGCGAAGACGTATACGGGGGCACCTACCGGGTAATCACCACCCTATTCCAGCGTTTTAATCTGGAGGCAAGTTTTGTGAACGCCAGCGATCACGAAAATATCAGGCATAATATAAAGCCGAATACCAAAGCGATATTCCTGGAGAGTCCTTCCAATCCCCTGCTGAAAATCATTGACCTGCGGGCTGCCGCTGCCGTGGTACAGGAATACGGATTATCGGTTATCGTTGATAATACCTTTATGTCTCCCTATTTCCAGCGACCACTGGAATTGGGTGCCGATATCGTTATTCACAGTGCTACCAAATTTATTGGCGGTCATAGCGACGTGGTAGGCGGACTGGTAGTTGCCAAAGATCCGGAATGGAGCAAAAGGATATATGCCGCGCAAAATTGTTTTGGGGCGATTCTGGGCCCCCAGGATAGCTGGCTCTTGCTGCGCGGGTTGAAAACCCTGAAGGTCCGCCTGGACTTCCAGCAAAAGAGTGCCCACCGGCTGGCTCATTGGCTGCTGGCCCAGACAGAAGTAGAGGAGGTTTTCTATCCCGGTCTGATCTGCCACCCTGGATTTGAGATCCATCGCCAGCAGGCTGATGGCCCGGGTGCGGTTCTATCCTTTAAGACCCGGGATCAGGCTACAGCCCTGGCCTTTCTGAATTCGGTCAAATTGGCAGCCGTAGCTGTAAGCCTGGGAGGAGTAGAAACCATCATCTCATATCCCCGCACTATGTCCCATGCTGCCATGCCTGAGACCCAGCGGCATCATCTCGGTATCAGCGACAATCTGATCAGAGTCTCAGTTGGTCTGGAAGACTGCGGCGATCTGATCAATGATTTTGCTCAGGCATTAAATAATAAACTAAAACCTTTATCTTCGCTTGACAAGGTTTACAACTATAGGTTATAAAACATCCAGTTAATCCAATTGGATTTTTAGGTAATAAAACATATGAATTTTTGGTATGCGGAGGGAACCATAATGGTAAAAATCATGCAGAACCTGACTGATCTGATCGGCAACACCCCACTATTACAGCTGTCCAGCTTTTCCCGAGCTATCGGGGCAGACGCCAAAATCGTGGCCAAACTGGAATACTTCAATCCGGCCGGCAGCGTTAAAGATCGCATCGGTTATGCCATGATCAGGGATGCCGCCGACAAGGGCCTGCTGAACCCGGATAGCGTGATCATCGAGCCCACCAGCGGAAACACCGGAGTAGGTCTGGCTTTGACCGCCGCTGCCCTGGGCTACCGTCTGATGATCGTAATGCCAGACAGCTTCAGTGTGGAACGCCGTACCCTGATGAAAGCCCTCGGCGCTGAACTGGTCCTGACACCGGGCAGCGAAGGCATGCCCGGCGCTATTAAAAAAGCTGAGGAATTGGCCGCCACTATTCCCAATGCATTCATCCCCAATCAATTTGAAAACCCGGCCAACCCGGCTATTCACAGAAGAACTACTGCTGAAGAAATATGGCGTGATACCGATGGAGAAGTAGATATATTTGTGGCCGGAGTCGGCACTGGCGGTACGGTCACTGGAGTAGGTGAGATCCTTAAAAACCGCAAGCCCGGGGTAAAGATAGTGGCGATCGAACCGGCAGGATCTCCGGTGTTGTCCGGCGGCAAACGTGGTCCCCATGGTCTGCAGGGCCTGGGGGCGGGATTCGTTCCCGCCGTATACAACCCGGCTTGCGTGGATGAGATCTTTCCGGTCAAGGAAAATGACGCCTTTGCCACATCACGTTTGTTGGCCAAAAGTGAAGGTCTCCTGGTAGGCATATCATCCGGTGCTGCTGCCTTCGTTGCCGGCGAACTGGCGAAACGACCGGAGAACAAAGGTAAGATGATAGTAGTTTTACTGCCGGACACCGGGGAAAGGTACCTGTCAACCCCTCTATTTCAGGAAGACTAAACCCCTGATGCCACAAAGGCCAGGGCTATAGCATTTGTTGTTATCACAGTATCCTGGTATTTTACCAGGATACTGATTTTTTTTTGATAAAAAAACTGGCAGCCTGTCAGCTTAGCTGAAGAAACTGCCAATTATGTTCTTTAAAAGACGATTCTTAAAAACTGCCTTCTTGATATACCTGTCCCTGCCCCTTATATACCAGCTCCTGATTCTTGATAATTACCCGGGTGCCGCTGGGAACCGATTTAGTGATAAACACATTGGAACCGATAACTGTCCCCTGTCCTATCACGGTCTCGCCACCCAAAATGGAAGCACCTGAATACACTACCACATTGTCTTCAATGGTAGGATGCCGTTTTACCCCGCGTAAAAGCTGTCCTTCCCGGGTGGAAAGAGCACCCAGCGTCACCCCCTGATAAAGGGTCACATTATCGCCAATGCTTGTGGTTTCTCCGATAACCACTCCGGTACCATGATCAATGAAAAAGTACTTCCCAATAGTGGCACCCGGATTGATATCGATCCCGGTACGGCTGTGGGCATACTCCGTCATTATACGCGGAATCAGGGGCACCTCCAGCTGATATAGTTCATGGGCCAGGCGGTAAACACTGATGGCAAATATTCCCGGATAGGAAATGATGATCTCATCCTTGCTGGCAGCCGCCGGGTCTCCGTTCAATGCGGCCTGAACGTCGCAAGCCAGGGCATCCCTGATCTCAGGTATCTTGGCCAAAAAAGCATAACTGATAGCCTCGGCTTTTTCACTGTAGTCTTCAATCTCTTCCTTCTTTCGTAATGCCTCGTGTTTAAGAGCATAGGAAATCTGCTGAGAAAGCTTTTCATGGATGTTCAAGAGCAGATCCCCAATATGATAATCAATCGCAGCATTGATCTTTTGCTGCCGGCCGAAGTATTCAGGGAAAAGGATTTCTCTTAACATATTGATCAACTCTTTAATTACGTCTCTATTGGGCAGCGAACCCTGATCCCGGTTTATGCTGCGAGAATGCTTCTTATATGAATCAACATAGCTAGATACCAAGCTGCTAACCTTTTCCTGGAAGTATTTGCTCACTTCAACCACTCACTTTCTTTACCCACCCGAAACAAGATCTAAGCCTATATTGACGGAGTAATCTTCAAGCTATAAAATACTAGTAAACCTACGTATATTATAGTGTATGAATTAAGTTCCGGCACTATTTATTTTTTAATAATCATGAAGGATCGCTTCAAATTTAGTATTCTCCAAGAAATCTGGCGCTTGGCTTTCCTGACAGTTCTGTTTGCAAACTGCCGTTACAAAATGTTAATCTTCACAAATACTACACATCAGAGCTTTATAGTATTACTATGGAAATAAATATAGCCAGCAGCATTGAATATATCTGGAATGAAGACGGTGATCATGACCCATTTTTCCAGGTATAGTCAGAGACAGCCAAATAGCTTTGTCTCTGATCCCAGCCGGCTCACTTCTCAGGAAACGGGCATATTACGGATATATTCAATAATACCGGGGAGGTGCCAGCAATGATAAAAAAAGAATCTATTAATATATCAGGCATGAGCTGCGCCGCCTGTGCTGCCCGTATTGAGAAGGGTCTGTGCAAACTGGACGGAGTGGAAATTGCCCATGTCAATTTGGCCATGGAGCGAGCCGTGGTCGAATATGATGACAGCAAGGTTCAACCCGGCCAACTTGACGACGTGGTGAAAAAACTAGGCTATGGTGTTATAGAGCAGCAGGCTGCGGAATCTAATGATGCTATACTGAAGATATCCGGTATGACCTGTGCCGCCTGCTCGGCTCGTATTGAGAAAAAGCTGAGTTCTCTGCCCGGCATTAAATCGGCTCATGTAAACCTGGGAACGGAACGAGCAAGCGTAGATTTTGAACCATCTGTGATCAAGGTTTCCGACATGATCAAGGCAGTACAAGCCTTGGGTTATGAAGCTGAAAAACTGGAATCGATCAGCCCTGACCGGGCAAAAGAGGAAAAGGATCAGGAACTGCGGGCACTGCGTTTACTGCTGATGACTTCGATCCTGTTGTCCCTGCCACTGGTCATGGCCATGTTTCTTTCCATTTTTAAAGTACACTCACCTGCCTTGGGCTTTTTGCATAATCAGTATTTTCAATTGATCATAGCCACGCCGGTACAATTTATTATAGGTGCCCGCTTCTACAAACATGCCTTTAATGCCTTGCGCTCGGGCAGTGCCAATATGGATGTGTTAATCGCTATGGGAACCTCGGCCGCTTATTTTTTCAGTCTATATAATGTCTTCTATCAGACGGTACCGGCTGGAATGATGAAAGACCTCTACTTTGAGGCTTCGGCTATTATCATCACCTTGATCCTGCTGGGCAAATACCTGGAAGCGGTGGCCAAAGACAAAACCTCCGAAGCTATCCGGAAATTGGCCCAGCTGCAGCCGCGAACGGCTCGGGTCATCAGACAGGGTTCTGAACAAGACATTCCCATTGAGGAGGTCGAAGTAGGTGATCTGATAGTGGTCAGACCCGGGGAAAAGGTGCCGGTTGACGGAAGAATAAGTGAGGGCAATTCTGCACTGGACGAATCCATGCTGACCGGCGAAAGCCTGCCCGTTGACAAACAAACCGGTGATGCTGTTTATGGAGCTACCATCAATAAATTCGGCACCTTTCGCTTTGAAGCCACCAAGATTGGCAAGGATACTGCACTGGCTCAGATCATAAAAATGGTGGAAGACGCCCAGGGTTCAAAGGCTCCCATCCAAAAGATTGCCGATCAAGTCGCCGGGCTCTTTGTCCCGGTGGTTCTGGGCATTGCCCTTTTAACCTTCCTGGCCTGGTTCTTCATCGACGGAGCCGGCTTAAACAAAGCCCTGATCAGTGCAGTGGCGGTCCTGGTTATTGCCTGCCCCTGCGCCCTGGGTCTGGCCACCCCCACCGCCATAATGGTGGGCACCGGCAAGGGTGCAGAAAACGGCATCCTGATCAAGGGCGGCGAGCATCTGGAGCAGGCCTATAAACTAAATGCCATCGTCCTGGACAAGACCGGTACTATTACCAAAGGAAAACCGGAGGTAACCGATATAATCAGCCTGATTGAACTGGATCAGAGTGAGATCCTGCGCCTGGCCGCTTCTGCAGAACAGGGCTCGGAGCATCCCCTGGGAGTGGCTATCTATGAGAAGGGCAAAGAAACTAACGAAAACCTGACCAGCCCCTCCAGTTTTTCCGCCCTGCCCGGAATGGGAATACAGGCGGTTATCGATGCTCAGGAAATATATCTGGGGACCAGAAAACTAATGTTGGAAAACAACATTGATGTATCTGCAGTGGAGAATCAACTATCCGCTTTAGAGGATGCGGGTAAAACTGTAATGCTGATGGCATTGGATCACCAGTTGGCAGCCTTGATAGCAGTGGCTGATACCATTAAGGAAGGGTCCCGGGAAGCTATCGCCGACCTCAAGGCTATGGGGCTGGAGGTCTACATGATAACCGGAGACAACCGGCGCACAGCTCAGGCCATCGCCAAACAAGTAGGGATCGAACATGTGCTGGCCGAGGTCCTGCCTGAACACAAAGCCGAGGAAGTCAACAAACTGAAGGCTCAGGGAAAGATCGTGGCCATGGTGGGTGACGGTATCAATGACGCCCCGGCCCTGGCTACTGCGGATATCGGCATGGCTATGGGAACCGGCACCGATGTAGCCATGGAGGCCGCCGATGTCACCTTGATGCGGGGAGACCTGCGGACCATTCCTGCGGCCATCCGGTTATCCCGGCAGACGATAAAAAAGATAAAACAAAACCTGTTCTGGGCCTTTATTTATAACATCATCGGCATCCCTTTCGCTGCTCTGGGTCTGCTGAACCCAATAATTGCCGGCGGGGCTATGGCTTTCAGTTCGGTATCCGTAGTAACCAATTCTCTGTCATTACGCAGATACGATCCCGATCAGAGGGTATGAACTCTGTATGATACAGTACATTTTGGAAAGGAAGGTGCGTTTTATGGCTAATAACGCGGTATTAAATGTTGAGGGCATGTCGTGTATGCACTGTGTTAACACGGTCAAGTCTTCGGTAGGAGCTCTGCCCGGAGTGAGCAAGGTGGAGGTGGATCTATCCGCTAAGAAAGTAGCAGTCACTTATGAAGGTGACAAAGTTAATTTAGAGAAGATTAAAGCTGCAATCGAAGATGCCGGTTATGAGGTGCAATAGTACCACCTCTCAAAAGGCGGGGGCAATAACACCCTGCCTTTTTTATTGCTAATATAGCTTTTACTATACCTCAGACCTGTGTTCTCGCCCACTTATATCCAAAATCACAGCCACCTTATGGAAAAACGCCCTGCCTATATGTGAATTTGTCCCAAATAAACTATTATGATTAAACACTAAAAATGTACAACAGCCGCCAATTGGGCTTTATCAGGATAACTCCGCAGCAGTCCCCATAATTAAGGCATTTGCTCCAGTCCTGCCCCGCTAACAATAAGCAATACAATTACACCCCCGATATTCTTATTCCCTATTAAGCAATTTGTCATTATATAGCATCTACAAGTATTGCCTTCGATTGTTGAGTATTTTTTATGCTGAACAGTTCTATCTTCAACCATTCCAACCAACCCATTTCCTCACTGTTTTCAGCCTGTTTGACCCCAAGATGCCCACTGGATAGACTGTAAGCAACCCGATGCTAAGGCATTACATTTAGCAAAGGCTTAAGGAGGTAATTATGTTTACGAGTAAAAAGGCTTTATTGATGTTGGTATTGTCGCTGGTGCTGTCAATTGCACTCCCAATCAAAATATCGATGGCCGCTGATGCCAATCTGTACCGAGGCACTACTGGCGCTGAAGTTACCAAGGCCCAGACCGCTTTGGTCAGCCGGGGATACCTCAAGGCAACTCCGAATGGAGTATTTGGTCCTAAAACCTATGATGCAGTAATAAGGTTCCAAAAGGATAACGGACTGCCGACTACGGGTATAGTAGGCACGGCTACCCGCCAGGCCTTAAATATATCTTCAGCTCAAGTATCGCGGGGAACCAGCGTTGGGCGCGGCAGAACCCTGGAAATGGTAGCCACCGGTTATGACGATAGTTGGGAAAGCAATTATCCCTATTATGGCGCTCCGTCTTATATCGGTTTACCGCTGGCCCGGGGCATCGTGGCCACTGACCCTAATGTTATCCCCATGGGAACACGACTCTATGTCGAAGGATATGGTGAAGCTATCGCTGCTGATCAGGGCAACGCCATCAAGGGCAACCGTATCGATCTGTTCTTTGACAGCCGCCAGGAAGCGCTGAATTGGGGTATGAAGACTATCAAGGTGACCATTCTGTAGAAATTTACTATCTTAAAAAATCACCAGCCCGATACCATAACGAAAATGGTATCGGGCCTTTTCTATGCATAACTCCTTATTGAGTATGATCACCGGAGGTGGAAGCAAACTGGTCTTACTTGAATCCGATTGTTTTTTCCTATAAACTGAGGTCTAACAATTCTATCTTATAGATGAGGAATATGATGTTAAACGAATTCTCGCGTACAGAAATGTTGTTAGGCAAACAGGCCATGCAGGTATTGGCTGACAGCCGGGTAGCGGTCTTCGGTCTGGGCGGTGTAGGCAGTTATGCAGCGGAAGCCCTGGCACGGGCAGGGGTAGGACACCTGGTCCTGGTGGATGATGACCGCATATGTCTAACCAACATCAACCGGCAGCTTCACGCGGCCCATTCGACTATCGGGCAACTCAAGGTAGATGCAATGAGGAGCCGCATATTAGACATTAATCCCGATGTTGAGGTAGAAACATTTCAGACCTTTTATAACAGTGATTGCGCTGAGCAACTGGTCCGCAGCGACTATAACTATATCATAGACGCGATAGATACCGTCAGTTCCAAACTGGAATTGGTGGTTAACGCTCAAGCCAAAGCCATCCCCATCATCTGTTCCATGGGCACCGGCAATAAGCTGGATCCTTCCCGCCTGGAAATAGCCGATATCTATGCAACCTCGGTCTGTCCATTAGCCAAGGTAATGCGGCATGAATTGAGAAAAAGAGGCGTGAAGGCACTACAGGTGGTATATTCAAGGGAAGAACCGCTGGTTCCAATCCTCGCCGAAGATGTGGATTGTAATACCGGCTGTGTTTGTCCGCCTGGTTCCACCCGCCCCTGCACCGCCCGTCGCCAGATACCGGGCAGCATATCATTTGTACCACCGGTGGCTGGGCTGCTAATGTCAGGCCAGGTCATCAGCGATCTAATAGCCCGTTAGCTTATGGTTTTTATACTCGCTAGCGCTACCGGCAGGCTCTTCGAAAAAAACCATAGGTTCTAATAGTTTAATATGAAAAGGAGTTGGCATGATGAAGGATTTCTTTAATGGCGCCCTGTGGAATACCGTGGTTCTGTTCGCTTTAGGGGTAGCCGCCCTCTTTACCAAGGAGATAGTGACTTTTGTGATGCTTGGTTTTGTAATGATCATGTTATCCAACATCTACGATAAATTAGATGAGATCTCAAAAAAAGGTGACACCTAGTAACGAAGACCGCTGCAAGGTCTATCACAGTTCAAAGATTATAATTACTTATATATGACCAATTCTTCTAGAGACTTCTTAGTGCGATTGGGATTGCCAGCACGGCGGTACCCCAAAGGAGTAAAGGCTACTGGCTCCCAGGCATCATCAAGGTCCAGGAGTTCGCGAGCAGAACTCGCGTCGAAGGCTGCTATCCAACAGGTGCCCAACCCCAGGGCAGTTGCCGCTAGTATGATGTGATCCATAACAATGGCAGCATCTACATCACTGTAGTTTTTGCCATCTCCTCTTACCCAGCTTGCGTTGGGGATGGAACAGACACATATAGTCACTGGAGCCTCGGTAAACCATTCCCGTCCATAGATTTGTTTTAGCTTATCCCGGTTTTTCTCAGTCTCTATAACTATTATCCTGAAGGCCTGGCGATTGGAAGCCGTGGGGGCTATCCGTGCTGCCTCCAGAATGTTCCTGATCTTCTCCGGTTCAACTGCATCAGGCTGGTAGCCCCGCACACTGTACCTGCCTTTAACTACCTCGAAAAAATCCATGAATCTGACCTCCTACGTTTTATACAATTATAAAATCACCAGAATTCCTATTCGCCAACCCATCATCTGAAGTATAACGGATATTTATATAATACAGTATCCCCGATCAGCTTTAACCTTGCAACCGGCCTTAACACCTGCAAATTTTTGTTCCCCGGATTATTTACAGGTCCCCGATCATTATTTCCGCAACTAATTCCACAAAACATATCATAATAGTATTGACATGTTTTACGGGATATATTAATGAAGAAGACCCCATCAGCTCTGTATAGGCGCCTAATACATAAATACCATCAAGGTTTTATCTGGAAACAATCGCAATGAAATGATAAATCTACGGTGCGACGGAGATCTTGCGACGGTTATATATTACAGGAATGCCACGTTCCTTGGCTTGTCGTTTGATATTATTCATAAATCCGTGATTAATAAAATCCCAATATAGAAAAATGGCATCAACCTTACTTGGAATTATTCGGGTCATACATCCTTTGTTACGACCGCTCCAATGGATAATATCCGTATATCCCTCAGCCTCCAGTTTGCGCGGAATACACCCCAGTCGGTCGGCTCCAACGACTAAAATGGTTCTAGAGTTGTTTTCAGCACCACTATGTAAACTCATAAAAGCACTCCCTTATTACAATTTATTGATATATGAAATTATCGCCGAATTGAATTAAATATATTATTCATATTGTTTTACTTTGTCTTTATGTTAATGTCCCGCCCAGTTGCTTGTCAAGCAGAGATTTTCCTATCCACTAATCCAAAATCCATTTTATCGCTAGTTATATTAATCTGTTCCTGATTTTGTTCAGTTGTTAATCATTTTTCTATTGACAATAACTTGTACTTGATGATATATATTAACCAAGTAAACATATTATTTTTCTATGTTTTGTTTTCATTTTATGAAACGGAGGGAACTGAAATGGCGAAAATCGCAAAAAACTTGACTGATCTGATCGGGAATACCCCTTTGCTTGAACTGACCAACTACAACGAGGTCAACCATTTGGGGGCACGGGTAATTGCTAAACTGGAGTATTTTAATCCGGCTGGCAGCGTTAAGGACCGGATCGGCTTTGCTATGATCAAGGATGCCGAAGCCCGTGGTCTTCTCAGCCGGGACACCGTTATCATTGAGCCTACTAGCGGTAATACCGGTGTAGGTCTAGCCTTCGTTGCAGCAGCCAGGGGCTATCGTCTGATCCTCACCATGCCTGACACTATGAGCGTGGAACGACGCAATCTGCTAAAGGCGCTGGGAGCGGAATTGGTACTAACCCCTGGTTCGGAAGGTATGAAGGGTGCGATTCGGGAAGCCGAAGAACTGTCTGCCAGGATAGCCAATTCTTTCATCCCGCAACAGTTCAAAAACCCAGCCAATCCAGCTATTCACCGGGAGACTACCGCCGAGGAAATCTGGCGTGATACCGATGGGGCAGTCGACATCTTTGTGGGAGGTGTGGGTACTGGAGGAACCATTACCGGTGTCGGCGAGGCTTTGAAATCTCGCAATGCAGCAATAAAAATCGTTGCGGTGGAGCCTTTTGATTCTCCAGTTCTCTCCGGCGGTAAGCCGGGCCCCCATAAGATCCAGGGTATTGGCGCGGGCTTTGTCCCTGATATCTTTAATCCTTCTATAGTAGATGAGATTTATCAGGTCAAGAATGAAGAAGCCTTTGAAACCTCTCGGGCACTGGCCAAGCACGAAGGGCTACTGGTGGGTATATCATCAGGAGCCGCTGTATTTGCCGCCACTCAATTAGCCAGGAGAACCGAAAATGCAGGGAAAAGTATTGTTGTCCTATTACCGGATACCGGGGAAAGATATTTATCTACGGTACTATTTCAGGAAGCTTGATTACTGTAAACGTCTGAATATGATTTCCCCTTGAAATACTGTCTTTAGGCTTCAGGACCAGCGGCCGGGTTAAGGCTGCCGGTTCTGTACCCCTGAAGGTCAAGCGTGACATACCGGAAACCAAGTCGTTTGATCTCATCGCTGATTTTATCCATCAGGCTTTCATTAATAAATTTGGTCCTCTCTTCCGGTGCCACTTCGATGCGGGCCAGATCATTATGTATACGGACTCTTACCTGCTTGAAGCCCAGGTCACAGAGTAGATTTTCCGCCCGTTCCACCCGGGCCAGCTGTTCACGATCTATTGGTTGTCCAAAAGGAAAACGCGAGGCCAGGCAGGCTGCCGCCGGTTTATTCCAGGTCGGCAAACCCATTTCCCGTGATAACTGCCGTATTTCATCTTTTCCCATACCCGCATCTATCAAGGGGCTGCTTATAGCCAGTTCCTGCAGAGCGATTAAGCCTGGCCGGTAATCTCCTAAATCATCAAGGTTTGAACCGTCAGCCACGATCTCGATGCCGCTTCCGCGAGCAATTTCCAAGATATGACTGAACAGCTGGCTCTTACAAAGGTAGCAACGATTCTCAGGGTTTTCGCTGTACCCAGGCACGTCGAAGGGTTCTATGTCTATTACCAGGTAGTTGACACCCAGGCCTTCTGCCATTTTTATTGCTTCCTCTTGTTCTCTTTGCGGCAAGGTCGATGAAGCAGCAATTACCGCCAGCAAACGATCACCCAACACTTCATGAGCTATCGCCATCAAAAACGTGCTGTCAACTCCCCCTGAATATGCCAATGCCAAGCTTGGCATGGAAGCCAGTTTTCCTTTCAAAAGTTCTAGCTTTTGATGACTCTGCATCCTGATATCATCCTTTACCAGTTAATAAGCTATCTATTTAATCAAAGACCCGGCTGATCGTTCCCCCGCCGATGACCTCTTCCCCGTCGTAGAAGACCACGGCCTGCCCGGGAGTTATCGCGCGCTGCTTCTGCTCAAAGCAAACCTGCACCCGACCGTCCTCCAGCGGTATGATCTGCGCCGGTACCCGCGGGGCGGAATACCTGATCTTGGCACTGGCCTCAACAGGTCCGGCGGGGGTTCTCCCGGATATATAATTTACACTGTCCGCCTCCAGGCAGGAGTGAAAAAGATCCTGGTTGCCCCCGATCCAGATCGTATTGGTCGCGGCGTCCAGTCTGGTGATATAGGCTGGATACCCCAGGGCCAGTCCCAATCCCTTGCGCTGGCCGATGGTATAGTGATGGATGCCCCGGTGCCGTCCCAGGCTTTCTCCATTTATGGCCTTGACCTCGCCCGGCCGGGACTCCAACTGCAGATACTCCTCTACAAAGTCTCCATAGTGCCCATCACTAACAAAGCATATCTCCTGGCTCTCGGCCTTTTCAGCCGTTAATAAATCCTGCTCTCTGGCTAATTCTCTTACCGCGGACTTGTCCATTCCTACCAAAGGCAAAAGGGTGTGTTTCAGCTGCTCCTGGGTCAGATTGTATAAGACATAACTTTGATCCTTGCCCGGATCGTCTGCCATCAATAACCGGTAAACATCCTTGTCGGCTGCATAATCTATCCGTGCATAGTGTCCGGTAGCCAGGTAGTCCGCCCCCATAGCCCGGGCTTTATTCAAAAGAGAACCGAATTTGATGTAACGATTGCAGGCTATACAAGGATTAGGAGTACGACCCTGCAGATAATCGCGGCAGAAGTAGTCGATCACCTCGCGGGCAAACTCCTGGCGGAAATTCAATACATAATGGGGTATGCCCAATTGCCCGGCCACCCGCCGGGCATCCGATACGGCATCAAGATCGCAGCAGCCTCCTTCTCCACTGTTCTGTGGCCAAATCTGCATAGTGATGCCGGTCACTTCATAACCTTGTTCTTTTAATAAATAAGCGGCTACCGAGCTATCCACGCCCCCGCTCATCGCCACAAAAACCCTGGAAGACATCCTTATCTCCTTTGCTGACTGCTTTCGAGTATTATAATTAGATTTTACGTTGTATAATAACGTCATACAAGTCAAGCAGGATAATAACCGAAAGAATGGATTTATGAGGTGAAATAATGGTAAGCGATGAAATGCTCAAGCGTATAAATGAACTATCCCGCCTGAAGAAGAGTCGTGGCTTGACCCCCGAAGAAACAGCTGAGCAAAAGGAACTATACAAGATCTATCTGGCTTTCATTCGTAACCAGGTGACCTCACAGCTTGATACTGCTGGATACCAGCCCAAAGGTCATGACCATCATCAATGCCATGATGGCTGCTGTGGCCATGACCATGGACAACATGATCAAGAACACAGTCATGGCCATGAACATAAACATGAGCACTGTCACCAGCACGATCATGATCACGGCCATCAGCACGGTCCAGGCTGCAAGCACTAAACTGCAGTAAACTGAAACGTGATAACATATTTTACGGTGTTTCCAGGCTAAGTTCCCGGATCAATTTTTTAAGAGCCCGTTTTTCAATTCTGGATACGTAGGAGCGCGATATGCCCATTTTTTTGGCAATATCCCGCTGGGTCTCTTTCAAACCATTGAACAAACCATAACGCATCTCAATAACCTGGCGCTCACGACGGGTCAGTATATCGATCTTGTCTCGAACCTTCTCTTCCTGCATCTTCATTTCAACCAGATCGATGATTTCGTTGTCAGTGGTAAGCACGTCCAGCAACGATATCTCATTGCCTTCCTTGTCATAACCGATTGGCTCGTAAATGGATACTTCCTGTTTGAGCTTTTTGGTATTGCGGAGATACATCAAGACCTCATTTTCGATGCAGCGCGCGGAATATGTGGCAAGCTTTACTCCCCGATCTTCATTGTAGGTCTTGATGGCTTTGATAAGACCTATGGTTCCGATAGAAATCAGGTCTTCCATTTCTTCGCCGCTGCTTTCGTATTTACGCACCACATGCGCGACCAGGCGTAGGTTATGCTCTACCAATGTGTTGCGGGCTTCTTCGCTTCCCGCCTTGAGTTCACGTAAACATCGAGCCTCCTCTGCTTCTTCCAGAGGATGTGGAAACACCTGATTATGAACATAGGCAAACAGACAGAAGGTCCCTTTAATCAGTGCTGTAAGTGCCAACAACCAGCCCATGATCGTCAAAATACCCACCTCCAAAAAGTTGAGCGCTTTATACTATATGAGTAACGAGGCTAAAAATGTGATAGCTTTTGCAGGTATATAATTACATAATAGCCTGTGCCAGGATAAAGCCGATTATCTGCGCTATGTTAGCAACTCCTTTTGTTGTTGACACAGCCTTACAGCATACGTCAAAATAATGTTAAAGAAAGTAAAAATGTTCTGAAATTTATGACTATCTGCCATATTGAGGGAGGAATTGCGATGCCGACCACTCTGATTGATCTGTTTGATGAACAGGTACAAACTATTCCTGCTGCTCTCTATTCTGTCCAGACTAATTTCGGCAATAGACCCGCCAACATGTTCAAAGAAGATGGCAAATGGCGCCTGGTAACCTACAATGATCTTATGAACCGGGTGGAAAAATTGGCTATCGCGCTAATCAAGTTGGGCATAGAACGGGGAGAGCATATAGGTATCAAAGCTAATACCAGTGCGCGCTGGACCTGGGTTGACCTGGGTTCCATGATGGCGGGCGCGGTAACGGTATCGGTCTATCCTAATCTATCACGTTGGGATACTACAGCAGTAGTAAACCATAGCCAGGTCCGCCTGCTGTTTGTAGAAAGTAAGGCCAAGATGCAGGAGCTTTCCTTCTATGTGTCTGACATGCCCTCCCTGCAATACATTGTCTGTATGGAAAAAGGCTTCCGCGGTAACGGCAAGAACACCTTCGGACTGGGGGAATTGATCACCAAGGGTGCGGAGATGTATCCCACCGGTCTGGGCTTGCTTAGATCCCGCATCAAGAGCATAAGTGCGGATAGTCCAGCTACCTTAGTATATACCTCGGGAACGGTCGGCAACCTCAAGGCAGCCCTCTTTTCCCACAAGGATATCCTCTCTACCTGCACCCGCACCTATCGTCATCTGCAGATGCACGGTAAGCCCATCGATTCGAATGCGGTCAGCCTGGTCATGTTGCCGATATCGCATATATACGAAAAGATCCACGGCTATTTCTGCCCCCTGTTTGTGGGCGGCTGCCTGGGCTTCATTGCTTCCTATGAAAACCTCATGATCGATATCAACACTATCAGACCCACCTGGATCACCTGGGTTCCACGCCTGGCCAGTCTGCTATTTATTGCTTACCAGAAGGCCTTTATGGGAACCAAGGATGGACGCATTGCCTGGGAGAAGGCCATAGATGTTGCCGTCCGTACTACCCGGGCTCTGGAGGATGCTAACGGTTACATTGACCTCACCCGTCCTATTATCGAACAGCTAGATCCTGCCCTGCGGGCTGAATGGATCGAATCATATAACAGTGTCTACTGGCGGGTGCATCACTTCCTGGGTGGGCGAGTAATTGGCCTGATTATTGCAGCCGCCCACCTGGATGTCGAGCTGCACAGGAAATTGGTAGGTATGGGCTTGCCCATCATACTGGGCTATGGACTAAGCGAAAGCGCTGCCGCTGTCGCTCTTTCCTGCACTGATAAATACAAGATCGGTTGGATATCCGGACCGGTCCCCGGAGTAGAATTCGAGCAGGACGATGATGGCGAATTGTTGCTGAAGGGAGTTGGAGTAATATCCAGCTTCTATCTCAATGAAGAGGCTACTAATGAATGCTTTACGCCTGATGGCTGGTTCCGGACCGGGGATATTGTTGAGATGAATGAGGAAGGCTTCATCCGCGTGGTTGACCGCAAGAAGCTTCTGATCGTACTGGACAATGGTAAGAATATATCACAGGCCCGCCTCGAAGCGCTGTGCGGAACATCTGCTCTGATCGATCAGGTAGCTATCGTTGGACAGGATCGCGAATACATCAGTGCCCTCATTGTACCCAATTTTGATTTTATTCTGCGAGTCCTCACCAGCCATGGCATCCCCTTCGACGACAGCCAATGCGTCTTTGAGGAGGTCGACGGCGTCAGTACCTGTGTCGAGGTCGGTGAAGATATCATGTCCAATGATCTGGTGCTGGTAGCCATGCAGGATCAGATCGATATGATAAACAATAAGTTGCGAGATTATGAAGCCATCAAACGTTTCCGCCTGTTAAAGCGGCGCTTCAGCGAGATAAATGGGGAGGTAGGACCTGTCAATAAACTGCGCATGAAAGTGATATTGGAAAGATACGCGGATATAATCGATGAATTGTATAAATAATCGATGAAATGAATAAATAGGCCAGAACATTAAGGGACCAGCCATATACCTGGTCCCTTTTCTATTGATGACTCAACTTACGCAGTAGAATAAAGATGTGCAGCAAGGTTTTTTTTTAATTAGCCACAGATGAACACAGATGGACACAGATTATATGTACAATGGCATTAATAGTGTTTTATTTTTAATCGAGCGAAGTAATATAAAGGCATGTGGGGGAAGATTGCTTCGCTGCGCTCGCAATGACAGGACGGGGTCCTTCAAATCTCATCTGTGTGAATCTGTGTTAATCTGTGGCAATAAATCGTATTCCTGACCCAGCTCTG
>JAAYCK010000181.1 GCA_012729835.1 Syntrophomonadaceae bacterium
AAGAACCACAATCGATTGTAGAAATCGCCGTTGGCAACCCTGACTTCTCCACCTTAGTCGCAGCCCTGCAAGCCGCCGAATTAGTGGATGCCCTCAGTGCTGAAGGTCCCTTCACCGTCTTCGCCCCCACCGATGATGCCTTCGCAGCCTTACCAGAAGGAACAGTCGAAAGCTTGCTCTTACCTGAGAACAAACAAGCCTTAACCGACATCCTGCTCTACCACGTAGTCGCTGGCAAAGTCATGGCTGAAGATGTAGTGACCCTGACAGAAGCTGAAACAGTTTTGGGACAGAACGTCACCATCACCGTGGAAGATGGCAAAGTCTTCATCAACGACGCTGAAGTTATCATCACCGATATCGAAACCAGCAATGGTGTGATCCATGTAATTGACGCAGTAATTCTTCCTAACTAGAGACTCCTTCAACAGATTATTGGTAGACCTGAGCCTGCGAAAGCAGGCTCAGAGTTTTAATTTCTTACAAATTGGAAAATCTGGGTTTTGTTTTTTTTATTTGGATAGCTGTTATTATTCTATTATTAATAAAGAAGATTTCAACTTGTCATCTTCTAATTATCTACCTTTTTTACCTTTACCTTGCAACCATTCTTCGAGGATCTCAATCATCTTGCGCGCACTTTGTTCGATGTCTTCGAGGGTGGAAAGCCAATGGTCGGTGGCGTGAAAGACGTCTTCATCCGGGCGGGGGGTGTTGAGTGCTTGTCTGATGTTGGTGGAGCTGTCACTGTCGAGCTGGTTGAGCATGCGGTAGATAGCCATCAGGCTGTACCCGGCATTACGCAGGACGCGAATGACCCTGGCACGCGCTAATTCAGGGGCGGTATACATTCGGTAGCCATTATGTGGATCCCGTGGGACGTCCATCAGTCCATTGCGTTCCCAGTTGCGTAGTTGATCGGTGGTGACATTTAAGTGCAGCGCGGCATCGCGAATATGCAGGTTTTGGTGAGTTGAGTCGGTAGGGAAGCCTTGCGCCCAACGGGAAACCAACTCCGCTGCCATTTCTGCCTGGTTGCGTTCGTTCTGTACCAGCACCACATAGCGGTAAGCACTTTCCAAAGCACCACCCAGATCCCCGGCAGCACTTTGTTGAATCAACGCGAAGGCAGCAGAACGGATATTTTTGCCTGGCCAGGCGGTGTTCAGGGCAGTGCGTGCCAGCTTCATCTGGTATAAATGGTCCTCGGTGTAAAGACGGTAGCCGTTGGCACCTCTCGGCACTGGGGGGAGCAATCCCCAGGCTTCGTACATGCGTACCGTGTTGGGATGACACCCAACGATATTGGCAATTTTGCTGGTGCTCAGGCGGTTATAAGGCATGAAGTCTCCTTAAAGTTTTGATGGTTTCGATGAAGGTGCTGACTTGACTAATGCCTTTATTATCTCATTTTTTGGGCGGTGATGAGGACGTGTTCGGGGGGGAATTGGTGAGGGGTAATGATTTCCACTTCCTGCAGCCAATGATCGTAATCGACACTGAGTAAGCGAAATTCCTGGATTACAAAACCGTTGTCCATAAACATCGCGCGCATTTCTTCTTCCTGGAAGTACTGGTAACTTTCATGGCGTTCGCGTTCCCAGAGAGGTTTGCCCAGAAAGATGATCTTGGTGACATACCGAGTGAAATCCCGCATGGAAAGTTGCACATCATGCTTTTGGAGAATTTCGTATTGTATTTGGAATGGCTGATATTCCCGGGCAAATGTCTGGAACTTTTGCTAGGCTTGGGTGGTTTGAAAGCGAAGTTGGATGGGTGTATCGGGTGATTCAGGGGCTTCCAGGCCGTCAAAAAGGATCAGGTGGCCGCCTGGTTTGAGTGTTTCTGCTAATTTGGCAAAGCTGGCGCGGACATTGTCTTTTCCGAGACCCACATTGATTTCTTGCAACTCCGGGGCGTAGGCGTCTGAAAAGACATGGTGAAGGGCATTGACCAATAAGAGTAAATCAAATTTTCCTAGAGATAGTAATAAATGGGGGTCAGTGAAATCGCCTTCGAGAAAGTGGATGCCGGGGTATTGCCTGGCAGCGACTGTTAGAGCTTTGGTATCGCGATCAATGCCAACACTGGATTGATCCCCGGCGGGGCTGCCGTGTGCATCCACCAGGGCACCGATGATCTGGGCTTCCCCGCAGCCTGCTTCGAGGATTCGAGCGGGTGGATTGGCATCGCATATCAGCCGGGAAGCCTGCAGAATGACTTCGCCT
>JAAYCK010000183.1 GCA_012729835.1 Syntrophomonadaceae bacterium
ATAGCGCAGCATTCCCTCGGTGAACTGAAGTGCCTCTTGGTATGTTGTGCAGTGGCGCTCCATTACGCTCGTTCGACGCCAGGAATACGGGCCTTCTGGGGAAAAGGCGCGAACGACAGGGTAGGTGGTCGTGCCATCGGCATGCTCTGCAGCACAGATCAAGATGCGAGCGTCCTCATTCAGCCTGTAATCGCGCAAGGGAGTGCTATCCCTCAGGGGGTCTTCCACGCTGAGCCATACCGGATCCGGTGGAGTAGGGTAGCCCTCGCCCAGTTGCTTATTTCGATTCGTGCGCATGATGCGCAGGATCTCCGGGGCGGTGATAACCGGCAGCTCAGGGCATGGGGTGCCAGCCAGAAGCAGGGCGGTAGCTCCGTCACGCAGCGTTAACTGCGCCTGTCGCAACATCTCCAGCGCTTCTGCCGTGTTGGCCGTCTGGCTTCTACCAGCCCCGTCAAAACCGGCTACGGGGGGTTCGCTAACTCTGGAGTAGCGCCAAGCTCGAAAACCTGTGATCTCGCAGTGCGTTAATTCCTCCTGGATCTGAAGCCAGAAGCGTTCGCCACAGTAGTCCTCGCTCTCGATCACCATTCCGGGCTCTGGTTCCGGGAAGATAAGGCCATCTCCAGCATGAGCCCGAGGAGGCCAGGACTGGGTGAAGTCGGCAACCCCGTTGAAGGCATGCATCCTGTCGAGGTGCGCGTGGATGGCGTGACGAGACAAGAAAATGGAGGTGGTGCGGGCCTCCAGAGGGGCTTCACTTCCGCAAACGGCATATTCCGCGTTCCAGTATTCCGTCTGGGCGTTGTCAGCGGGGGTGTGGATGCCTGTCAAGGTGATCAGGTAGGGTTCCCTCTCCAGCGTTCTCCCCGGTAGGCACATGCCGGCCGCGGGTACCGGCAACGGCCTGGAGTAGCTTTGAGCGTCGGGTCGGGATACTGGGATTGAGGGGAAGTCTATGTCATGTTGCATGGCCAAGAGTATGGTGGGCCACAACACCATATACAAGCCGGCACCGCTCCAGGGCAGCAAGAAATGCGGCGGCTATCCAGGCGTTACGAGGCTCTTTTTCGGCTGATTTAGGTAGTATGATTATTACAGTAATCGTACAAGGTGCGCCCCCGGAGACGCGCTGCAACCGCTTCAGGACAAGGACGCAACCCCTGCGACGCTGCGCGCCGCAGGGAGTTTTCCTTATCCGAATCGACAGCGCCTCGCCAGATGACCGACCAGGTTTCCGGAGCCGGAAACGCTTCACCGGAGCTTGTCCTTGTTTTGCTCCTGACCGCCTCCTAGAGTCCCTGCATCTACATCTACTTAGCTCAAAGGTCCGAAAATGCCCGTCTATGACGTTTACTCGACTGCTATCAAATCCAAGAACCTGAATGACATGGATGCCATCATGTCCGCCGTAAGGGAACTGCTCGAATACGAGCCCCGGATGGAGGTTGATGCCGGTAACGGCAGCTTTGAGCTGCGTTTCTCCGGCGACGGCAGCAAGAATTTTTATGACGTGCTGTGCGGCGCTGCCGAGGACATGGCCAAGTATTGCGAGCCCTTCTCGGTGTTTTTCGCCAATCGGGAACACGG
>JAAYCK010000113.1 GCA_012729835.1 Syntrophomonadaceae bacterium
GGTGTGCACCCTCGGGGTGCAATTACAGTTGTCGTTTGCTTTTGCTAAGAAATGCGAAGCATTTCCACAGTAATTCATAATTCAAAATTAAAAATTCAAAATTTTGACTTGTGTCACATCATAAGTCTACTGCGATAGTTAAGCAGGTTTGTGATTAATTAAATTTTAAGGAACCTGGACTGTCCGCTCTCCAGGGTACGGAAAAAGAGTTCGCGCCCCTGCTCATTGGCTACTACCAATGACCGGATCGAGAATGAGCGCAGGGCATCGATAACCGAAAGGGTTCCCTCCGCCGAGTCCTTGCGACCGGTAAACGGCAATTCGTCTGGGCTGCGGCGGCATTGCGCATTTAGATTAACCCGCGATACCTGGTTGACAAGCAAATCGATCATACTGGAGGCATTTGCGGCACTGGTGGTGAAAACACTAGCCTGCTGTCCGTGCTCCGAATGAATCATGTAATTAGCTATCTGATCAAATCCTGCAAAAGAACTGACCGGAATCACCGGCCCAAACTGTTCCACCGACCATATCTTCATTTCTCCAGTTACCGGATAAATGACGGTAGGATGAAAGAGATTGCCGCTCACCTGTCCACCACTGGGATTCACAATATGGGCGCCATGTGCCAGGGCGTCCTGAATCAATTCACCCAGCCACTCTGACTTATTAGTTTCCGCCAGCGCTGTGATGGTGACCCCTTCTTCCCATGGCAGGCCGCACTTAACCTTTTCTACTTCGGCACTTAAGCGAGCCAGGAAGTGATCTGCTATCTTTTCCTCAACCAAAATGTGCTTAATCGCGGTGCATCTCTGTCCGTTGAACTCCAGTGCCCCGTTTATGCATTCCTTTACTGCCACATCCAGGTCGGCATCAGCAAATACAAAGGCCGGGTTCTTGGCCTCCAATCCCAGGATAGTCCGCAGCCGGTTATTGGCAGGATGGGCATTGGCGATCTGCCGAGCAGCCCCGGTGCTGCCGGTAAAACCAAGTACCGCTATCTTGCCGGTTTTCATTATGGGAGGTATGATCACCGGTCCATGACCATTGATCACATTAACTACTCCCGCGGGTAAAGAACGCGCAAAAGCATCCAGCAGAGGAATGGTACATAAGGCTCCGTAGCGAGGTGGTTTGATGATAACAGTGTTGCCCATTATAAGAGCCGGAATAGCCAGAGCAAAGGTTTCATTGAGCGGGTAGTTGAACGGCCCCATACACAGACATATGCCCAGGGGACATCGGCGCACCTGATAAATATAGTTTTCGGCTTTTGATATGCCACTGCTCTCCTCTTCCAACAAGTACAGGTGCGTTATAGTATCCTCAATATATTTCATAGTCCGCTTAAATTCGTCGAGGCATGAGCGATAAGGTTTAGCTGTTTCCCACATCTGCAGTAGAGCAAATTGCCGTTCCAGCGGGCGCATACGCCATACGAATCCCTTTAAGGCCTCGATACGCTGCTCGGTCGTCATTTGCGGCCATTTACCGGCTCCTCCGCCGTAAGCTCGTTCGGCAGCTCTCAATGCTCGCAATGCTTCAGCTTCATCGAGACCAGGATAGCTTCCGATCAAAGGTACTTTTATCTGTGCCCCATCCTGAAATAACAAGGGAGATCTAACCTCAATGCCCTCTCCCCGCCAGCTCAATATCTCCCCATTCACCAGATAGTTCATGCCATCTTTATAATCAGGTAATTCAAAATCATCCGGCACCTCATACCAATTGGGCATCTTCAATTCTCGGGCCAGCGTCTCCATGCCTTTGCTCCTTTCAAATGCCAGCAGCCTGATACTGCAGGATTGGTCCAGATTAGTTTTACCATTTTTATAAATAACATGATCATTTCATCCTGCCAGTTGATTATGCACTATCTTAGCGCCTCCGGGTGTTTTCACAGTACATGTAAAATCTATTCTATGGCCGACCCAGCCTGATCTCCCGGTTCTCCACCCGGATATCCTGAATATGATTGCGCTGCAGTACTTCCTGCAAAATACGCTCTATCTCATTTTGCTTATCCCTGATCATGAAGCGCGGTACGCCGATATCATCTACTTCGACATTCTTGATATTAAGATCGAGCTGTCCATTGTTCATCCCGCCCTGACAACGAATATATAGCGGCACCCTCTTGTTCCGCCCCAGTTGCTCGACTATCTGCCGGGCCTGCCCCGCAGAAAAGCCGCGGCTAGATGCGTAGGGCTCCAGCCGATCGGTGACCAGCAGACCACTTATCTCTATACTGTTATCCGCATTGATCCTGACCTGAGCATCTACCAAGGGAGTGGCAGCAGTCTCGCTATGGTGCAACCAGGCGGTAAGCTCGGCCGAGTTAAAGCTTGCCAACTGCCCTTTCCTCCATCCGCTAAACTTGGTCTGAGCAGAGCTCAGGTCCTGCGCATCCGGGCGAACTCCCAGGTCACGCGCATGAACACGGTCGCTGGAGTTATTACTTACATAGAGACAAACTGCTACCGGTAAAATGATCATCAACAATACCGCCAATATAACAAACGGCTTTCTCAATCAGCCCACTCCCATATCTCATTCTACACTCAGAATACAGCCCCACTGTCCCGGGGGCAAGTGTCATACTATCGCTCCAGAGTCCCACAAAAAAATCAGGGAGATACCAGATCCCCCCTTAGTATTATCAGAATATTCTATTAGAGATATTCCCGGGCTTATCGTGCATAAGCCTCGGAGCTAAGCTATCCGTAAATCCTTATACTAATTCTTTTTCGATTAGTTGTATAAATACCTCAACCGATTCGGGATCAAATTGAATGCCGGCCATTCTCCGAAGCTCCTCAGCCGCCTCCTCATGGCTCACCGGATTACGATAAGGTCGCTTCCCGGTCATAGCTTCGAAGGCGTCGGTAATGGCAAATATCCGGCAAAGCAGCGGTATATCCTCCCCACTGATGCCCAGGGGATACCCCCGGCCATTCCACCATTCATGATGCTTTAGTACCAGATCGGATACCTTTTCCAATTCCGGGATGGCCAGCACAATCCTCTTACCGTATTCACAATGACCTTTCATCATCATGTCTTCCTCCGGCGTCAGTGTAGCCGGCTTCATTAGTATACTGTCACTTATGCGCAGTTTGCCGATGTCATGATATTTCACCAGAAGTTTGAGCATCCTGACCTGTTCACGCGGCAGGCGCATAGCTTTAGCCATGGCTTGATTGAATGTCGCCAAGCGGCGGCCATGCCCTTCCCGGCCGAAATCTTTGGCCATATACGCCTTTCCTACGGCCTTGGTTAAGCTATTAACCGAATCCTGGCGGTTATTCAGCTTGTTCTGATACATATCATTGTCCGCTTCCCGATAGAGATCTTCTATGCTTTTTTCATGTCCGGGACTGGTAGCATAACCCATTGATACTATCATCGGCACCGGTTGCTTGCTGTGATTATATTTATCAATTTGAGCTCTGATTCTTCCTAGAATCGCGCCCACATCACTTGCATCAACATGAGGAATGAGTATGGCAAACTCGTCTCCGCCCACCCGGGCAACTACATCGCCATCGCGCACCCCGGCCCGCAGTGCATTCGCTACGGAAACCAGCAAGTGATCGCCCATATCATGGCCCATGGAGTCATTGACTATCTTTAGACCATCCACATCGCAAATGATGAGACTGACCGGATAATGTCGTCCGGTGTCGAGGCGCCGGATCTCCTCGGCAAAATAGGCACGATTATACAAGCCAGTGGCGAAATCATGCAAACTTAAAAACTTCAACTGTTCTTCCGCCTTTTTGCGGTCAGCGATCTCTGCTCGCAGGGATTCCGCCAATTGCATGAGAGCAGCGGTACGTTCCTCTACCCTCTGCTCCAACAAAAGATGGGATAGTTTGAGTTCTTCCTCTGCAGCGATACGCTCGGTAATATCCCGGGCCACCACCACGGCATAGTGGTTCTTTTGGAAGGAAACCTGACTAAGGGTGACCTCCACCGGCAATTGATTCCCATCAGATTTCTTAAAAACAGTGGTAATGGTCAAACGGAAATGTTGACCGGCGGTTTCCGAATTCTGCACTGCGGTCCATAGCGTTTCAGGTTTGGTCATGAAGATATCAAACGAAGCGGTGAGCAACTGCTCTCTCTGGTACCCCAACTGCTGGCAGACCGACTCGTTTACATCCACGATCCGTCTGGATGGTATCTGCAGTAGAAAGATCAGATCATGGCTCTCGTCCAGCAATGCCCTGAACCGCTGAAGATCATCCAGCTTATCCTGCAGAGCCGGATAATAGCTCTTACGCAAGGATCGTTCACCCAGACCTATCAATTGTTCCCGCAGTTCCTCATATGGCGAGGACCTCTTTTTAGAATGCGGCATGATATACTTCCTCGATTTCCTGCAAAGTCGGTGCGATCGGATTTGTCGCCATACAAGTATCTTCCAAAGCCTTGCGGGCAAGCTCAGATATATCTTGGGGACTTACACCGATTTCCCCCAGTTTTTTGTTTAAACCCACGCTTCCGCGTAATTCCCTGATATGATCCAGCAGGGCCTGTTTTATGTCTATCTTAGATAAGCCCCCCAGATCTATGCTCATTGCCTGAGCTATATGAGCATATCTTTCAGATGCCTCTGAATAATTAAAAGCAATAACCGGTTCCAGCAGTATGGCATTGCATTCACCATGGGCCAGATCGAGCAAGCCCCCCAGGCTATGGGACATAGCATGAACGGCGCCCAGAATAGCGTTGGAAAAAGCCAGCCCGGCCTCCAGACTGGCCAGCATCACCTTGCCCTTCAACATAACATTTTCGGGGCTGGATATGGAAGGTTGCAGATAACCGTCAATCAATCGTATTGCTTCCAGGGCGTGCAGATCAGTAAGGGGTGAGCTGGCATTCGAGACATAGGCTTCTATGGCATGGGTAAGTGCGTCCATACCCGTACAAGCCGCTACGTATGAAGGCATGGTAGTTAGGGTGACCGGATCTATTAATGCAACATCAGGGACTACCGCCTTACTGACTATAGCCATTTTCACCCGGCGCTTCTCATCCATAATAATAGTGCACTGAGAAACATCTGCCGAACTTCCTGCCGTGGTGGGTATGCAGACCAGAGGGGGAATAGGCGTACTTACCCGGTCAACCCCTTCAAATTTAGAAATAGGCGCCAGATTGGTCCCCACAATACCAATGGCCTTGGCACAATCGATGACGCTGCCCCCGCCTATAGCCACGATAGCATCGCACCTTTTAGCCAGGTAAAGCTCAGCCCCGTTCGTTGCCTCTATGGTCTTCGGATTAGGGGTAACACCATCAAACAAGACATAAGGCAGTCTGGCTTCTTTCAGTGAATCAATCACCTGTCCTGCCCACCCGGCAGCAACCACTCCCGGGTCGCTCACCACCATTACCCGGCGTGCACCCATGTTCTGGGCGTATCGACCGGCCAGGCTCCGAGCTCCGACACCAAAAATGATTTCCGGGGCGACGAATTTTCGCAAGTGCAGCTCCCCCGGCAACAATAATGGTTCCAGTTCAAACACCCCATTCTAGCACCGCAACAATTTGAGTAACAATTAGTGCCTAGGTCACGTTAAGCTTAGGACTTATTTCTCTCAAACCTTTCGACAATCATTCGCGTATTCCTTTTTTCTGTAAGTTTAATATACAGCTCTGTGCTATATACAAAGAGGTCATTCCCATCTCTGAGTGGGATAGGCGTTTCGCTCATCAGTCACCCAAACTGAGCCGGAAGCACTGCCGATATCATCGATATCCCAGTTGTTGAGCTCCGCCGGCCCGTAAAGACGGTATCCGCCCGGAGAGCGCTCTGGTTCAGCCAGTAAACCGATTTTGTGATAATAATTAATGGTTTTTATACTCGGCCAGCATGCGGAAATTCTCCTGGTAATCATCACCCCACTGAAAATCATCCAGGATACTATAAACTTTACGGTGTTGATCATAAATCGAGCAAAACTAGATCAGGAAGTAGAATACTTTAGAAAATATACGCTGATTGTCTTAAGTGAGAAACGAAGCGCTCTGGCTATTAGCCGTTATGAAGAAAAGAAGAAAAACTTCTATGCCGAAAGCCGGGATCGACTGGCGGAAATCTCGAAAAAAATACTGGATTATAACCTCTATTGTCCTGTTTCCACGCTGGGTCGTTCTAATTTTGACGTAGAGACGGAGATGCACCATATCGTTGAAGAGATAGAAAGTCTGACTGATGAATTGGGGGTTTCCCAGGGGTAATAGGTGTGTACCTCAACCCCAAATCAACTTCTCCAGGGCAATGTGACTCCGATACCAATCATCACCCTGCATGAGCTTTCCCGAACCAGCATGGTTCCACTCAATGCACTAGGCCGAGGTCTAACCCAGGATTATTTCCTAATAATGTATTTGAGCCGCTTATTAAAGTACCGATTTCATTTGACAAGTGTTCTTACCAGGCACATCTGCTTGCCAAGTAATTAACTCCAAATATGGTTCCGCTACGGCAATATCCTTGAGGCTTTCTGCCACCATCTGCTTATTCCCCCATCTCCCGATCATATTGGCATTCATTGCTTTGGACAAACAATAATCTTGTAAGTTATAAAATAACTACCGTTGCCCAGAACCAAGATGTTCGGAAAATTGGTAATTACAGCCATGTCGGGAGGAACATATACGAAAGGATTATTAGGATATGGAAACAGGAAAGGAAGGATAGCTTGAGTAAGCGACATTTTTTACATACCTATCTGCCAGGTATACTTACCGCATTGTTATTATCAGTCAGCGTTTTCGTTGGCACGGCCAGTGCCGATACATACCCCAGTGCGACCAGTTTGCAAGCTCATAAGAAACTCGGGGTCGACTACCGGATACTTCAGAAATTCACCCCCTCCGACAGCATAGTGCTCTCGATCCATGGAGGGAATATAGAACGCGGAACCAACCAAATCGCCCAGGCAGTAGCGTCCCGGGGCAATTTTGACTACTACGGCTTTATTGGCTTAAGGGGTTCCGGGTTGCATGTTACCTCAACGAATTTTAACGAATCATGCGCACTGAGAATGGTAAGGGCCTCTAATAAGACCTTATCGATACATGGTTGCCGGGGCAGCAGCAAGGTTACCTATCTCGGGGGATTGGACAAGGCCTTCAAGGCCAAGGTGAAAGCACAACTCATAAAAGCAGGCTTTACCGTGAAAAACCCTCCCAGCGGCCTGGGGGGAAGTGGACGCGCCAATATCTGCAACCGGAACAAGATAGGCAAAGGAGTTCAACTCGAACTTACAGCGGCGTTGAGAAACCACCTGATGAACAATAAAAGCGATTTCAATCGTTATGTAAGCGCACTGGTCAAGGCGCAGAGCTAAGACAAAATATCGGCAAATTACCCTTAGTATTGATAGTTCCGAACGAATATGGCTAATGCCCGGTTATCAGCAAATCTGTGGTAACCGGGCATTTTTTGGCCAATTATAAGCAATCCATGAACCATACTGTCATCCCCATCACAATTCAGCTACTATCGTGCCCATCTCGCTGGTATCATAACCGCCAATATTGCCAAATTCCTTCCTGAACTCCGTGGAACGGATAATACTCAGCATATTGGTGATCTCCGGTGTATTAAAGGCATCCTTTTTCACCACCAGATCATAGCGTTCCTTTTTAAGCGGAACAAATTCGATATTATCGACCTGTCTCGCCATCTTTTCGATCCCCACCGCCACATCAGCCTGGCCGCTGCTCACCGCGCTGGCCGCTGCCAGATGTGAAGATGCCTCATTATAATAACCATTGATCTGGCCGCAGCTGATCCCGAGCAGCCTGAGATTTTCGTCGATCAGCACCCGGGAGCCCGCACCCTTCTCCCGATTGATCATGCAGATATCGCCCCGCGCCAAATCGCTCCAGGTGCTGATTCTCTTGGGATTGCCCATGGGCACATAAAAGCCCTGCATCCGGCAGGTAAGGTGAATAATCACCGAAGGAATCCCCGGCAGGAGTCTTCTGACATACGCAATATTATATTGATCGCTGTCACTGTCCCAAAGGTGCGAGCTGGCCACCTGCACCTTGTCTTGATACAAGGCGACTAAGCTGTCATAACTGCCGATATACGCACGCAGTGCCGGAATGCTGTTCATTCGCAAATAGTTTGAAAGCACGTCCAGTATCAGATCCTGTCCGCAAATAATGAAATTCTTATTGATCGGCGAATTCCCCAAAACCAGGTCATTGGGCGAATAATCCCTTATCAGGCCATCGGGCCGGAGGGTCTTCGATTTTTGAATATAATTGTCCACATCCTCCTGGGTAAACCGCAACATTCGCCCCACCTTATAGGACTGGAGTTCACCATCCCGAATCAAATTATATATAGTGCTTTTACTGACATGTAAAATATCCGCCACTTGTTGTGTAGATAATGCCTTATCCCTATCCACCAGTAATTACTCCCTTTATCTCCAATATTTTTCGTATCATTTAATATTATATCACACAATTTCGCACAAATCACGCACAATAGCCGCATTTTTTAATGTATATCGTTGTGTTTCGCGCATTTTTGCGCTAGAATTCTGGGCAAGAGCAGGCAGACAATTTTGTAAGGAGGATGCGTTCCATGAAAAATTATTGGAAGTTCACCTTTTATCAAAACGACAAAGAGAAAATCCGCTATTTCCATGGAACCGAGTCCAAAGTCGGACACCGGGCCAACAGAACCACCGGTGACAAAAAAAGCCTGGTTATACTGAACAAGCCACACGTTCAATACCTAAAGCAAGAGAAGCAAGTCAGATTTATTGAGGTCCGCTAATGGCTCGTATGGGCTAATCAATAGCTATTCGAGTGCATCGCAGAGCGGCAGAAGTTTTTCCAATCGTTCGACGATGCGGTGCTGTTCAGCGAGAGGTGGGAGCGGGATAAGAGCTTTTGCAAACTTGGCATCATTTATAGCTGGGTAAGCGACTCCCCTCGAGTTCTCATTGTCATTTGCATAGCTATCAAAAGCTGGAGATAATAAATATCTAAACAGATATTTATTTAAAATCGGCATGGGTGTGCAAACAACTGCAAAACCTGTACTCACAATTGGTTCTGGCTCTATATTTCTATCTATAACACAAATATTATGCAAATATGGTCTAACTGTTGCGTAAATCACATCCCCCTTATGAACTATTTTTCTAGCTCTCGAAGGAGCTGCATTAGGCTGAAGAACATTATCTAAAGAACCTAAAGTATTCTTCTCGTTGTTAATAGACGAAATATCTATATATGTAAATTCTTGATCGGGGCATTTTTGGCCATGATTATATGTAATTGTTCCCAATCTTACCCAGCACCAATTCTTCGGAATATCAAAGGGGATCTCATCCTCCGTAATCTCCGGCAGATCCTTCTCCTTTTTAATTTTCTTTTCTTTGATAAGGCGTGCTTTCTCCTTCTGGATTTGTGCAACCAAATCGCGCGCATCTCCATCAGACTCCAGTTGTTCGGTAAGCTTGCCCTGGATGGCTGATTGAAGCAGAGAATCCTTCATTTTCTTGGGGAAAGATTTCCGAACAACATCCAGCTTAATTTCATCTTTTTCTAGTTTTTCTAGCTGAGGCAATAATTCTTCAATTTTCTCTACTATGCGTTGCTGTTCAGCAAAAGGAGGTAGCGGAACAATAAAATTCGAGATATCTGTTAAGCTAATATTAGCTCTTGCAGTATCCACCTTATTTCCCATCATTATTGAATATGCCAATGGGCTATTTAAGTACTTAACAATATATCGCCCCATATCAACCATAATAAGTCGTATCAGTGCAACAGCCTGATTTATATTGGCATTTTCCTCAAGATTAAATATTGTAGCTCGTCCAATTGAGGCACCTACGATATTTGTAAGTACATCACCTACTTCTAAAATTGATCTTGACTGTAATTCATTGAATTTTAAGTCAACATACTTTTCTGCATCTAATAACAGTTTTTCGCATCCAACATTTTCACTTGTAACAAAAAGAACGCCAGATGAACAGTAATTAACCCCTTGCCATTTAGGAGATGAACCTTTGGTAACCATTTTGCATACTTCTCCTAATCTAACCCAACACCAATTTTCAGGAATCTCAAAAGGGATCTCCTCTTCCGTGATCTCAGAAAGCGCCTTCTCCTTTTTGATTTTACCGTTCTTGATCAGTTGTGCTTTCTCCGCCTGAATCTTGACCAGTAAATCTTTTGCATCACCATCTTCCGGCAATTGCTCCGTCAACTTCCCCTGTATAGCCGCTTGCAGAATAGATTTCCGAAGTCGCTCAGCAATCATCGAACGACCCCCAGGAGAGCTTCTATCTCGGCCAAGCGCTGGTCTATTTTTGCATTCAGCGCATCTCTCTTTTCGTGGAAGTTCTTGATGGTTTCTTCCGGGGACAGGACTTCTTCCTCGGCGGTTGGATAGCCGCACAGATCGAGGTCATAGCCACGAGCTGCAAGTTCCTGCACAGTATAGTCTTTTGACTTGTAAGTATCAGTCTCTGGGTCTTTGATTTCCTGGCGGTCATTCCACCAGGCAACACATTCATCGAAGTGTTCTACCTTCATCGGCTTGGTCTTGGAGAAGTGCTTGTATCCTTCCGGCATATCCACGCGATAGAACCAGACCTTATCCGTCTGCTTGGATTTGTCAAAGAACAGGATGTTGGTGGTGATGGGTGTATAGGGTGAGAACACGCTGGACGGCATGCGAACAACAGTATGCAGGTTGAACTCTTCAAGCAGCTTTTTTTTAATAGCGACCTTGGCATTATCGGTACCGAAGAGGAATCCATCGGGGATGATAACCCCTGCTCGTCCATGCTCATTTAACCGGTACATAATTACCGACATGAACAGATCGGCTGTCTCACTGCTCCTAAGGTCAGCCGGGAAGTTAATCTTCACGCCTTCGCTCTCGGTTCCGCCATAGGGTGGATTCATCAGCGCAATATCAAATTTATCGCTGGCTTTATACTCACGGACGTTTCTTTCCAGGGAGTTGCCATGATATATTTGGGGATTGTCAATGTCATGCAGCAGCATATTAGTGATGCACAGCAGATATGGCAACGGCTTCTTTTCAATACCATAGATGCTCTGGTTGTACAGTTCTCTATCTTCAATGGTTTTAATCTGAGGCTCCAGCACCTTCAAGGTGGAGGTTAAAAACCCACCCGTACCGCAGGCAAAATCGCCAATGCGTTCACCCAGCTTCGGGTTAATCATCTTCACCATAAAGTCAGTAACCGCTCGGGGCGTATAGAACTCGCCCGCATTACCAGCACTCTGTAAGCTCTTCAGAATGGTCTCATAAATATCACCAAAGGCATGGCGCTCATTATATTCATCGAATTCAATGGCATCAATTTCATTGACTACTTTTCTCAGGAGTATGCCATCCTTCATGTACTGGTTGCTGTCTTCAAAAACTGCCTTCACGATTGACTTCTTCATGGGAGTTTTATCTGTAATAGCTAAATCTTTCAGAGTGGGGAAAAGCTTGTTGTTGACGAAATCCAGCAGGCTCTGGCCGGTCATGGCTTTTCCGTCTTTATGATCAACCGCCCAATTCCTCCAGCGTAGTTCTTCCGGTATGATGGACTCGTAGTTGTCATCATGAAATTCCCAGTCTTCTTCCTTGGCATCATAGACTTTCAAAAACAATATCCAGGCCATCTGCTCAACTCTCTGAGCATCACCATTGATGCCGCTGTCTCCACGCATGATGTTTTGTATGGTCTTAACAAAACTCCCCAGGCTCATATTATTGATCCTCGCTTACTATAATATTATGCTGCTTCATAGATGGCTCTGGCTAAGCCTCTTACTGCTTGAATGTAGCCTTCTTTGCCGCCAAACAACTCGGCTATTTTCTTCGGACTTCCAATTTTATCGAATGGCGTGTTGTCCAGAATTCTTGTGTCTTCCAGTTCGCTGATACCTTCATTCATATACTTGTCCAGCAACGCAGAAAGTACCTGCTGACAGACCTCTGAGTACTTGTAGAGATAACCCTGTTTCTTAACATGCTCTACCCGCTCTCTTTTGGTTAGCGGCTTTTTGTCATAAGCAACATGGAGAATCAGATCAAAGTCATCTAAATCCTTGCCGGATTCTTCTTTCAAAGCATCCAAGAGCACACCCTGCTCTTGAAGTTCGTCCACAATTGCCTGCTTCTTGTCTGCGCTGCTCCAAGCGTGTAGGAACTCGTCCAAAGTTGCGTATTCCTCCCGGATGTTCCGCTTGCTGTAATCCTTAATGCTTTCAGTTATTAGCTTACCATCTTTGTCATAGTACTGAACACGCTCATTAAGAATCTTGACCGGTACCCCTCTCACCCGGTATTTCCTGAATGGCTCTCCTATGCCCGGTGGTTCAAAAGGTGGGGGATCGGTTGGATACTCAGGATCAGCGATATCATCCGGATGGTCAGGTATATCCGAATCATCAGGCTTAGTTGGGTCCCACTCGTCCCCTCCGTCGCCTCCATCTATAATGACTACCGGATCACCGTCAAAGTCAGGATCAACAAATAGCCTGCACGCATCACGAAAGTCCATGATGGTGAAATATTCTTTGCCATAGTCAGGATAGAGCCTGGTACCACGTCCGATAATCTGTTTGAACTCAGTTATGGAATTGATGACGTTATCAAGAACAATAAGTTGGCAGGTTTTGCAGTCAACTCCGGTGTTCATTAGTTTGGACGTCGTAACAACGGTGGGATATTTCTCATTAGCATCAATGAAATAATCCAACTGCGCTTTGCCTATTGGGTTATCACCTGTTATCCGCATGACGTATTTGGGATTCTCCGCCACCATATCTTTGTTTTCATTGACTATGGCCTGACGCATACGCTCGGCATGATCTATATCCACGCAAAAAATAATTGTCTTACTAAAACGTCCATTTGCTTTTAGCCACTTGGTGATACGGTTGGCTACAGCTTGCGTTCTCTCATCAATAATTAGTTTACGGTCATAATCAGTAGTGTTATATTCCCGGTCTTCGATTTCATTACCATAGATATCGACTTGTCCCTTATATGGTCTCCAGCCTTCCAAGTCTCTGTCAAGACCGATGCGGATAACCTTATACGGTGCCAGGAATCCATCATCAATACCTTGCTTCAGACTATAGGTGTAAACCGATTCGCCAAAGTAAGTGATATTACTGACTTCTTTGGTCTCTTTCGGAGTGGCTGTCATACCGACTTGAATTGCCGTATGGAAATAATCCAGAATCCGTCTCCACTGGGATTGTTCCTTAGCACTACCACGATGGCACTCATCGACAATGATTAAATCAAAAAACTCCGGTTGGAATGCTCTAAACGGTTCTATCCCGTTATCGCCGGCCAATTGCTGATACAGACTCATGTATATTTCATAGGAACTATCCAACTTTTTATCCTGAACCTTAGTCATAATCTTTTCAAATGGCTTAAAGTCCTACTGCATAGTTTGATCAATGAGAATATTCCGATCAGCCAAGTAAAGGACTCTCTTTACCGTCTCTGTTTTGAGCAGCTTCCATATAATTTGAAAAGCAGTATAAGTTTTTCCTGTGCCAGTTGCCATAACCAGCAAAATCCGGTCTTGCCCTTTGGCTATAGCTTCCAAGGTTTTATTGATAGCAATACGCTGATAGTATCGCGGTTTTGTCTGTGAGAAGGTATCAAAGTAATCAGGTTCTGCCACAACTTTCTCTTGTGCATCATCAAAGCCCTTACCTTTTATATAGCGACTCCATAACTCACTTTCATTTGGGAAATTATCAAGTTCCAGCTCACGTTCTTCGCCGGTGAAGTAATCATACTCAATAAATCCACTGCCATTGGAGGAATAGGCAAAAGGAATATTGAGAATCTCTGCGTAATCCATTGCCTGCTGAAGACCATCTCCAACAGAATGATCAGCATCTTTAGCTTCGATAATGGCCAGCGGTAACTGCCCGTCTTGATGTGTAAGAAGGTAATCCGCTTTTTTGCGCTTACCCCTCTTTACCGTATTACCACGCACTAAAACCTGACCATCGGTAAAGAAATACTCCATCAGGATCTGGTTCTTCGTCCATCCTGCCTCTTCAATAGCTGGCGTGATGTAACGGAATTTTATATCTTCTTCAGTCAGTTTTTTCATGGGGTCCCTTCTCTCTCACAGCATCAACATTGTCTGCGATAATGTAATTGAAAGGCTGGGCTGTATTTTTGATATTATATTTAAGAACTCAGGAATAAATTTGACATTACTAATTATAGCACTATTTGCCAATATACTGGGCAACTATTCCATTATCGGCTTATACATTTCAGACAGCTCGCACATGAAACTAACCCATCCGTAAGTTTTACAGATGGGTTAGTTATGAGTTACCGATTTAATTTTGTTTTATCAATCATATTGTCTCGGGAGAATAAAGCTGCGAGCTGAATGATCTCAGGGTGTTTCCGCAGAACCTGTGATAATTCATGTCGCTAAATATAAATCGTTAAACCATCTTGCGATGCAACTTCAGAGTTACTCCGCACAACTTATCTATCCTTCTAAGCCTTTGTTCTCCGTCTCATGGATGTTTATCGCCTCTACCCGTTTACGTACGTAATTGGTTTGTTTCCTGTAAGCAAATAGAAACATCACAACAAGGAGTGCTATTACTCCCCATTCCCAATTCAAAGAGAACCATCTCCATTTTAAAGATAATGCATTTAACACCCGCATAACCGGAAGAAGCAGGACGCACGTTAGGAGTGACCGAGTATAGTTATTCATTTCTGACAGGGTATCAATCTTTAAATCAGCTCTCGAGGCTTTTACAAAGTCGGGGTATGGCGCATATTTGACGAAACAGATTTTCTTCAAAATAGGTTCCACAACTAAAGAACTTATTCTATTAATAATGAGTCCCATAAAGTAATACACCACTATATCCTCGCCTACATTTTGGGTTGGTAAAGTCAACCCGAAGAAAAACTTGAGGGCCAATCCGAAGAATGCTCCTGGCAATAGGTTGGTCATTATTTGATATGAACCCAATTTTTCAAGAATGCCGCCCATAGTAGTCACTCCCTAATTCACCAGGTATTATAAGAGGCGATACCCGATCGAATGAAATTTGTATTGCCTCTACAAGACCTTTACGCCTGTTCATATATAGTTTTCGTTCGGATAATGACGTTGGGAAACCGAACTGACCAACATTGTTTAATGTAGTTGAGTGCCAAAAATTCCCGTTGTCTACCGACAACTCTTGTTTAGCAAAATACAGTTCGACTTCCCGATTGATACTCATCATCTTAAACAATATTTCCTTACCTAACATTCTTCTCAAGATACAGGTATTTGCAACAACGAACTTGCCAACACAAATTTTCCTAAAGGAACAGAGCTTTTCAACATCCCAAATATGTGCTGTTATTAATGTTCCATCTATCCCATCATCTGAAGTGCAGCAAAGATATTCTTTGAATACTTGTCCATTTATCTGTAAGAAGTCCCAGGCCGAGACTTCGGCATCTGTCACAAGTTGAATATACTCTCTTCGCGCCCCTACTTGCTTACTATCAACAGCAATGTCCTTATCATTACCTATAATCCATCTCACCAAGCCTTACTCCTTGTTGTTGTCTACTCGTTACGCTCACATATGCGCTTCCGGGGATTAATACCAATCCACTTTTGGTATTCAGTGCAGGATCATATTTTTCGTCCTTCATGTACTGTACCAACTGGTCGGAACCCCCGCTCGTTGCTGCTGAGCCTGTATTGTCAGAGATGAAATAAGTCTTATTGTAAGGATTGGTTAGGTTCTCTTCAAATATCGCCTGTGCATCATCTAATTGACCATGATGTGGTAATTGAATGATGGAATAGCTGTCAAGATTATGCAGATATAAGGGCGAAGCATCGCCGCACAGCAGGATAGTTTCAGCATTTTCCAATTTGCATTCCAGCTGAACGCTTGCCGCATTCATTACCGTCTCCTCGGCATGTCCTTCGCCAATATTATTGCTGACTCGATTGTCTACAGCCTTAGCTGCGACATCAGTAAATTCATCGATTGTAGGCCCAACAATTGTACAATTACCTACATTTGTTCCGCTTAAAGCTTCTACCGTAAGAAAACCACATGCTTGCGCTGATTCAATAATCGTCTTAATGTTGTCAAATTCATCCAACAACGACTGTTCTAAACTATCACGGTTCCTTCGTTTATCACTAATTTTGTCTAGAATAGTATCGACATGCTTCAGATACTGGTGTGAATAGACGATTACCACATATTGGCCCTTTGCATACAACCAATCAAGCAACTTACACACTCCATCGGTATGGTCGCTATCATTGTGCGACACGACGATATGTACCTGTGAAATCGACCGATCAGATTGTAAGAACGCTTCAACTGCTTCCGCATGTCTGGTATGTCCGCAGTCGTATACGACCAGAGATGTATTGTCATAAAGCAGTATACAATCCCCGAACCGTTTATCCAGATCTCCGTCATAATTGCTTAATGCCTTTAGCCTCATAATAATTCCTTTCTGCAAGCGCATCGAGGTGGCTTGCTCACCTTTATATTTACAATATTAATCACAGAGAGGGGGCATCTCTGTATTCAGCTAGCACTCAACTCCCCCGAGTGCTAATCCGTTATCAATATATCATCACAGATATTCACCGTCAAGATGTTTTTCTGCGATTGTGTGAAAAAATCACATAATCAATTAATAAAGATAGCAATGCATAAATATATTTGGTTGACAGTCGTGAAAATATCGCTTAATATTATGAATGATATAAATAAGGTGGTGTTACTTTGTTATCTGAATTTAAGGTAGGTAATTTTCTTTCCTTCGACGAAATACAGACTTTTTCCATGGAAGCCGGAAAAGTACGCAGTAAGATTGATAGGGTATATGCAGATGGTAATTTTAAACTACTTAAATTCATGGCGATTTACGGGGCTAACGCATCCGGAAAATCAAATCTGGTAAGTGCTTTTGATTTTGCCCAAAATGTTATTGAAAGAGGCATCCCAACAAGTTGCAGCAATTGCTATTGTCGTTTGAAAGATGACAATAAATATAAACCCTCACATTTCGAATTTACTATTAAAATAGGAAATGAAAAATATGTATATGGCTTTGACCTATTATTAAGCTCTGCAAGTTTTGTGACAGAATATTTGAAGCAAATACGCTATGGCAAAACTTATAAGACGGTGTTTTTTAGAGATATTCCTACGGGTAAGTACGAGGTTAATTCTTACTTCAAAGATGCTGCTATAAATGAGCGCTTAAAAATATATGCGGAAGACGTTAAAGAAGACAGTTCCATTCTTTTTCTGCGACTAATGAATCAAAATAAGGATTCACTTTATGCGAACGAATCGGACATCAAGATATATAAATTAGTATATAATTGGTTTAAATACAAACTGAGTGTAAATTATCCTGACAGACCGATAACTAATTATTCATATTTAATGGATAGTGAGAGTGTTAGCCAAATTGGTAAGCTGTTATCTTTTTTTGGCACAGGTGTTTCTGAATTCGACATTGCGGATGTCGCTATAGAAAAGGTAACTGCCAAGCTGCCGAAAGAATTAATGCAGAATATTATTGATCATCTCAATGAGCAAAAAAAGCATTATATAGAAAAAGATACTCATAATACTCCTGCAATTATGCTTCGTTCGGAAGATAACTTGATGTATATTATTCAACTTGAAAACGATAATATAAAATGCAAGACACTGGAGTTTAAGCATGAAAAAACTAACGCGGTTTTTTCTTTGGAAGAAGAATCAGATGGTACAATTCGTCTGCTGGACTTAATAGAGGTACTCCTAAGTAAGGATAGTGAACGAATATATATCATTGACGAAATCAACAGACGTTTTCACCCACTACTAACATATAAGTTTATTGAAGAATATCTAAATTTGGCTTCAACCCGTAATATTCAATTAATTGTTACTACACATGAATCAAAATTAATGGATTTTGATCTACTTCGTAAGGATGAGATTGGATTTATTGATAAAGATGAAAATGGAAGATCAACTATTTTTTCTTTAGATTCCTTCAGCGAGCGTTTTGATAAGAAAGTATGCAAAGCTTACTTTGAGGGTAAATACGGTTCTATTCCGAGATTCAAGATTTGATAAATAAGCTAAACTTTTAAATCCGCATCGTGTGCTTTAGTTCAGTGTCATTTTATTGGGTGCTTCAACCAACACACTTAAAGCTCGATTTGTTTGGCCGGCCTGCGCCTCATTCGCCAATACACTCAGGTAATCCCCCGCCATTATATTGGTATCCCCGTGCGGGATAAGCTGGGCTTCTCCCCGCCGGATACCTACCAGAAGACAGTTGGCCGGCCATTTGATATCTCTAACCTGCTGCTGATCAAGTGCACTGCCTACGCATACTACTGCTTCCAGGAGTATCTTCTTCTTTACTCCACTTGAATGATAGGAATCATCCCGTTTCAACAAGAGGCGGTGCAATAACTCGTCATATATAGGCTTGCCATGCAAGATATCACTGGCGATATAAGCGGCCATGGACACCATGATTATTGGGAACAAATGCCCAAATGAACCGGTCATCTCGGTAATCAGTATACTTCCGGTTATCGGCGCTTTAACTACGGCAGTAAAATAACCGGCCATAGCAAATACCACAAAATTGTTAACATATCCGGGATCAACCCCGGTGAAATTAACCGCTATGTTGCCAAAAATACCTCCGGAAAGGGCTCCAATGACCAGCATAGGCAAGAATATTCCGCCGGGAACCCCGGATCCATAACTTACGATGGTAAAGAGGAATTTAACACAAACCAGTATCACCAGTATATAAAGGCCGAAATGGCCCTGGCTAATGGAATCGATCAGCCGGTTTCCCCCGCCCAAACAAGCAGGAAAGTATAGTCCGACTGCTATGCTTATCAGCAAAGGAACCGCTGCGTAGAGGCGGGGGGGAATGATATTCTGGCTTTTATAAATATCCTGGATTTTTAGCAGGCACCAATTGAATAAGACCCCTAGTAAGCCAATAAATAGCCCCATTATGATCAAATGACCGTAATACTTGAAAGGCAAGATGGGCAGGGCATGGAAATTGAATATGGGCTGTATACCGAAAAAGTGCTTGGAGATGAAATCAGCGGTCAATGATGCCGCCATCGCAGACATTAACACCGGCGGAGAAAAATTCTTATGCAGCTCCTCCAGGGCGAAAATCGCTCCAGCCAGGGGAGCATTGAAAGCTGCGGCCAACCCGGCGCTGGCTCCGCTGGTAATGAGGATTCTTTCCTCAACCTTTAGGCTGCCGAATAAACGGCTCACCCCTTGACCGGCCACCGCCCCCAGTTGGATGGAGGGACCTTCGCGGCCCAGAGACAGGCCGGCACCAATCGCCAGGATCCCGCCCATGAATTTCCCCAGGAGCGTGGTAACCCAGTTCATCTCCAGATCTCCGGATACGGCCCCTTTGACCTGGGGTATCCCGCTGCCGCTAATCAATGGATAACGGCGGACGAGACTTCCCAACAAAAAAGCAATCAACAGCAATACCACGGCCCAAATAGCTAGAAATTCAGGGTTACCTGAACGGACATAAGTATAAAACAGTTTAAGCCATATATCGGCCTTTTCCAGAATGTATCTGAAGATCACTACTATGGTTCCGGCAAAAATTCCGACCACTATACCCTGAACAAAGAGCTTCAACCTGAAATTCCGCCAGTTAATAAGAGGGTTGAAAATCTTGTGGTGCTGCACTGCTACCTCCGAATCCGCTTTGCTGAATTATACCATCGTAAAAAGCTCTCGGCTTCGATAAGATTAGAATATGTCTTTTATTCCCTGATTCAACTTGCGATTCCTGCTTCAAAAAACAATTAGCTCCGCCTATATATGGCGGAGCTCCTTTACTGTAGTACAACCGGTAGCCCAAGCTAGCTCCAGCATCTTTACCGCAGAACTTTGACCAATACATTCATATCCTCATAGGAACCGCAGATATTGCAGTTTTTTATCAAGCGCCCGGTAAAAACATAACCCAAGCGGAAGAAGGCCTTATTGACCGGCGCGTGGGTGGCCCGGCAAAGGGTGTATAGACATATATACCCTTCCCGATATAAATCAGCTTCCAATTCACCGATTATCCGGCTCAATACTCCTTGACCGCGAAATTGGGGATCGGTAACACAATCGGTTATCTCAGCGTTCAGGTTGGCAGGGTCCTGCTCCGCCGAGGCTATGCCCACGATTTGATTATTGGCATCAATAGCCACCCGATAAGTTACCCGACCGTATTCCATACATCCAAGCAGGTAATCACTATCAAAGACCGGAGAAGGATAGGTCTTAAAAACATCTCTAAACAAGCTGATCATTCCCGGAACATCTGCCGGAGTAGCCTTTCTCGTTATACAGGGAAAGCTAGTTTGTTCGATCGTCTCTTTTACCCGATCCCAGTTGGAACCAACCGGAACGATCACATCATATTTGTTATCCGAAGTCCCCCGGGCTGGAGAAGTAAAATGTGAATAAACCTGGGCATCCTTTCCTGAAAAAAAGCCGCTGATCTTGCCTTCAACCACAAACCCCTGCTCCAGGAACATCTCCTGATAAGCCGGTAGAGTACAGGCGACTATCTTTCCAATAGCCGCATTGTTGGCAAGAGTCTTAATAAATTGCAGGGTATTTTTGCTGATTTTTTGATTCCCCCATATTTTGACCCGTTGGTTGAACCAATCCCAGAGGATCACCGTGTCATCAATAGTCATATAATAATTGCTGGATTGATTATTATGCCTGACCGAATTCATTGTTCATCGCCCTCCTTTTCATACGGACATTGCTTTTTGGGATCAAGGCGATGCGCTCTTCGCGGTAAAGCTGTTCCAGACCGCGGTATTCATACTCAGGGAAATCTTCACAAATACCGCAGTTCCTGCAGGTGTGGCTCTTGTCTTCCGGTTCAGTATAGGTACAGATCACTCCCTCATAATTCCTAAGAATCGTTTTCTCCGAAGAATTTGAAATCTGGTACTGTGGTCCAACCGGGATCTTACCACCCCCGCCCGGTGCGTCCACCACAAAAGTCGGTACCGCCAGACCTGACGTGTGCCCTCTCAGCATTTCAATTATCTCAATGCCCCGAGATACTGGGGTTCTAAAATGTTCGATACCCTCAGATAGATCACACTGGTATAGATAATAGGGCCGAACCCGAATTTGCAGAAGCCTTTGCACCAATTTTTTCATTATATATGGACAATCGTTTATCCCCTTTAACAATACGGACTGGTTACCCAGAGGTATACCCGCATCCACCAGGCGGGCACAGGCTAACTCCGCTTCAGCGGTGATTTCTGTCGGATGATTAAAATGAGTATTGATGTATAAGGGCTGATACCTTTTTAACATGGTACATAGTTCTTCGGTGATTCTCTGCGGCATCACCACCGGAGTGCGGGTACCGATACGTAGTATCTCCAGATGTTTGATATCCTTCAGGCTGGACAATATGAATTCCAGTCGCTGATCTGGCAGACAGAAGGGGTCTCCGCCCGAAATCAGAACGTCCCTGATCTCTTTATGTTGTTTAATATAGTTCAGCCCCATTTTTATCTTATTGATGGACAGGGCCTGATCAGTCTGCCCGGCAAAACGGCGGCGAGTGCAATGCCGGCAATACATAGAGCACTGGTCAGTAACGAGCAGCAGCACTCGGTCGGGATAACGATGGGTCAGTCCCGGCAGCGGTGAATCCTTCTCCTCGTGCAGCGGATCCCTGCTCTCTGAGTTTTTAATACGGGTTTCCAGAATGTTGGGTACCGCCTGTCTCCTTAGCGGACAATCTGGATCATCAGGCTTCATTAAAGTGGCATAGTACGGGGTTATTGCCATTCTCAGCCTCTGTAGTCCCCTATTGATATCTTGTCTCTCATCCGGGGAAAAACTGAGCACCTGTTCCAGGTCTTCAATGCTGGTAATGCGGTTGGCCATCTGCCATTTCCAATCATTCCAGTCCTCAGGCGTTACGTTTTTATACAGTGATGTCTTCTGGTAATGTCTTCTCATGAAAATCCCACCCTTCGTGTTTTATAGCAGCTAAGGGGCGGGAGACGGCGGTAAGCCGGCAAGAAAGGAGCATACATCCAGTAAGGATGCTGTCTGTTTGTGAGGGATTAATTTCTGAGACAAGCTCTTTCTTGACGCTTACGAGATTAGCTGACGGATTCGGGTCGAAAGAGTTAACTAACCCTACCTGTAAAAACAGGATTCACCCCATAGATTGGTTCTCCCGCTCGCCTAAGCGATTCAGCGCATTTTATATTTCTGACTATCCGAAATCATACAGAGCCTCTCCTAATAGAAAGGCTTCGGTTTTCCCTTTTTGCTAAGCTGATAGACTATCCGGTTGAAACAGCTGGACTTCAAAACCATACTTTCTAAACCGTCTATTCAATTTGTTCCCTATTCCAATTTAGATACTAAACTTTAAATGTGTCAGAATTGGGGCAAAAACTTGGTAAATTTTTCACATATGATCTTCAGGTTTTGTTTTGGGAAATTACGCCATCAACAAATATTAGCTAATACATTTTTGCCACATTATTATTGTATACTCATGGTATGTTTACGGTTTGATGTAGACCGTCGAAGGAGTGTATGGGTTTGAGCACAATTTTTGTGGTAGACGACGAAGAGAACATACGCTTATTAATAAAGCAGTACCTTCAGAGGGAAGGGTTTACGGTAGAAACCTTTAATGGTATTGAAGAGTTGAATCATCGTTTGCAGGAAGGGTATCCGGATATGTTTATTCTGGATATCATGCTGCCTGGTCAGGACGGGTTGTCTTTCTGCAGAGAAATCAGGGAGCGCAGCGCAGTGCCGATTATTTTTATATCGGCGCGCCGCAAGGCGCTGGATCGAGTTACGGGCCTGGAGGTTGGCGGTGATGATTACCTGTCCAAGCCCTTCAGTCCCCGGGAACTGGTGGCACGGGTACGTTCGGTTCTCCGCCGCACTCATGCTCCTACAGATTCTGATAATAGTATATTAGTGGGAAACCTAAAACTAAATCCCGGTGACCGGTTGATCCTGATTGAAGGCCAGGAACTGGCGATTACCAATAAGGAGTATGATCTCATTTCACTCTTGGTTATGCATCCTCAGCGTACTTTCAACCGCCAGGAACTACTGGACAGGGTTTGGGGATATGATTATGAAGGCGGTGAACGGGCGGTAGATGACCTGGTTAAACGATTACGCAAAAAACTAAAAGAAAGTGGTTCCCAGGCCAATATTCAGACTGTATGGGGTTATGGGTATAGATTAAATGGGCAAATTCAAAAGCATATCTACTAAGATATTAATTAGTTATTTAGCCGCAGTGGTGTTAACCTTCTTAATAACCGCCCTGGCGTTCTATCCTATTTTAGTAGGTGTTTTGGAACGTCGTGCAGAGATTGGCCTGGAAAAACAAGCCTGGGAGATAGCCTATACTATCAGGCGGCATCAATCAGGTCAGTTGCCGCCTAATGAACTTAACCTCCCTTTAACCATACTCCTGCTGGGCCGTTCGGTGGAGAGCGACTACTTATGGCTGAACTCCAATGATACCATTATTTTAAGCAGTCGGCCGGAGCAGTTTCCGCCCGGTCGAACCTTATCTGCTTTGCCCGACAAGCTGCGCGAAGAGGAACCTTATGATCCGGGTTTAGCCAACATTTTTAAGACCGAAAAATATGTTGCTGTCGAAGTCCCGGTAGCTTCTGGTGACGGCCAGACAGTGCTAACCTTTGTACCTATCAGAACTTTGCAAGTCATGTATCGTGAAACCTTGTTTTCAATTCTTGCCAGCTTATTAGGAGCTCTAATTATAGCTCTTTTTATTGCCTATTTCCTTATTCGCTATCTGGTGAGGCCATTAAAAAACCTGGAGGATTATGCCCAGGCCATTGGTGATCGTAAATTCGATGTTCGTCTGGAAGTCAAATCCGACGATGAACTTTCTAAACTTGCTGTTGCCTTCAACCAAATGGCTGACCGCCTAAAAAGCTATGACGATGGTATGCGCCGTTTCTTTCAAAATGCTTCCCATGAAATGAAAACCCCTCTAATGAGCATTAACGGCTATGCCGAGGGGATCCGGGATGGTGTTTTTACTGGTTCCGCGATGGAGGATGCCATTGACATTATTCATAAAGAGAGCCTGCGTTTGAAAAATGTCGTAGAAAATATGATAGATATAACTATCCTGGAGCAACCCCACCACAATTATTCTTTACCCCAGGATTTATACTATATTGTTGAAGCGGTTATAGATACAGTCGGTGGCTATGCTGTGGACAGAAAAGTGGAGTTAGTGTCTAACATACAGCCGAATATATGGATAATTGGGGATTGGGAACAATTGCACAGCCTCTTCGTCAATCTGCTGTCCAACGGTATTCGTTATGCCAGGAGCCAGGTGCTTATCCAATCCCGGATAATAACAGAAGGTACCAAGGTATTGATTAAAGTACAGGATGATGGCAAGGGCTTTACTGCCGAGGATTTAGAACATGCCTTTGATTATTTTTATACCGGGGGTAACGGCGGATCCGGGCTTGGCCTTACCATAGTGCAAAAAATTGTCATGGAACATAAGGGAACTATCTCGATTTATAACACGGTCCAAGGCGGTGCTGTAGTAGAACTAGTTTTCCCGGTCGTTAAAAAAGTATCTGAACTATAACCCTGTATAGCATAGAACGCCGTTAAAATGCGATTGATATCCCCCTATAGAGCCTTAGCTCACAGGTCCTGGGCTAGCCCTGCAACATAACTTCGGCTTAACCCTATAAAGATGGTTTACTCGCATTCATGCGCTTACAAGGGGTATAGCAACCATGAACGATACATTGATTGTTTATTATTCGCTTTTCCATAACACAAAGAATCAAGATAGCAGTACCCAATCCTTGGTTGCATAGCCTGAACTTATAGGGTTTTTAAAGAACTAAACCCTTTAAAAGGGGGTAGTCTGCCTTTATTTTAGCAATCAGCTTAATTTGACCGTGATAACTGGGCCAATATGGTAATAATTGTATTGCTATTGGTGGTAGACAAACTTGGCTTCTCTTATAAAGTGTATTTTTTGAATTATGCAAAAGTCTCAATTAAAAAATGAAGGGTTCCAAAAATAGAAACCCTTCATTTTTCAGCAGTTGAGTTCCCAACTTTATTTTCCAGTTCTCAAGTTTATTTTTCCGAGACATTTCTGATTTACAGAGTCATCCCCCTACTCCACCGTCACGCTCTTTGCCAGATTCCGTGGTTTGTCAACATCGGCTCCTCTATATAGAGCCATATAATAGGAAAATACCTGCAGCGGCACCACGGAAATGATCGGGGCCAGCAGCGGATTGACACGTGGAAGCAGTATCTGCTCATCGCATTCCTGACAGGATTCCTGCAGGTTTTCTTTGCAAATGGCTATTACCACCGCTCCGCGGGCCTTTACTTCCTTAATGTTGGACATACTCTTATCGACCAGTTTATCCTGAGTTATCAATGCCAGGACCGGCACATCCTGATGGATCAAGGCCAGAGGGCCATGTTTTAGTTCGCCGGCAGCATATGCTTCAGCATGTACATAGGATATTTCCTTAAGCTTCAAGGCACCTTCCATGGCTACGGCATAATCCAGCCCACGGCCCAGGAAAAAGGTATCCTGCACATCCCGGTATTTTCCTGCCAATGCCTTGAGTGCATCATTCTCTTTCAGGACCTGCTCCACCATGGTGTCCAGATAGCACATTTCATGGGTCAGTCCCTTTAGTTTATCCTGATCGTAGCTCTGGCGAATGTTTGCCATGTAAATAGCCAGCAGGTACATTACGACCAGCTGGGTAGAATATGCCTTGGTGGAGGCTACCGCGATCTCCGGGCCGGCATGGGTATAAATAACGCGGTCGGCCTCGCGGGCTACGGCGCTGCCGACTACATTAGTCACCGCCAGGACCTTGATTCCGTGGCTTTTAGCCTCGCGCAGTGCAGCCAGGGTATCTGCAGTTTCGCCCGATTGGCTGATCACGATCATGAGATCATCGGGTTGCCACAATACCTTCCGATAACGGAACTCGGAAGCTATATCAGTCTCCACCGGTATCCCCGCCAGCTTTTCAATAGCCAGACGGCCAACCAGTCCCGCATGATATGCGGTTCCGCAGGCAACTATAAATATCTTATTGATTTTCTTTAAGACATCGTTAAAATCCAAGTCGGCAAAGTCCACCATACCATCATTGATACGGCCAGCTATGGTCTTGCGAATGGCCTCCGGCTGCTCGTGAATCTCCTTGAGCATGAAATGCTCAAAGCCACCCTTTTCCGCCAGTTCGAGATCCCAGGTGACCTCGAAGATCTCTTTTTCCACCGGATTGCCTTCAAAATCGCTTATCGTGACGGAATCGGCGGTTAATATTACGAACTCGTTGTCTTCAATAATATACACCTTTTTTGTTCTGCCCAGGATCGCCGGAATATCCGAGGCCAGGTAGTTTTCGCCTTCTCCCAAACCTACGATCATCGGGCTGGCCTTTTTAGCAGCAATTATTTTATCAGGTTCTTGGGCACTGATCACCACGATGGCAAATGATCCGTACACTGCCCCCAGCGCCTTACGGACTGCTTCTTCCAGGGAATCTTCATAGTATTTTTCGATCAGGTGTACCATCACCTCGGTGTCGGTTTCCGATACGAAATCATGCCCCTCCAGCATTAACTGTTTGCGCAGCGGGGCGTAGTTCTCAATGATGCCGTTGTGTATCAGCGCGATGTTTCCGCTGCAATCGGTATGCGGATGAGCATTTTTATCACTGGGTACCCCATGGGTCGCCCAACGGGTATGACCTATCCCCAACTGGCTCGCTGGCGCATCGCCCAGAGCGTCGACCATATCAGCCAGTCTGCCCTTCTTCTTGGTCACCTGCAGGTACGCTTCGCTGGCGTCGTTATCCGGACGATAAACTGCTATTCCGGCTGAATCGTAACCGCGATATTCCAGGCGGGCCAAACCATCCACTATCACAGGAATAGCATTGCCCTTTCCAATGTAACCCATAATTCCACACATATATATGAACCTCCGGTTAAATTTCGAATTATTAATTCTTAATTTTGAATTAATGGCGAAATGCTTCGCCTTTCTTTATATCTATAGATTGCTCGCATTTTCCACTGGCGCAGTATTTTGTGCCGGACATTACTATCCGGGTTTGTAACTGCACTCACGATGGTGGTCACCGGGGGGCACCCGCCGAAGTTTCGATAAACCCCCTCCTCGTCACCCTGCACTCAACAATATTTGCATATTTAGCAAAGCAGATATTCCTCAGTGTTACTCTCATAATAATTAGGGATGTACTAATTGAGTGCTGGGTCAGGCGCTTGAAAATTTTAGTTTTTGTTCTTCACCTCCTTATAGTGCGCAGGGCCATATCACCTCCTTAAGCATTTCTCCAACCTATTATAGCTTAATGGCTACCAGGTGTATCAGTAAAATAAATGCAGGCTGGCTAGCTAGCCCCTCCGGAAACCTGGTCCACAGCTAAACGGATGTTTTCGATTACTTCCTCCAACAATACCCGATCAGGGCCCTGGGCCATTATCCGGACCAGCGGCTCAGTACCAGACGGACGGACTACCAGTTTACCATTATCGCCCAGTCGGTTCTCCGCCTCCTGCAATGCTGCTTGAACCAAGTGATGGTTCATCACTGCTTCCTTGTTATCAATACGCACATTCACCAGCTTCTGCGGCTGCTTTTCCATTCTTGCCGCCAGCTGGGATAACTTAAGTCCACTTCTTTTTAAGGCTTCGGCCAGTTTTAACGAGGTGAGCAGACCGTCTCCCGTCGTAGCATACTTTCTAAATATTATATGGCCGGATTGTTCCCCGCCGATAATAGCTCCGGTCTCCAGCATCTTTTCCAGGACATAGCGGTCGCCTACCTTACAACTCTCAATGGCAACCTCTTCGGCACGCAGAGTTATGTCCAGGCCGATATTGCTCATGACCGTGGCCACCACTTGTGGAGGTTCCAGCAGCCCACGCTGCTTGAGATCCAGGGCGCATATCATCATGAGGAAATCGCCGTCCAGTTCGTTACCCTGTTCATCAACCGCTAGACAGCGGTCAGCATCTCCGTCATAGGCAATACCTATATCAGCACCATAATTAAGCACCTCCTGGCGCAGCACCTCGATATGGGTTGAACCGCAGTGGTCATTGATATTCACTCCGTTGGGCTGGTCATGGATCGGAATCACTTTGGCTCCCAAGCGCCGCCACATTTCGGGGCCCACACTATATGCTGCTCCATTGGCGCAATCTACTACCAGAGTCAAACCTTCCAGGCTTTGTTCCAGATCGTAGCAGGAACTCAGGAAACTCATATAGTTATTATCGGCTTCTTCGATGCCGTAGACTCTTCCTATATCGTGTCCTGATGGTCTCGGCATATCAGCGGTTCCTGACAGGACCAGGCCCTCGATTTCGGTCTCAATATCATCGGGTAGTTTGTAGCCGGTCGAACCGAAGAATTTGATACCATTATCTTCAACCGGATTATGCGAGGCAGAAATAACTATGCCGCAGGAGGCTTCATATTTACGGGTGAGATAAGCTATGGCCGGTGTGGGTATTACCCCCACCGTCAAGGCATCGGCTCCGGTTGAACATATGCCGGCAATCAGGGCCGCCTCCAGCATATCACCAGATATGCGCGTATCCTTTCCCACCAGTATGCGAGGCCGTTTCCCGCTATCATGACGGGCCAGGACATAGGCTCCGGCCCGGCCCAGGTCATAGGCCAGCTCCGCGGTCAATTCAACATTGGCTATTCCCCGTACCCCATCAGTTCCAAATAAAGCTCCCAACATTAATTCCTCCCCAAAAAAGGTTTAATAGACGCTGATTAACGCAGATCTATATGATTTCGTAAGAAAATTAACCACAGATGGACACAGATTTAATACAGATTAACACAGATATTTTTCAACTGATGCTTCAATAGCGATTTATTTTGTCTATTCGTTTCCGCATCACCAAGGCTAGGTCAGAAGATTGCCGCGCTGCGCTCGCAATGACAAATACGCGAGTTTTCGCAGTAATGAGAATGACTCCTCACCCTTCCATACTTCTGCGACCTTCATAAAGATCTGCGTAAATCCCCCTACGGGGACAACTTATGCGCCTTCGCGCAATCAATGACGCTGCGTCTATTCGTTCCCCTATACATCTATTTACACTCCAGATCGCGGGCGCTGGTAACGCCATGGTGATTAATCTGCAGCAGGTTAATCGGCTGCCCATAGGTGTTTATTATCCTCTGCGCTACCTTGATGCCGTCTACTGCAGAACTAACTATCCCGCCCGCATATCCTGAGCCTTCACCGCAGGGATAAAGGTTTTCCAGGCTAGAACACATATATTCATCACGCTCCATACGCACTGGAGCCGAGGTTCGCGTCTCTACTCCGGTAAGGACCGCATGGGGATGCAAAAACACCGGCATGCGGTGCCCCCACTCCCTTATTCCCTGCTGCATCACGCCACTGATCTCGGGGTCAAACAGCTCCCAGAAGTTTGCGGCAACCACCCCTGGCTGGTAACTTGCTAATGAACCCTCTAGCGAAAGGGTAGCCTTTTGCTGCAGGAAGTCCTGTAAAAGTTGGGCCGGTGCCCGGTAATCGCCTCCACCCATGGCAAAGGCTTTTTGCTCCAGCCTCTCTTGCAGCTCGATACCGCCCAGGGTAGTATTATGCCAATCCGCCGGGTTCACCGTTACTACCAGAGCGCTGTTGGCTATGCCGCTGTCGCGGGTATCATAGCTCATGCCGTTGGTTACTATGCCTCCGGCCTGTGAGGCGGCGGCGATGACATAGCCGCCGGGGCACATGCAAAAGGTATAGAGCGCCCGCCCGCTGGCCCGGTCCTGATAGGTCAGATGATAGTCAGCCGCCCCCAGGCTGGGATGTCCGGCAAAATTTCCATATTGCTGACGATCAATCACTTCCTGGGGATGCTCCACTCTGACCCCCAGGGCAAATGCTTTGGGACTCAGTTGGACCTGCCGCCGGTATAGCAGGCTGTATACATCACGGGCGCTGTTGCCGGTCGCCAGTACTAGCAGAGACACCGGCAGATCAATCTCATTGTTTATTATTATGCTTTTTAGTCGCCCCTGGTTAACATTGATATCTGTTAGACAGGCATCAAAATAGATTTCTCCGCCTAGGGCTATGATCTCCTGGCGGATTCTCTTTACTGCCTGGCGAATGATATTGGTTCCCACATGGGGCTTTTTTACATAGAGAATCTCTTCGTTGGCACCGTAATCGACAAAGGTCTGCAAAACCATATCTATGCGCTCGTCCCCGCTGCGGGTGGTCAGTTTTCCGTCAGAGAATGTTCCTGCTCCGCCTTCACCATATTGTGCATTGGCCGCAGGGTCAAGGGGACCACCCTGCCAGAAGCCTTCGACCGCCTTGATTCGTCGGTCCATATCTGGTCCTCGCTCGATAACTACCGGCGAGTAACCCCTGCGGGCCAGATAAAGGGCACAGAACAAGCCAGCCGGGCCGGAACCTACGATAAGCGGAGACTGGTGCAGTTCTTGTGAACCCGGGACGACCTCTGCGCAAACCTGCTCTTTCGGCACGACCACCCCGGGCAGGTCCAGAATCCGCCTGTCGCGTTCCATATCCCCTGCTAAGTTCAGGTCAAGGGTATAGGTATACTGTACCGTCTGGCGCCGTGCATCAACCGCCCGCTTGGATGGTTTGCAGGATACTATTTCGGTTTCCTTTATGTTCAAGTGTTTGGCTGCAGCCTTGCGTAATTGGGTCATGGAATGGTCCAGGGGTATTCTTATCCCCCGCAGACGAATGGTCATTATTGTATTACTTCCTCACTGCTATTAGTTATTACCACATCTACTATCACTCGGGCCGGATAGGCCTTGATATCCTTAGCTACTGCCAACTCGATCTCCTGGCTGAATGACTGCTTGCGGTCCTGGAGACTAACCTCAGCGATAACCTCGTTTAATTCAGCCAGAGCTTCCTCACTTCCGTGCAGGGTCACATTAGCTGGCGTGACCCTGACATCCTGCACTTGATAACCATCAGGCAGATTGCTCTGCAACTGTGGTTTTACATCGAGCTTCTTAGTTCCTTGCTTTTGAGCTACGACGACATAGGCCTCAAGCTGGGCCGGGGTTATCCTGATCCCTTTTTCGATAATGCTGCCGTTGGCATCGATGGCAGAAAGCTTCACCCGGCTGGAAGTGCTTTCCCGGGTATTCCCCAGCTCCAGCAGACTAATGACCTGTTTTACCTGCTTTAGTGCTGCATCATCCCCGGTTACCAGGCAGCGATCCGGAACGAATACCACATCCAATAGCTGATACCCTGCTGGCGGACTTTGATTTACCCGATAGCTCACCTTGAATTCATGACGGGTTGTGCGCTTCAATACTACCTCAACTTTATCCGGCTGCACGCTGGCGAACATGGCCCCCTGCATCGTTTTGACCTGTACCGGCAGTTGGTAGGCACCTTCGCCCAAACCATTTAAATCGACATAGGCTACTACCTCACTGGTTTCCCGGAATGATCCCCAGAGTTTTACCGCCACCCTTTCCGGGCCGTTGACGACCAAGCCTTCACCCAGATTGGTGTAGCGCAGGCTGACCCCGGCAGTTTGACTGCTGGCAATGCCCTGGTTCTCATTGGCTATATAAAACCACAGCAGCAGAGCCAAGAATACTGAGATGATTTTAAGTCCGGTGTTACTCTTTCTTGAGGTCCCGGCCATCGCCCGTCCACCTCCTGATCCAGGATGCGGGATCTGCTTCATTAGAAGCCAATTCCCGGTTAAGTATCTCTGTCAGTTCATGGCTGTTAAGGTTGCGCCTGATATCCCCATCTCCCACCAGAGAAATAACTCCGGTCTCTTCAGACACCACTACCACCAGGGCATCAGACAACTCACTTATCCCCAGAGCTGCTCGATGACGGGTTCCCAGCTCACGGTTCAGGGTGGGGTTGAGCGACAGCGGCAGAAAACAGCCTGCCCGTTCTATCCGCCAGTTTTGGATTACCACCGCACCGTCATGCAGTGCTGAATTCGGATAGAAGATGCTTTGCAGCAAGCTGGAGGTGATACGTGCGTCCAATAGAGTTCCGCTATCCAGATATTCACCGATACCGGTATCCCTGGACAGCACTATAAGTGCCCCGGTTCGCCGGCGGGAAAGTTCCTCGACTGCATCGATGATTTCCTGAATCTGAGGATAGTATGCATGGTTTTCGGACTGACGGGAAGAAAAGAAGCGGCCACGTCCCAACTGCTCAAGAAAACGGCGCAGCTCTGGTTGAAAAACTATCGGCAACACAATAGCAAATATGATCCATAATTTTTGCACCAGCCAGTTAACCATGGTCAGCTTGAAGTAGCTGGCCGCTACGGTAAACGCCAGCAACAGTACCAGACCTTTAAGGAGTTGTTCCGCACGGGTCCCGGTGATCAGGCCCAGCAAACGGTATATTACGTAAGAAACTATGGCGATGTCCACCATACTACGTATGATATCCCAGGGACTGGCGAAAACTCCGGAAAGATAACTTATATCCAAAGTCTCATCCTCCAGGTGTTGTAGAATGATTCTAAAACGGCTGCTCTGCTTGGATAGATTGCTGCCGTGCAGATTCTTAAGCTAATAATAGGACATATCAGTTTGATCTGCCCATCACTCCAGGGTGTTAAGCGACCGGTAGTGAAATACTGCCAGAATGCCGCTTTTGACATGTATCTCTGCATTATCCCCTACCATGACATTTGAAATGGCAAAGGGATTTCTCATTTCCAGGATGACGTTGTCTAATGGATATTCGAAGCCGATCTCACACACCCCGGTGGCTCTTTCCGTAAGAGCCATGACCGAGACCAGATCACCCTGGCTACTATTCAAGAATATCTTGTCTCTTAATATATAGACCATATATTCAGGGGTGCAATGGGTTACCTTGATGCCCTGCTCTACCGCCTCTACGCTGGCATAAAGATTGGACATGGTATGGTCCAGCCTGCCGCCCAGGGAACCCAGAACCAGGATCTCCCGGACTCCAATTTCCTGAGCCAGAGCAAAGGCCAATTGGGTATCAGTAAAATCCTTGGAGCGAGGATACTTTTTAACCACCACTCCACTACCGGCAAATAAATCAGCTATTTCAGGATTGATGGAATCCATATCCCCGATAATATAATTCGGTTTGAGACCAAGCTGGTATGCATAATTTGCCCCGCCATCGGCACAAATAACATGCTCGAAATCGCAGAGGACTCTGCGATAGGCCTCGAGATCTCCATATTCACCATTAGCTAGTAAAATACATTTCATAGGTGTTTACCTCCAAGCCATCGGCACTGCTCCAGTAGCGATGCCGCTACCATGTGTTTTTACATGACCTATACTACTACAACAGGCATAAAGGGGCAATCCAGATACATATAATGCCAGCAAACAGCCTGAAAATAAGCCGAGTAATTTGCTTTTCAAAATTGACAAACAAAATAGCGTTCATTATAATGCTAATAGTTTACTTGTGGCAGAGGAGGGATATATGGATGACCTACGAAATAACCGACGAATGCATTTCCTGCGGCGTATGTATGGACGAATGTCCCGTTGAGGCAATCTCTGAGGGTGAAGATAAATACGATATCGATCCTGAATTGTGCACTGATTGCGGTTCCTGCGCTGATGTATGTCCGGTTGAAGCACCAATACCGGTTGAATAAGATAATTCCTGGTATAACAAAAAAAGCCCTTCACAGGGCTTTTTTTATTGATATTTTTAGCTGTTTATTGGTAGATGACAACCTGGTTACGTCCGTTGTTCTTTGCTTTGTAGAGTGCATCATCCGCCCAACGGATTAACTCGTCGGCACTGGCCTCTCCGCCCGATATACCGGTGACCCCAAAGCTGGCAGTTATACTTACTTTGGTGTGCTGATCGAGCAGAGGAATAGGCTGGCTTTCCAGACCTTGTCTCATTCGTTCTGCTATAGCATAGGTTTCCTCTATACTAGCTGCAGGCAGACAGGCAATAAATTCTTCTCCGCCATAGCGTCCGACAAAATCATAGACTCTGCAACTAGAGAGTAATAATTTGGCCACTTCCTGTAAAACCAGATCTCCAGACTGATGACCGTAGTTATCATTGACCCGCTTGAAATGATCGATATCGGCAATGATTATACCCAAAGAAATCTGCTGTCGCCGGGCCCGGTTTATCTCCCCGGTCAGCCGCTCCATGAAGGCCCGACGGTTGAGCATCCCGGTCAGGTAATCGGTGCTGGCCATACACAATATCCTTTGTTCCAGCTCGATAATACGCTCGCCGATCTTAAGACGGTATTTTAACTCATCATGATTGAATGGCTTAATGATATAATCGTCGGCGCCGGCAACCAGTCCTTTAACCACATCTTCAATCGAACTCAGCGCAGTCAATATAATAACATATACGTATTTGGGCAGCGTGAGGGATCTCAGCCTTTCGCATACTTCCAGGCCGTCCATCCCCGGCATAACGCCGTCCAGAATTGCGATATTAGGTCGGTCATCTTCACGTAGTATATCCCATGCTTCTTTACCGTTTCTCGCCAATACCACATCATAGCCCCAGCTGTTTAAATAATCCTCTAATATTTTGCGCGAAAGCCCATCATCTGCAGCCACTAATACCCGCACCCTAACAACTCCCCCTCTAAATGTAGAATTTAGGATATAGTGCTTTTATCCATTATTGCACAAACATATGCACATGTGTCATTTTTTATATATCTATTTATGTTTATACCAATCCAGGATAATCCATCTGTCGCATGGCTTCAAAAAGTATGATAGCGGCCGAGTTGGATAGATTCAGAGAACGTCCGAAATCCCTCATGGGAATCCTGATAAGACGGTCCGGATAGCAGTTCAGTATGTCTGATCCCAATCCACGGCTTTCACTGCCAAATATCAATATATCATCGAAGCTATAGTTAACTTCATTAAACCGGGTCGTGGCGTGGGTAGATGCCAAAAAGAACCGGTTATCTGGATAGGCTGCCAGGAATTCCGGCAGGTTGTTCCACCGCTGCAGCTCCAAGTGATCCCAATAGTCCAGTCCCGCCCTCTTCAGATAACGATCTTCCAGGGAGAACCCCAGGTGCCCGACCAGATGCAGAGTCGTGCCGGTAAGTACACAGGTACGTGCAATGTTTCCCGTGTTTTGCGGTATTTCTGGTTCTACCAATACTATATGCATATCAGGCTCCAATGATTTGATCTAAATGGCCAAGGAATTGTTTACCTATTAATAATAACAATACTTGGTTGACGCGTCTATTATTCCGACCAATGGGAAAGCTAGAAAAAAAACTAGCAAGGAGTGAACTTAGTGCCTAAAACTATACGCGGCGTGGTCTTGTTTATGATCCTGGCTCTCATAATGGCTGCCGGCGGTTGCCAGCAAGCGAATAAAAAGCCACTCCCCAAAACAGCCAAGAAACCTGTATCTTTAAGTTCCGAGGTGGTCAAGTACAAGAGCGAACCGACCTTCAGCATTTATAGGACCGCTACCGGCCAAAAGGAAAACATCAAATTGGAAGAGTATCTCAAAGGGGTGGTAGCGGCTGAGGTGGGCCCCAAGTATCCGCTGGAGGCCTTGAAAGCACAGGCTATCGTGGCCCGTACCATGACCCTGGCCCTTATCGAATATGAGAATGGCACCCGGGGAAAACGCGGCACCGATATGAGCGATTCCCACACCGAGTTTCAGGAATACGATGAAAAGAAGATAACACCCCTGATTTCTAAAGCAGTAGAACAAACCCGGGGACAGGTACTCACCTATAACGGCAAATTTGTCTATGCCCTCTTCCATTCCGCTTCGAAAAACAAGACTGCCAGCATCGAGGAAGGCTTCCCCAACCTTAAGAACAAGGCCGGTTACCTCAAGCCGGTACCTACTAACGGGTTAAAATATGCGCCGGCAAAGTATCGTAACTGGACGGTTAAGATACCCAGTTACGAGGTCAAGCAGATAATGGGCAGCCAAGCTGGATCTCTCGATGATATCAAAATCAGTAAACGCGGCCCATCCGGCCGGGCTACCAGCATTTCCGCCGGACAAGCCAGTATCTCGGCTGTCGACCTGCGCGCCAAGATCGGACCTGATCGCTTGTATTCGACGGCACTAACCAGTGTTAAATCCGCGGGCAATAACATCGTCTTCACCGGCAGCGGCTGGGGACATGGGGTCGGCATGGAACAATGGGGAGCGAACGCTATGGCTAAACAGGGCAAGAATGCCAAGCAGATAGTGATGCACTACTTCCCCAGCGCTGCCTGGACTACACTTTACAAATAACGCATTTAGCATAAAGCGGGACCAAGGTTATAGTCTTTGTCCCGCTTTGTTTCATTCCTCCTGCTAGCTTCCCTGCGCTGAGCAGGCTGCGCCGTCAAGCGCCCTGCTCCTTGCCCTCATTGGCCGCGGCTATATAGATGCCGGCGAGGATGAGGACCCCGCCGATAATCTGGTACCACAGCAGGCTTTCTCCGAAAATGATCCAGGCCAGGATGCTGGCTCCCACCGATTCACCCAGTATTGATACAGAAACCAGCGGGGCCTTGACATATTTTAAAGCCCAATTCAGAATACCATGCCCACCCAGACCGGGTCCCAGAGCCATCAGGAAAAAAAGCAGCCAATCGATATTACGATAGCCGGTCAGGCTGAGCCCGCTCATCCAACAAACGGCCAGCAGCCCGAGTGCAGCCGCCCCGGTGGTAATTACGGTATAGGTCATAGTGTCGACCTGAGACCTGGCCCGCCTTCCGATCAGATAGTAGATGGCCACAAAGAGACCACTGGCCAAAGAGAGCATATCCCCTAACAGGCGGCCGGATTTCAAGTCCCCCTGGGCAATAAACACCGATCCGGTAACAGCGACAAATATGCCGATAATAGCTATATTGGTGGGTTTTTCCTTGAGGAAAGCAATAGAAAACAGTAGTACAAAGATAACCTGAAGATTGGTAAACAACACCGAGCTGGACACGCTGGTGTAATTTAACGAAGTGATCCAAAAGCCCAGGTGCAGAGCCAGAAAAAAGCCCGATCCGATGATATACCATAGATTAGTTCGGCTGATGGCTGACACACTCTGCGGCAACCGGGAACCGCGAATACCGGCTGCTAAAACAGAGGTAAAGACCAGACGGTATAAAGCGATGATCAGGGCCGGAGCGAGGCTCAGCTTGATCATTATCGAGGAGGTAGACATACACAATACCGAGAAAAACAGGGCGAGGTAAACCAGCGCCAGTCTCATGCCTCGACTCCTAAATAGGACTGGATCACTGCCGCATCATTCTTGACCCGGATCGGCGTATCCAGGGCAATCCTTCGTCCATAATCCAGCACTGCGATGCGGTCGCATATATTCATTACCAGGTTCATATCGTGTTCCACCAGCAGGATGGTTAGCTCCATCTCTTCGCGAATCCGGCGGATCAAGCTCACCAGTTCCACCTTCTCACTGGAGTTCATTCCGGCAGCCGGTTCATCCAGCAAAAGAAGGGTAGGGTTCAGGGCCAAAGCCCGAGCTATCTCCAGCCTTCTTTGTTCACCGTAAGCCAGACTATCGGCGTATTCCCAGCGCCGGTCATACAGTCCTACCAGCTCAAGCAACCGCATAGCCTCAGCCATGGTCTGACTTTCCTCCCGCCGCGCCAGCGGCAGGCCCAGCATGCCAGAGAAGATGCCATTCTTGGTTACCCCATAGCGGCCGACCCGGATGTTGTCCAATACCGAGAGCTTTTTGAACAGCCTGATATTCTGATAGGTCCGGGCGATACCCTGGCGCGCCACCTGGTACGCTGGCAGTCGATTTATGTTCCCGCCATTGAAGATGACTTCTCCCTGGGTCGGTTCGTAGATGCCGGTTATGATATTGAACAAGGTAGTTTTGCCCGCACCGTTAGGACCGATAATGCCAAAGATCTCCCCGGTCTCGATAGCCATATCGATAGAATCCAGCGCCCTGAGCCCACCGAATTCCTGACTTATTCCCTTCAATTCCAATATAGGCATAATCTCACCTCAAGATTAATAGACGCAGCGTCATTGATTGCGCGAAGGCGCATAAGTTGTCCCCGTAGGGGGATTTACGCAGATCTTTATGATTACCGCTGATTATTGCTTCACAACCCAATCATCTGTATAGAATCAAATATTCTTTATTACCATCGCAAAATAAATCTGTGTTCATCTGTGTAAATCTGTGGCTAAATAAAAAATCCTGACCCAGCTACTTGTTTTTCCCCAGCCCCCAGCGTTTTTTAAGGTCATAGATGCGGACGTCGCCCAATAGTCCGTTCGGTCGGAAGATCATCAGTATTACCAGCAGGGCTCCATAAAACATCAGCCGGTATTCGGCGACTACTCTCAATAATTCGGGGAGGATGGTAAGCAATACCGCACCCAATATCGTACCGGGGATACTGCCCATGCCTCCCAGCACCACCATGTTAAGAAGCTCAATGGACTTGGTAAAATTGAAGACCTGGGGGTCTATATAGAACATATAATGGGCATACAGTCCACCACCTAAACCGCCCAGAAATGAGCCCAGTACAAAGGCAGTGACCTTAAGCCTGGTAGTATTCACTCCACACGACTCAGCTGCTATCTCATCCTCCCGGATGGCATAGAAGGCACGTCCCGTTCGTGAGCTTAGCAGGCGGGCATTCAGAAAAACCGCCACAGCTACCAGCCCCCATACAGTTAAGAAGGTAGTTTCCTGGGGAATGCCTGATAAACCTACTGCTTTACCGCCTGGTTCGAAATTAAGGAAAAACACTCGGATGATCTCGGCAAATCCAATGGTAACCATAGCCAAATAATCTCCCTGTAAGCGCAGGGTGGGCAAGCCTATAAAAAAGCCGAACAAAGCTGCGACCAGTGAGCCGCCCAGTAGTGCAGTCGGGAAGGCTACCCCGTAGTTCATGGTAAGGATAGCTGAAGTGTAGGCGCCCAGGCTCATGAATCCCGCATGTCCCATAGATAATTGACCAGTGACACCAGTGATCAGGTTAAGCCCCAGGGCCAGTATGATGTTAATCCCGATTATCAAGATGATCCTTAGAAAATAGGGATCGATATACTGAGATAAAACCGCGTCCAAAAGTTATTCACCTACACCTTTTTAACAATCTTTTGCCCCAACAGACCCTGCGGGCGAATGATCAAAACCAGTATCAGGATAGCAAAGGCAATGGCATCTTTATAAGATGATGACAGATAAGCCACTCCCATGATTTCCATAATCCCCAGGCTGATACCACCGACCATGGCCCCCGGTATGGAGCCGATGCCGCCCAGCACCGCCGCGCAGAAGGCCTTCATGCCAGCCATGGTTCCCATATACGGCCATAGGGCATTGTAGTATATAGCAACCATCACGCCACCAGCTGCCGCCAGGGCCGAACCGACTGCAAAGGTAAAGGAGATGACCCGGTTGACGTTGATCCCCATCAGGGCAGCGGCTTCAATATCCTGTGAGCAGGCCCGCATGGCTTTGCCGATGCGGCTGCGCCGAACCATAAGTTCCAGCCCTATCATCAAAATAGCGGATATGATCAGGATAATGATCTGCAGTGAGGAGAACTGAACCGCTCCCAGCTGGTAGTTGCTTATCTTAATAATGTCAGGGTAATTGCGGGGATTGGTCCCGGCGATGATCACCATCAGGGTGGACAGGAATATGGAGACACCAATAGCGCTGATCAGGGCGGAAAGGCGGGAGGATTTACCGCGAAGCGGCCGGTAAGCCACCCGCTCCACCACCACGCCCAGCAGCATGCAGAAGGCCATAGCTCCCAGCAGTGCCCAGCCGATAGGCAGTCCCACTACCGTCACCAGGAACAGCCCGGCAAAGGCACCGAACATATAAATCTCACCATGGGCAAAGTTTATTAGCTGCACTATGCCGTACACCATGGTGTAACCTAACGCTATCAGGGCATAACTGCTGCCCAGAGTGATACCGTTGAGTAATTGCTGCCAAAACATAGCATACCTCTATCATTTTAATTAACCAGGGACAGTCCCGCTTCCGGAAACATCCCTGAGTAATCAATAATACTTCTGGCACCCGCCTTAAAGGCAGGTGCCAGAAGATAGTACTTATTTTACGGTAACCGGGATTAGTTCCATCAGTGAGCGGAAATTGCCATCCTTAACCGTCAGGAGGCAGACCGGATTCTTGATGGGTTCACGGTCAGCGCCGATAGTGGTTTTTCCCGATACACCCGGATAATCCTTCAGAGTAGCCAGGTATCCCTTGAATACGCTGGGATCAGTACTCTTGGTGCTTTCCATGGCCTGAGCCAGGATCATAACCGCATCATAATATTGAGCAGAGAACATATCCGGCTCCTCGTTATAGAGAGCTTTGTAGTCCTGGATGAACTTGGCGGTTTCCGCACTGGCGCCGTCACTGGTAAAGCCGGCATAGTACATTACCTTTTGTTCTACCGCAGTGCCGCCCAATTTCATCAGATCCTCACCGTACAGTCCGTCGCCGCCGATCATCTTGAGATCGAGCCCTTGTTTTTGAGCCTCTTTCATGATCAGGGCCGCTTCCTTGTAGTAACCGGTAAACACCAGCACATCAGGTTTCACCTTTTTCAGTTTGGTGATCTGGGCGCTGAAATCGGTCTCCCCGTCATTGATGGTGTCTTCGGCGATGATTTTAGCCTTGTTAGCTGTCAGAGCCTCCTGAAATACCGGGGTCAAAGCCGTGCTGTAGCCATTGTTCATCGAGGTGATGATCGCGACATTTTTCCAGCCCTGTTTGTTTACCATCCAGTTAACAACTGCCGGTACGGCGTTCTTGTCCACCAGGGTATTGCGGAAGATGTAATCGCCCAGATCGACTACGCCGGTACCGGTAGCACCGCCAGAGAACAGGACGATCTTGTTCGTCTGGGCGATCTTGGCCGCCACCTTGGTCAGTCCGGTGCAGGGGTCGCCTACCATGGCCACGACTTTATCACGGGTAACATATTTTTGTGCTATGTTGGCGATTTCCGCATTATCACCCTTGTTATCCTCATAGATGCCTTCTACCTTTTTGCCGAGGATGCCGCCCTGGGCATTCAATTCATCGATAGCCATCTTCATGCCCTTTTCCGCCGGGCGTCCATAACAAGCCACCTCGCCGGTGGTAGCACCGAGGAAGCCTAATTTGATCACGTTGGTATCGGCCGCTTTATCTACTTCGCTGGCATCCTTTTTGGCCGCACAACCGGTTGCCACCAGAGACAGCGCCAGAACCAAACACAATAAGATCGCAGTTTTACGGTTTACTCTCATCTTCAAAAACTTTCCCCTCCTAAAACAACTTTTTTTGAGACGATTTAAGCTAATTCGTCACCCCCTGCCGGAAATTTTACAATCCTATAAGTATTCCTCTTCGGGATCAAAAATCCTGCTAAAGTCATAAATTGCTTGGTTTTCCCATTATCTATCAATAATAGTTATTTTGTGGTTCGCGTTATCAGGGGAGAAATGGCTGGAGCGGGATATCGCTATATTCAACCGCTTGCAGAAAGAGCTGGATGCGGGGGTCGTCCTGGTATTCATCCAGGAGTTTTTTAAACAGGAGGTCAAAGCTGCTGTAGCCTCCTGCGCCTGCTGCCGGCAGGATTCCGCGTTCACGAGCAAACACGATGGTAGCGGCAGCACCAGTCCAGGATAGGTCATAGATAAGCTGTTCAGTGTCTCCGGTCAATCCGGTACAAATATAGAAACGGCAGATCAGCGAACGAACCGGATATACGGTGCAGATACCGTTCTGTAATAGGATGCAGGGATTGGGCTGCAGACGGGGTATACCCAACTCGGCCTTAGCGGCGTGGAAATACTCGGCAATGAATTCGGGGTAATCACAATTAAGGGCCAGGGCCATTTTCCGAAAAGCTATCAGGTCAGGTATTACATAGGCTGTATTGCAGCAGTTGGCGACACAAGCCCGGCAATCCGCATGGTTGTCCGCGGCATAGAGTTTGTAGATGCTGGTATCATCACAAAGTGGCTGCCAGGCTGCCAGCAGATCGGCCAGGGTGGCAGCAGAGTCCAGCACCTCGACTCCAAGCAATTGTTCATTATTACCCTGTTCCTGATAGATCTTTACTTTGTCCATTGCAACATACCTTGTGTCTGTGTCACTCCCATACCACGTCTTCTTTGATCACCCGGGCGGGATTACCTCCCACCAGACAGCGGGGCGGAACATCCTTGGTGACAACCGCGTTATTCGCGATCACGGCGCCTTCACCCACGGTGACCCCCTTAAGGATGACTGCCCGGCAGCCGATCCATACGTGATCTTCGATCTTGATTGGCTCAATCAACGTACGGGGTACCTCGCCCTGGATGCCGTAAGGATGGGAAGAGGTGTCCATAAACAGCACGTGCCAGCTGATGGCACATCCCCTGCCGATTCTGATCTCTTGCACCGCCAGGACGTTGCTGCCGTCGCCAAGATAGGTGTTATCCCCTATGTAAATACGGGCATTTTCCCCGGTAGAAAACAAAACGTCACGTTCCAGCAATACATGGTTACCCACATGCACTTCCGAACCCTTACCCAAATTGAAGCAACCCGGATTACGTGCCCGCAGATTAGTCCCGTAACTGGTCAGGTATTGCTTGGCTCTCCAGGTGGTATACGCGTCTTTGATATCCTGCCACATTTACTATACCTCCCCGTCTATTCCCCCTGTACTTTCTTGACAGCGGCCCGGGCCAATTCATCGCAGCGCTCGTTCCAGCGGTCTCCGGCATGGCCCTTCACCTTTTCGATCTTAACCTGGTTCTTTTTCATTAATTGGATTAATTCTTTCCATAGGTCTTGATTGGCTACCGCTTCCTTCTTGCTATTCCTCCAGCCGTTGCTCTGCCAGTTGTCAATCCAATTCTGCCGGAAGGCATTGACGATATAAGCGCTGTCGGTATGTACAGTAACTTGCCAACCGGTCACCTTTAAGGCCCGCAAGGCTTCGATCACCGCCGTGAGTTCCATGCGCTGGTTGGTGGTATTCTCCTCACCACCAGATAACTCACGGGTATGCTCTCCATAAAAAAGAACAGCTCCCCATCCGCCTGGTCCCGGATTACCGGAGCATGCTCCATCAGTATATATATTTATCTGTTTCATCTTTCACTCCCATTAGTGAAATTGTTTTCGAAACCTTGATAAGGTCCTGACCCTTTCGCGCTCTTATTCGTGCCGGGGACGTGAAGTAACCAATTCAACGGCCTCAGCCAGTGCCACCAGCACAGCTGTGCGCACCCTATGGTCCAAGCCTCCGGCCCGGGCAATGGTTTCGCCCATTTCAGTAACCACGTACTTGGGCGGCAAATGATTCAAAGCAGAGGCCACTATATCAGCCTGGCATTTATCACATTTACAGGCATCCGGTTTAGTGTCCAGAACCCTTTCCAGGGATTCCCACACCAGACCCTCCACGATATTCTTTACCTTCATCTTTTCACAACCTAACTGTTATCCATACCAATTATGATACACGACAGGCGAAAATTTCTCGCTCAGCAGCCAAATCATTTGCGGGTTATATATCAAGTATACTGCACTGATTCTAAAAATCCTTTTTTATCTAAAACCGGAACAACTCACAGCTGGGCATTAAGCCTCGGAAACCTTTTTGGAGGTCTCCTCCGATTGCTTGATAAAGCCGCCTACATCTCCATCCAGGATAGCCTGGTTGTCTTTCTGGCGTTCCTTGTTGAGCGCCCGAGCCTTGTCCTTGACGGCCTGGGAATCATTTTTGTAAAAACCGGAGCCTTTCAATACTACTCCCACATTGCGGCTGATCAGCCTTTCCGCCCTGCTGCCGCATTCCGGGCATTGTTCCAGGATGGGATCGGAGAACTTCTGCATCTTCTCGAATTTGCCGCATTTTTCACATCTGTACTCATAGATCGGCACTATATTACACCTCTTTGTTTAATGATAAGCATCAATGATAACCTAACCGGTATCATTATACCACCTTAATTACACTGAAATAAATAATCAGGGCCATGATCCCGTTCCAAGTACCGTGGGCCACCATGGTCACTAGTATGCTACCGGTCTTTTCATAAATGTAGCAGAACAGCATTCCTCCTACTGCCAGCGGAATAGTACGCCACAGGTCCCAGTGAACCAGGCCGAAAATCAGGCCGGCGATAACCGCTCCGCCGGCAGGCCCCAGATACCGGCGCACCGCCGGGTAAAGCATTCCCCTGAACAACACTTCCTCGTAAAAAGGAGCCAAGACCGCTCCCAGCAAAAGCATTACCAAGAATCCCTGGGTACTCCCGGCCGATTTTAACATCTGTTCGAAATCCTGTGGTTTTATGTCGGGCTGCAACTGATAGATCAGAGCGCTGAGTATCATGACCAGTCCCAAAATGCCCACTCCGCCCATAAAGCCATAGGTTAAAAAATCTCCCGCCGGAACCGCTTTAAACCCCAGGTCACTCCAGCTGGCGCGGTTTATGACTATCGTGAACAGCCACACCAGCAGGATAGTAACTGAAAATTGGAATAAAAAGGCCAGCACGAAGTTGTTGAACTGCGTGTTGGCCAGGCCCAGCAGGTTGGCTGTCCCTCCAGTTTTTTGATTCATAGCGGCATAAAGCTGGCCCATGACAAAGACTCCCCCAAAGGTCAGGGCGAATTCCAACAGACCCCAGCTTATGTTTTTTTTATCTTTTACCAGTTTACTTCCCCCTCGCCTGAAACGCATAAAGGAATGCCAACAATATGATAATAACAATAATGCAGGTACTGCGTACAGTAATAGTAGATATTTCTCCGTCAGATTTAGTTGAATAGGAGGCAATACCATGATACAACAATTATTGTTTATTAGTCTGCTTGCCATAGCCCTTATTATTCTCACCCTGCTGACCATCAACTGGACCCAGCCCTTAAACCCAAATATACGGCCAGATCGCCGACGCTTTGCTTTCGAATCAGCACCTGAATTATTTCGCTATGTGGAACCGGAACTCTACCTGTCCGCCAACAGCATCAAGCTTACCCGCACGTCTCCTACTCAGGTCACGGCATTTTGGAGGCTGAGCCGGGAACATTGGCGCGATAGGGGGAAAAATACGGCTGAACTGATCAAGGAAGGAAGGGTATTCCTGCGGCTCTACCGCAGCGCAGACTTGCTGGAAATCAAAGATATTCACATAAACAGCCCCAAAGGCAGCCTATCTGTGGAGCTTGGCGAGATGGAATCCTGCTGTGCCAGTCTGGGGGTAAAAGAAGACGGCCGCTTTACGCCCTGGTTGTTTTCGAACACCATTGCGGGCAGTAAGAGCATGGAATACCGTGAGTATAGGCAGATATAACGCGGATCATATGAAGAACAATAAGGTTACCAGAACCAGCATGGAATGCGTGTAGAAGAGGATGGCACTGAAACGCTCGGCCTTCCACTTGAAGATATCCTTGAGCTTCAGCTGACCTTGAAAAAATCGAGAAAGCCCTACGGAAATGACAAAAAGATGGATCACCTCGTAAGCAGCGAACAGAACCGTGAACCAGACCATAAAGTTGTTCACAATAATGCTGAAAACCAGGATAAAGTAAAAAATCTCGAGCACAAATGATATCAACACCAGCAGCCATAGTCGGCCCTTGGCGGCGCTGCCCCGGGATACCATCCAGGCGGCCAGTGATTTCATGATCTCCAATTCGAACTCTTCGGGTTGCCCTCGAACTATCTGGAGAAAGTAAACAGCGTATAACAAAAAGATAACCCCGGCAAACACGCCTAACATCCAAGTCACTCGCTACTCATCCTTTCTCCGGGCTGATGACAAGAGCGAATAGCTGCGTCATCGCCCTGCCGCTTTGTCCGCCATAGACTAATATAGCATAAAGCCTGGCAAGTTCCAAAGGCCTCAGCCCTGAGCAGCCTGTGCCGATTCCGCCTTTTGCCAGGCCAGGCGGATGGAGTCCAGCATATATTCCCGGTCAATGGCGCGGTGTACGTAATCGAGCTTGTCCACGGGTATAATCAATAGTTCTGCCCCCTGGCTATAATCCTGGTAATTCGTCTGATAAAAGCGATTAAGTGTGTCCCAGTATTCCCGTTCAACTTCGACCTCATCCGGTCGCCCCCGCCGGTTGATGCGGCTTATAGCCTCATCGGTATCTACCTGCAGATAAACCAGCAGTTTGGGAGGCACTACGTGTTGGAGCAGGGTCTCCAGGAGGTTGTTGTAAACAGAAAACTCTTCAGGGCTGAGATATCCATATTCCAGATACATGCGGGCAAATATTCGGTCCGAATATATGGAACGGTCCATCACGGCCCGTCCCACGCCCATGGCGTGCCGGTACTGCTTGAAACGATTGGTCAGAAAATTAGTCTGCATGGGGAAGGCCCATTTTTCGCGATCATAAAAAAACTTGTGCAAAAGCCGGTTCTCGTCTTCGAACATCTCATTAAAAGGCTGCAGATTAAAGGCCTCACAAATAATCCGAACCAGGCTGGATTTACCTACACCGGTCACCCCGTCCACAACTATCTCAACCCTCTTGGCTTCCTTCACTGTATAAACCCCTTTCAGCTAAAGAACAGTAGATATAGAAAGATATTCGAGATAGTAGGCCAAAATCCTGTTTTGGGAAGAACAATAGACGCAGATAACGCTGATTTTTATGAAGGACGCAGAATTGTTTGCAGAGGTGAAGAGTGAGGGGTTACTGTCATTGCGAGCGCAGCGCGGCAATCTTCTTCATGAGATTTATAAAGTGTTTGGCGAGCAGCTGTGAAAGTGCAACAATATGAGGACGAGGTATGTCTGATTACTCAGTTCTGAGGTGAGACTGGTTTTATGTAGGGGCGGAGATTTTAGATTGCTTCGCTGCGCTCGCAATGACAATTAGTTGTTTCGTTAAAATCATTTTCTGCGTTAATCATAAAAATCAGCGTCCTTCTGCGTCTATTGCGTTCCTCTTCCCCTCTACTCCCCGTCGGTCTCGAGGATCTGGAAGGTGTTGCGGACCATGGTGCGCAAACGCACCCGCGCTCCCCACAAACGGGCGATATACTTGATAGTCTGGTGCGCATAGTCCAGGAGCAGTTCGCGGCCATCCCACTCCTGCTCCAAGAGCAGGGTTCGCTCCCGGCCGCGCACCTCACTTACCTTTATATTAGGTATACTCCTGATGCCGCTGCTGCCAGCCAGGGTATCCCGGATATACTTCCAGCCATCTTCATCAGCCACCTCACTGACAAAATAGTCCCGGCCCTTTTTCAGGTAGGAAAAAAGGTTGAGCTCGCGGCAAAGCTCCTGGTCAAGGTAGCAGCGCAGGAAAGAAGCATCGCGTTCTGATTCGCGGACCTGCATGAGAAAACCTCGGCCATGTTCCCGTTCCAGCTTCTCAAATACCTTGAAGCCCAGGTGGTAGGGATTGATAGAACCTTCATGCGGAGAGAGCACCTGGTTATGCCGCTTGAGGAACTCCAACTGCATCTCCTGCGGCAGGTCCAGTTCATGAAGAATGCGATAATGCCAGAAGCTCGCCCAACCCTCGTTCATGATCTTGGTCTCAATCTGGGGGAGAAAGTACAGGCTTTCTTCCCGGATCATACCAATAACATCACGTTCCCATTCCTCCAACTGTCCATGACGATAAATAAAGAGTAATATATCCTCTTCCGGTTCCAGGGGAATGCGATTCAGGTCAGGTGGCTCGCGTTTTATACGGGGTTCTAACAATGGATGCTCAAGTGCGCCCGGCTCAAACTGCTGTATGAGACTTTGTTTCTGCTCATCGGGGGTCAGGTGCCGCTCTCCAACGGTACGATATACCTGAAAACGCAGGGCGTGCGCCGCGTCTAGTATCCTTTCCACCCGCTGATATCCAATACTGGGATCCATGATATAATCGCCGATCCGCCGGGCGTGGGCCTTAAACATCTCCAGGCAGTTTTCCGCTCGAGTCCCCGCAGTAAACATCCGGTTGTTCTTAAAAAAATCATTGTGCCCATACACATGAGCCATGGTCAGCACCTGCAAAGGCAACGTGTTATCCTTCATCAGGTAGGCCAGACAGGGGTTGGAGTTTATGACCATCTCATAGGGAAGTCCGGTCAGGTTATAATGGTAGAAAGTCTTCTTGCGTTCATAGGATTTACCGAAGCTCCAGTGGCGGTAACGTACCGGCATGCCCATATAGGCCTCGCAAGCCAGCATATCTTCATAGGTGATGATCTCAAACTCCTGAGGATAACAGTTTAAGCCCATTTGGGCCGCAATCTCTTCGATCCGCTCGTTATAGGCCTGGAGTTCGCGAAGGGTGTAATCGCTTCCCAACTCTACCCCTCCCTTTCCGCTACCTTGAGCAGTTGTTTGAAAGCCGGCCAGATGTCTTCTTTACCATCAATGGCAACAGAAACGAAATTATCTGCCTCGATTGCATCATCGAATTCATCGGACATGCTGCGGTCCGGGCGCCAGTTGGAACGGATCTCACCATAACCGAAGAGATTGCACACCTTGCATAATTCATCTGCTTTGTTCAAAGCCGCTTCGATATCCTCCGGCCAGTTGTCCCCGTCACTAACGTGGAAGGCATAGACATTCCAAATCACCGGGCTGTAGCGTGCCCCGATGATCTGGAGGGCCAGGTCATAGCCGCTGCTGATCATGGTCCCGCCTGATTCGGCCCGGTGAAAGAAGTCATCCTCACTCACTTCCTTGGCGGTGGTGGTATGGTTAATAAAGACCAGATCGACATTTACGTAGCGATATACCACAAATTGATAGATCAGAAAAAAGAAGCTGCGGGCCAAGTATTTCTTGTTGAGATACATAGACCCGGAATTATCCATAATACATATGACCACGGCATTAGACTCCGCCCGGCGTTCTTCTTTGGTGCGCTGGTAGCGCAGATCCTCCTCGCAGAAGGGGAACCGGGCATCCTCATCATCCTCCTGCCCAAGTTCGCCCAAAGCACGCTGCATCCCTTTTCGGCGTTTTATGCGTTCCATCATGGAGCGTTTCCGGGCCAGGCGCGGTGGGATGCCCTTCTTCTGGATACCCCATCGTTTGGCATGGTGCTCACTCTCCAGCCAGGAATAGCGTTTGCGCTCCAGATAGGGCAGTTCCAGGTCTTCAAACAGATAATTGACCAGGTCTTCCAGGGTGATTTCAGTCTCGTAGATCTCGTCGCCCGGGCTGCTGCCGGCTCCATCCCCGCTGCCGGGACTGTTATGGCCCGGCACCGATGCTACCTTTTGCCCTCGTTTTTCATCACCCTGCCCGGTTGCAACACCCTCCTTGTTTTCCCCGTAAATAAACTGGTATTCCTTCAGGCCGCGGACCGGGATCTTGATGATCTTGTCCTTGTTCTGCCCTATAATGCTCTCCTCGGCGATAATGCTGCCCAGGTTCTCCTTGATGCTCCGCTCCAGCAGCTGGCGGTGCCGACGCCGGTCTTCCGCACTCCGGTCCCGCCCACCATTATCTGTCTCCCGAAAAATGGCCACAACCCGACACCTCCTCTTAAAGAAGCTGGTGGAAGGGGAACGAAATGGACGCAGATTACGCTGATCTTTTATGAATTACGCAGTTTTTATAAGTGGTTTATATATTCGCAGTATGAACGCAGCTCCAAGCCCGTCATTGCGAGCGCAGCGCGGCAATCTTAATCCTCCGTCTGTATCAGGGGAAGATTGCTTCGCTGCGCTCGCAAAGACAGGTACGCTAGTTTTCATAACCATGCCATACCAGCGATTTTGCCTGTATTCTTGTAGACAATAAAAAAATTCTGCGTCAATCATACTTAGTCTGCGTTAATCTGCGTCCATTCCGTTCCCCCGTCTCCTTCTGCGTCTATTCGCTCGCCTTAGTCCTTCCACAAATTGTTGGCGGCATATTTCAGCACCACGTTGCAGCAGTGGTCGCAGTAGCCGTTGGCTTTCATTTCCTCTACCATGGCGTTATATTTCTCGCTCTGCTCGCTGTCGCGGACCCGGGCCTGAGTGATGACTCTGGAGAGTTCACGCACCGAGGCCATCAGTTTTTTCTCGATGGCTTCCTTGAGCGGTTCATAACTCCCGTATTCTATTTTCTTTTGGCTACGCAGCAGTGAGAACATGTAGGCGGTTACATCGTGCCGAAAGCCCCGGGCAGCACTGCCGGAAAGGCCTATTCCGGTCTCGATCGATTCCATAAATGCCTCGTCCGGGTCCAGTTCCTCGCCGGTATTGCGATCCTTAAGCCGCACCTTATTCACATAGGCTTCAGCATGGTCCAGATAGTTGTTGAATAAGGTTTCCGCTTGCTCCCGGTAGCCGTAGATAAAGGCCCGGGTAATCTCCTTTTCCAGCAGGCGGTGATACTCCTTTTTAATGGTGTCCTGCAGATAGCCGAGCAGTCGTTTCTTCTCATCATCGCTGATATCTGCCGCCCTAACCGATCTGATCAGGGACTCCAATACCATGATGGGATTAATACAGTTATGCTCGGATTCAGACAGGGCATTATCGATGGCCTTCATTATAAACCGGGTGGATATGCCGGAAAAACCTTCCCGTCCCGCCTCATCCCGCAGTTCTCCGATGTCTACCCGGCGAGTTGAATCCTTCTGTACGATTTCTTCTCCGTTATAAATGCGCATCTTGGTAACTATGTCCACCTTATTGGAGGGGGATAGTCGGCTGACTACAGCAAACATAGAACCTACGTCGATGGTATGGGGAGCGATGTGAGCGGAAAATTTGCTCCGTTTCAATATCTTCTGATAGATCTTGATCTCCTGGTCCAGCTCCAAACAATAGGGTACTTCTATCTTAACGATTCGATCCAGGATGGCCTCATTGGTGTAATCCGATTTAAACTTATTCCATTCCGCTTCGTTGGAGTGAGCCAGTATTATACCATCAAAATAGATCATTGACCCTTTTCCGGGCGAGGGTATTGATTTTTCCTGGGTAGCGGTAAGGATGGTATGGAGGTATTCAACGTCATTCTTGAAGATCTCGATAAATTCGACGATACCACGATTGCCCGCATTAAAAGCCCCATTGAGCGAAAAGACCCGTGGATCATCTTCCGGGTATAGATCCATCTTGGAGATATCTACCGAACCCACCAGTACCGAGGCATCCTGGTTGTTGGGATCGACCGGCGGTACCACGGCTATGCCCTGGCGGGCACGGATGGAGAAGCCCCGCTGGATGACCGGGAAGCGTTCATACTCACCGGCAAATTCATGTTCCAAGCGGTAGCTGCAAACCGGGCAGAGTTCTCCCTCGATACGGACTCCCAGCAGTTCTTCGAAGGCTGGCCTCAAAGCAACCGGCACCAGATGCAGGGGGTCTTCCCGCATGGGGCACCCCTCCAGGGCATATATGGAAGGGCCATTTTCCAGGGCCTGCTTTAAACTCTCCATCAGTGATGATTTACCGGAGCCTACCGGGCCTACCAGGTACAGAACCTGGCGCGATTCCTCACCCCGCATGGCCGCTGAGTAAAAATATCGGACTATCTCCATGATGGTCTTATCTATCCCGTAGAAATCCTGATTAAAGAAACGGTATTTGCGTATGGTATCATTGCCGTATATCCGGCGCAGGCGCGGGTGATCCTCAGTTTTTATCACCTCAGCTCCTGGTTCCATGATGATACGATACATCCGTTCATGGGCCAATACTGAACATTCCGGATGCTGGCGCAGGATCTCCAGGTATTCCATAAAACTGCCCATAAAACGGGTCGGCGTTCGCTGGGCTCTATCTTCATTGATCAATTGACGGATCATCTGCTCCATAGTTTCACTCCTCCCGCATAATCGCTGCAGAGTCATATTAGATTCTATGGCAGTCTTTATAATATATGCTCACAAACACCGCGAGAATATCGTAAGCAAAGAGGGAAAAGTCAAACGATATTGCGGCAAATTTCACAAAAAAAGGTATTTTCGATATTTATAGCGAAAATATGCTGTAATAAAAACTTGAGGCGGTGAGATTCGCGATGTCAGATCAGAACGGCACCACCTGCTCAGAACCGGGAACCTCAATACCGGAAAACATTCAGTATGAGCTGCTACTCAGGTCAGCCCTGGCTCAGCTCTACGAACCTCTGGTACAGCCTGATGCCAGCATAGAAGTAATCTCCCATCTTATTCTGCACTGCTGTAAGATAATAAGCGGAAGCCAGAACGGAATGATCGCCACCATCAACCCGAACGGCTGTATAGTAGCTCAGGCTCAGGACCTCAACAATTCCATCCCCTTGGCAACCCTGATTGACGGGGATAAACTTACTATCTGCCCTAACCACGACAAGGATGTTTATGATGGTTTGCTGGGTTATTCGGTTAAATTCAACGCACCGCTGCTATCAAATGATCCGGATAAACACCCGGTTTGGCGAGAGCTGCCCGCTGATTATGTACCCATATGCAACATCGTCTCCGTTCCCGTGGTTATCGGCGCGGAGATAGCCGGACTTGTTTTATTAGCCAATTCCAGACGCGCTTACTCCGATCTGGATGTGGACGGAGCCGAGAGAATTGCTAAGTTCTTTTCCCTGGCCATACAACGCCGACGCTGGGAGTCAGCTCTACGCGAATCACAGGCTAATCTGCAGGCTTTGATAAACAACACTAGCGACCTGATTTGGGCCTTGGACAAGAACCTGCGGATCATCGCGGCCAACCAGAGTATAAAGACTTTCTTTAAGGATTTCTATCAGGTGAACCTGGAGGTGGGCCAGCGTATCCTGGAATTGCTGCCGCCCCCCGATCGCAGGACCTGGGAAGACCTGTATCAGAGGGCCTTAGCAGGAAATATGGTAAATGAAGAACAAGCATATCAGGCGGGCCACCGACACTTATACCTGGATATTACCCTGCAGTCCATCACTAATCAGGGACAAATTACTGGAATCAGCGGCTTCGCTCGTGATATTACCCATCATAAACTGGCGGAAGAACAACTGAGGCTCTATGCCGCCACCGATGTCATGACCGGGGTTTTAAACCGACGTACAGGTCTGGCTGTATTGGAGACCCAATTGCAGCTATGCAAGCGCAACAATGCCCAGCTCACGGTATGCTTCGTCGACCTGAATGATTTAAAGGGGGTTAATGACCACTTCGGTCATGCCGAAGGCGATGCCTATATCATGCTGGTCACTCAGGCCATGAAAGCGAATATACGTGATATGGATACGGTCTGCCGCATGGGCGGCGACGAGTTCCTTATCATCTTCCCCCAGTGCGGACGAGCCGATGCCGAAGCCATCTACGGGCGTATCGACGAAGAACTCCAGGAATATAACCGGCAAAATAGAAAGCCTTATATAGTTTCCATCAGCCACGGCACTGCTCAGATCGAAACCGATAACCCAGTCACAGCAGAGGACTTGGTGAGCCTGGCCGATAGCCGAATGTACGAAGAAAAACGTATATATAAAGAGAACCTGGCCAAACAGAAGCAGTAGTCCCGTTACGTAGGTGCAGCACACAGACAAGGCATAGGGCCGGTCCCTATGCCTTGCTTGAATATTCTTCATGTGTTTTATTTTCCTCTTTTGGTTGATCTGGTTTTTCCCATAAGAAAACCCGGGGCTTGGCCCCGGGTTCTGGATGCAATTTTTATAGATTTTACAGGCTGGAGTTCATCTCCTTGATCACATCATGCATATCTGCGGTCAGGATGTAATCGGCCATGCCGTTGATGGTAGCGTTCTCGTCACTGTTGACGGCTACGATCACTTTGGCGTCGCGGATACCCACGGTGAACTGGACCTGACCGGAGATGCCCAGTATGATAGCCAGTTCCGGTTTGCATTTCTTGCCGGAGAGGCCGACGATGCGCTCCTCGGACAGCCATTTCTTATCGGTGGCTACCGGCTTGGAACAAGCTACTTCACCGCCAAGTTTCTTCGCCAGGGCTTCTACCGCCGGCAGGTCATCCTTGCTGTTCAGACCCTGTCCTACCACCACCAGGGCTTCAGCGGCTTCGATGTCTACGGAATCGCCGCCCCGGGTCTTGGTTTCAATAAGCTTGACCGCAGAAGCCTTGACATCTACTGTCATGGCATTCACACTGCCGGAACCTGCTCCGGGAGCATCAAAGGTCTTGGGCCGAATGGCGATTATCTTCTTATCAGAAGCGATGTATTGGGTGGCCACGGTGGCACCGCCCAATGCATTGCGCTGGCATTCGATCTTGTCTCCGTTAGCCTTGATGGCGCTGATGTCGGTGAGACATCCGGCATCCAGTATAGCGGCCAGGCGACCGGCTGCTTCCTTGCCCCGACGGTCGGAAGATAACAGAATAGTGTCGGCTCCCAGTTGGGCTGCTACCTGTCCCAGAGCCGAAGCCACTGCGGCCACATCAGCCAGGGAGATAGCATCATTATTTATCAGTAAAACCTCGGCGCCGGCTGCTGCCAGGGCGTTGGCCTGGGCCTCGTCATTGATGCAAACTGCCTTTACGGCTGCCGCGCCGACAGATTTAGCCGCAGTGATCAGTTCCAGGGCTTGCTTTTCTTTACTGCTGTATATCATGAATGTTGCCATCGTTTTCACCTACCTCCCTATTACGCCTTCAGTGGTCAGAGACTGTATCAGTTCCGCCACGGATTTGACGACGATGCGTTTGCGCTCGGTCTCCGGAGCCAGATTGGATACGGTTACCACCGATGCTGCTGGCGGGATCTTCACCCCTACTTCATCCAGTTCCAGGACCTCTTTCGGCTTCTTGCCGGCTTTGAGGATCTGGGTTACCGAAGGAATGCGGGCTTCATTTATATCAGATAATACCGTTACTACGGCGGGAAGGGTCACTTCCACGATTTCTGTGCAATCCTCCAGGGAACGGGTGACTAGCGCCTTGTCTCCCTTAAGTTCAAGAGCACTGGCATAGGCAACCTGGGGCAGACCCAGTAATTCAGCTACGCGGGAACCTACCTGCCCTGAATAGTTGTCGCCGGAGCCCTCACCAAACAGGATCAGACCGACATCATCGATCTTCTTTACGGCTGCAGCCAGGACTTGGGCAACGACCCCGCTCTCGGCTCCATTCAGTTTATCATCCAGGACCAGGAAAGCCTCGTCGGCGCCTGCCGCCAGAGCTTCCTTGATTGTGTCCTCTACATCCTCATTACCTGCGGACAGCGCTATTACATTAGCGTCCCCACTCTCCTTGATGGCTACTGCTGCTTCCAGGGCATTCTTATCGATATTACCCAGCACCAGTGGCACATCGGTGAAAACCGGTTCGCGATTCCGGATGCGAACCTGCTGCAGATCCGGTACCTGCTTCATCGCTACCACAATATTCATCCACTATACCCCCCTCGGTTGAAATTTTTAATTCTTAATTTTTAAATTTTAATTTATGCCATACCATTATTAAAAATAATCGGTGTTCATCCGTGTCTGCCACAAGGCATCTGTGTGTATCTGTGGTTAATTAATCCCTCGTCCTAACCGAAACGGAACTGCACTCCGGCGCCGCCGGTGGGATAGTTCCAGTCCAGTACCTCAACTCCGCAGGCGATCCGGCAGGTGCCGCATTCCAGGCAGCCATCGATAGTCAGCTCAACCTCACCTTCAGCATTGAGTGAATAGAGTCCAGCCGGACAAACCAGTACAGCCCTCTTCAGACGGGGATCACGCTCCATACCCGGTTTGATTTTAATATGCGGCTCGTTATCGTGCTTGAAAACATCCAATCCCAGCTTGGCCTTCAGGCCCATGATATCGCTCATATCTTTTTCACCTTCCTAAAGTCGCCAAACATCTTCAAGAGATCATTAAACTTCATGTATTTCATGACCGTGGGATACAGGCGGTCTTTGGGACCGGCCGGCATATGGTACATATCCCGCATGACATTGCCTAAGAGCTCGGGATAATGGGTGAACAAACGCGGGTTCTCCAAGGCTTCCGGAGCGTTCCTGAAACTGTTGAAGTCCTTCATGACAAAACTGTCCTTCAACAACTGCTCGTAGACGGCCAGGCTGCCTGCGCTGTAGTCTTCCGCTTCCCTAGCCTTGAGAACGGCCTGGGCGGCATAATAACCGCTGGCCAGCGCGTATTCCATGCCCCTGACCGTTACGCCTATATTCATCGAAAAACCAGCTGCGTCTCCGGCGACCACTATACCGTTGCCGGTCAGCTTGGTCAAGGCATTAAGCCCGCCCTCCGGTATGACATGGGCCGAGTATTCTACCGTCTCCCCGCCGCGGATTAAGGCAGCGATCTCTGGTCTTTGCTTAAATTCATCCAGCAGCACCGGGGCTTCTATAGCCGGCTGATCCTCCATGAGGTCCTTGATGCCTACCACAATGCCCAGGCTGAGACTTTCCTTGTTGGTATAGAGGAAGCCGCCGCCAAACTTGCCCCGGGTCACCTCACCCATGAACATGTGAGCAGCACCTTCATTATCAGTCAGATTGAAGCGATTCTCAATGGTCTCCGCCGGCAATTCGATGACTTCTTTGAAGCCTACGGCAAAATCGTGAGGATTGCCCGGTTTGCGCAGACCAGCTTTTTCAGCGGTCAGGGAAAGAACTCCGTCACAGGCGATGACCACATCAGCCCGAAGTTCGTCACCTCCGGCCCAGACACCACACACCTTGCCGTCTTCTATGATAACCTCATCTACTCGACTCTTGGTGACCAGCATGGCCCCTTTGCGTTCGGCCTGTTTTGCAAACCAGCGGTCAAATTTGGCCCGAAGAATGCTGTAACTCTGATAAGGCTCTTCCAGCAGTTCCTGCCCGTGATAGGCAATAGACACTGAGCGTTCTTTGGCCATCATGGTGACCCCTTCATGGGCGATAAAGCGCTCCAACGGAGCCTTGGCCCAAAGATCGGGGAACAAGTCGCGCACCGGGCTGACATAGATCCTGCCGCCGGTCACATTCTTGGCTCCGGGATAGTCTCCCTTTTCCAGAACCAGCACTTCCAGCTCCTGCTGAGCCAGGGTATAGGCGGCTGCTAATCCAGCCAGCCCTCCACCCACTATGATTACATCGAACTTTTCCACCAGCTGAACACCTCGTTTCTACAAAAAAGGGGAACCACAGGGGTTCCCCGTATTGATTAAATGATTACTTCCTCTCGGCCAGGTTAACTCCAGCCACGATCATCTTTTGCATATCAGCCACACCCTCGATCTGGGGACCGATAATGGAATCTTTCCAAATTCTCGATATCTTGTAATCGTTCATCAGGCCATAGGAGCCGTGAACATCCATGGCGATGCGGGCACAGTCCACCATGTTATCGCAGACAAAGGTCTTGGTCAGTGCGGCGTCTCTGGCAAAGGCCCGCGGGTCCTTGACATTGTTAGCCAGCCAGCCCAGCCGGTAAGTCATCCAGCGGGCAGTCTCATATTTAATGGCCAGGTCAGCCAATCTGAGCTGCATAGCCTGGAACTTGGCAATGGGGGCATCACGGTGCATCTTTTCAGTGGCATACTTCATCGCTTCTTCGTAGGCTGCCAGTGTACCGCCGAGTGCCGTGGAGCTTACGCCCACCTTGCCGAAAGAGATGCCGCACTGCAGAATGGGATAACCCATGGAGGGACCGCCCAGCATGTTTTCTAGCGGCACCTTGACATCGTTCAAATATACATCCAGCAGCATTCCGCCGTGCATGCCAATCTTGTCCCAGGGTTCTGATATGGAATATCCTTCACAGAGTTTATCTATCAGGAAAGCAGAAGGCTTATTGGTCTGGTCGTCAATCGCAAAGACTACGATCACGCCGGGCCAGTTCGCATTGGAGATAAAACGCTTAGTTCCGTTGATGACATATTCATTGCCTACCTTTTTGGCAGTGGTGGTCAGCGATTTGGGGTCTGATCCGGTGGCTGGTTCGGTGAAAGCAAAAGAGGCAATGTGCTCACCTTTACAGCTAGGAGTCATATACTTTTTCTTTAGCTCTTCGGTACCGAAGAAGGAAATAGCACTCAGGGCAAGACTGTGTGCCGAGATGGTCATAGCCACTCCACCTGATGCCTTGCCGATCTGTTCCATGGCCAGTACATAGCCGTCATAGCCGCCGTCGGCTCCGCCGTAAGCCTCATCATATGGGATACCGAACAGGTCCAATTCGGCCAAACCTTTCAGAATATTATCCGGTATCTTGTTCTCCCGATCGATCTGTTCCGCTACCGGTTCAATGTACTTCTCCGCAAATTCTTTGGCCATTCCCTGGATCATAAGTTGCTCTTTGCTTAACGAAAAATCCATTAACCCTTTCCTCCCCTTTAATTACTCCGTACCTAAACTTTAAGTGAAAGTAATAAATCTATTTCTATTATATTTCTATTTCATAAGTTACGCAAATAAAATAATTATATGTGAAAAGTTTCACTTAGTCTAACTCGACCCGGTTGCGCCCTTTGTTTTTAGCCTGATACAAAGCATGATCCGCTCGCTTGAGGATGTCATCTACGGTTATATCTTCCGGCCTTATCTCAGCTACGCCAATACTTACGGTAATGAAGAAAACTGCGTTATCGGTTTCCATGATGCTCTTTTCTATCACTTGGCGCAGCCTTTCCGCCACCAACATGGCTTCCTGTCCCGAGGTATGGGGCAAAATGACAGAAAACTCTTCTCCCCCTACCCGGCCTAATATGTCAATAGCACGCAGGATACTCATGCAATTAGCCACCAGGGTGGAAAGGGTGATATCCCCAACATTATGCCCATAATTGTCATTGACCAGTTTAAAATGGTCTATGTCCATCATCAAAACAGATAGTGCATTTTCATAGCGCTTGGACCTATTGAATTCGATCCCGCCCATTTCGAAAAAGGTACGCCGGTTATATGCACCGGTCAGCGGGTCAGTCGTTGCCAAGATGCGCAGCTGGTTCTCCAGCATTTTTCTCTCGCTTATATCCATGACCGAAGCGATGCTGCGCTTGGACCCCGGGACCATACCGATGGTATTTATGCAGGTAAATACCTGACCGCTGCGGTTGAGGAAACGAAATTCATACTTGATAGGCACTCCCAGCTGATCAACCCGTCTTTCCCGGTGGTATTTGAGCATGCGTTCCAGGTCCTCGGGGACAACAAAGCTGGTCCAACTCATCTTATGCTCGATCTCCTCCCGGCTGTAGCCGGAGAGCTTCTGGAATTCATTATTGGCTAGCAATATGGTGGTATCTTCATCAATAATCATAGAGGCAGTACCAGTAGCCTCAAAAATGGTCCGATACAGATTCTCTGAATATTTCAACGCCTCTTGGGCCTGTTTGCGTTTAGTTATATCGTGGATAATGGCAAACAGGTAGCGCTTGTTTTCGAAATCAATTGGGCTGCTGAAGATCTCCACATGGCATATCTCACCGCTGGCCAGTTTGTGGCGGGTCTCAAAATGATTCTGCTCATTTTCGGCCTTTCGAATAACGTCCATAACCTCCTCGAAAGGATCCTGACTAATAGTTGTAATCCTCATGGTGGTCAGACGGCGGTAGGAATAACCGTAGAAAACACAGGCAGCCTCGTTAGCGTCCATGATCTTGCCGTTTTGGGGATCGATCATCAGCATGATGGACTTGGAGCTTTGGAAGAACTGAAAATATCTGATCTCCTTTTCGCGTATCTCCCGCCGCGAAGCATCATGCTGGCGCTCCAGAACGATATCGGCCAGTACCCGGTTAATAGCTGCCGGCAGCTCCTGCAGGAAGTTGTCATGCTTTATCAGGTAGTCACGGGCTCCCCGTTTCATCATATTGACCGCCAGTATCTCGTCGCCATACCCGGTGGTCACAATGAAGGGAGGGGTCTGTCCATTCTCCCGCTCAATGGCCTCCAACAATTCCATTGCGGTACAATTGGAGAGATTATAATCCAATAATATAAGGTCGGCGCTATTATACCGCAGCCAATCTAAAGCCTCCGCACAAGTGAAAACCTGATGGCAGGTCAGCCCGCATTCGCGAGCAAGGATGCGACAGACCAATAAGCCTTGATCAGCAGCATCTTCCACCAGCAAAACCTGCATGCCATTATTCTTTTCGTCATAAGATCCACTTCTCATCTGTTCAACACCCCACATAATAATGTGTTATGGCTCTGAATCTAACTGGAAATGAAGGTCTTAAATATCAGTCTTATTAAACGGGATTTACAAATCACTTTGTGTGCCCTGCGGTCTATACAATCCTGAATCGTTGGCTACGATACATACTGTGATATCTTAGGGCCTCAGAAGACAACCTTTTTCGGTCGAGTAGGTAAGCTAAAACCGATTTGGCGGTTTACTTGATATAGTATGAATATAGCATATTGAAAAAGAAATGAACATTTTTTTGTAGAATAAGCGGATATTTGGAGACTATTTGGTATTAAAAAGTGTATGGCAAAATACACTTCTAAGTATTTTTACTGTACCCACACCTTTATATGGCCTGGACTGCCTGCTTGGTCTTAAGTCCCTTTATGGCTTGTTCCAGACCATCAATGGTCATCTCATGCATGGGGAAAACCGAGGCTATGGTCTTCAGAGTATATGAACCCTCCATCCAGTCCCAGTAATCCCGCCGCACCGGGTTCAGCCATACCGAGTACTCGAAATGCTGGCGGATCTGGCGGAGCCAATCTATACCGGGCTTGTCGTTATAGAGATCCCAGTCGATTACCCCACCGACCTTGAGCAGCTCATAGGGAGCCATACTAGCGTCCCCCACCAGCAGTACCCGGTAATCCGGGCTGTAGGTTCTGAGTACATATTCGGTATCGGTATAATCGTTCTGCACACAGGCTGAGCTGTGATAGAGCCAATCATAGATGCAATTATGAAAATAGAAAACCTTGAGATCTTTAAAATGATTGGAACGATTAACCGCGGTAAATAGCTGGTTACAGAGACGACTGTAAGAGAGCATGGATCCTCCGGCGTCCATGAGCAGCAGCACCTTGATGCCGTTTTCTCGCGGGCGTTCCCAGATAAGCTCAAGTCTTCCCGCGTTATCACAGGTCTTATTGACGGTGGCATCCAGGTCCAACTCAGTACGGGCTCCGTCCAGGCGGGTGGTAAACTGCCGCAGCTTGCGCAAGGCAACCTGGAACTGCCGCACTCCCAGTGTCTCATCGGTGCGAAACTCCTGGAAGCGTCTCATGCCAGCCACTTTCACCGCCGATTGATTGCGGGACTGACCGCCCACACGGATACCTCCCGGGTGATAACCGGAATGTCCGAAGGGTGATGTGCCGCCGGTTCCTACCCAGCGATTGCCGCCGTGATGCTCTTCCATCTGTTCAGCCAGACGCTCGGCCAGCATGCGTTTCATCTCTTCCAGATCCAATTGGTGATGATTCCGCCGCATCTCATCCGTTATCTCAATCTGGGGCAACTCCTTATCAAGCCACTCCCATATCTTGTCAGGCAGGCCTTCCGGAGTCTCGATACCACCAAAGTAATTGGCAAAAGCCATATCAAAACGGTCATAATGAGCTTCTGTCTTGATGAGTAAGGCCCGGGACAGATAGTAAAAGCCGGTAAGACTCGAACCGGCCATTCCTGCCTCCAAAGCATCCAGCAGGGTCTGCCATTCATTAAAGGTGACCGGCACCCCGAAGTTTTTCAATGTATAAAAAAAGTCAGTAAACATATAAGCTCCCTTTGGTCGAATTTTAAATTTCTAATTTTTAATTATGAATTACTCAGCGTTTCTCCGCATAACCACAAATCCGCCTGCAGGTTTAGGCCTTTTAGCCAAGGAAGGAAAGCTATAGCTTTCCACCCTTAATTAAAAATTCAAAATTGTGAATTCAAAATTAGTTTATCTGTAATAACGGTTCAGGTTGTTGACCTGCTGACCGCCACGGTTCTGGGCCTTGCCATGCAGCTGGTTCAAGAGTGTATCCAGGTCCTCGTTCTTCTTCAGCAGCACACCCAGGAAAGGCATTTCCTGTTTGATGCGATTGGGATTGATGCCCCCGACCACCAAGGCCTGCAGCCAGTCGATCAATTCACTGGTGCTGGGCTTCTTCTGAATATTAGGAACATTGCGCAGGGTGTAAAAGGTTTCCATGGCCTGCTCCATCAGGCGCTTATCCAGGCTGGGATGATGCACCTTAACGATCTGCTCCATGCCTTCCGGGTCAGGAAAAGCGATGTAGTGGAAAATACAGCGGCGCAGGAAAGCATCGGGGAGTTCTTTCTCCGCGTTGCTGGTTATAATTACTATCGGCCGTTTCTTAGCCTTGATCGTCTCCTTGGTCTCAGGGATATAAAAACTCATCTGGTCCAATTCCCATAAGAGGTCGTTGGGGAACTCCAGGTCAGCCTTGTCGATCTCGTCGATGAGCAGAACCACCTGCTCATCCGCCAGGAATGATTCCCCCAGCTTGCCCAGCTTGATGTACTGCTTGATATCAGACACATTCGCTTCGCCAAACTGGCTATCATACAGTCTTTGTACGGTATCATAGACATACAAGCCTTCCTGGGCTTTGGTAGTGGACTTGATGTTCCATATAATCAGATCCATATCCAGAGAATCTGCTATGCTCTGCGCCAGCATAGTTTTACCCGTTCCCGGTTCGCCCTTGATCAGCAGAGGTTTCTGCAGGGCGATGGCTATGTTGACAGCATTTCTCAACTCATCAGCCACTATATAGTTGGATGAACCCTTGTATGCTACGGATTTTTTAGACATATCTATTCCTCCCATTTTTTCGGGTCTAATCACCTTATTATCCGCAATAATCTTAGCAGAATTCAGCTACTACGTCAATGTAATAACGGCTCTTCCCATAATAAGTAAACGTAATATCATGGCTTGTTCACTACCATTTTCATTGTTAATCTACTGTGTATCTGTTACAATTCAACATGAATCAGGAATTTGAAATAGTGCAGATGAAATGGAGGTATATTAACTTGAGTTCAGATCTGGCAACCGAAAAGAAAGTCTCCTACGGAGTACCGGCAGTACTCTACTTTCTCATGATAGCCATTCTGGCCGGTATGTATTATTTTGCAGCATTTGTGATGTATGCCAATCCTGAAAAGGTGGTAAACGCCTATTATGACGCATATTTTGCCGGCGATTTTAAGACTGTCAGCGAGCATACCAGTGTTTTCCTGGCCGCGCAGGCATTGCCCCAGTACGGAAACCTGTCCCCGGCAACCCTGGTAGCTGAACGCAGGGAGATCGAGAAGGACATCGCTCTCATTATGGAACAAAATGCTGACACAGCAAATTATGAGGGTTTATCAATAGAAGTTATGCCCGAGTATACACGTAAGGGAGAATCTACTGCAATAGTGGTCTATAAGGTACTCAAGGACGGGAAAGAACTCGGTATGGAAGCGGCCATAATGGATAAAGAAACCAAGCGTTTACGCCTTTTCCAGACTACACCTATCGTCAAGGAAAGCCTGGCAGAAATAAAGCAGCTAGACATGAAGGAAATGGATAAAAATCTGGCCACTATGTTGGCCGAATAAGTGATACTATAAAAGCCCACTGGGTAAAGGTACTGGCGTACTTTTACCCAGTGGGCTTTTTGTTGCTGGTTAAGGTTATCCCTGATCCAACTTCATAACACCATCACGCGAACGGAAGACCCTGGTATTCTTGGCTACCGCTACCCCCTGCTCCAAGTAACATCCACTGGCGATGGCCGACCCAGCTTCAACCCTTACCTGACTTCCCAGATGACAGTCTGAGCCGATCAGGGCATTCTTGATAACGGTGCCGGAGGCGACCTGAACATTCTCCCATAATACCGAGTTTTCAACCCGGATATTCCCCTCCAGTGAACAACCCGGTCCTATCACTACCTGTCCGGAAAATGAGACGTCATCGCCAATGCTCACATCTTCACCTAGCAACACGAGATCGCCGCTGGCAGTACGCAGTACATCGCCGCTGGGCTCTACGCCTAACTTACCACTTAGTATATCCATATGGGCCTGGTGGTAGGTGCCCAAACTGCCGATATCGCACCAGTAGCTATCGATGCATGCACCATAAAAAGGCGCTCCTAGCTTGACCAGTTGAGGAAACACTTGTTTACCAAAATCATAAAACTGTTTAGCGGGTATGTATTTAAAAATCTCCGGCTCAAATACGTAGATACCAGTATTAGCCAGATTACTGAGCGCTTCTTCGGGTCGGGGCTTTTCCTGGAATCTCTCTATTCGCCCCTTTTCATCACAAACTACCACGCCGAATTGTTCTACTTCCCGGACTTCTTTCAGGGCTATAGTAGCCAGGGCGCCTTGGGCGCGATGTTCTGCCACCAGGGCACTTAGATCGATATCGGTCAAAGCGTCTCCGCTAACAATGATAAAGGTGTCATCCAAAAACCATTCGCAAAGCTTTACTCCGCCAGCAGTACCCATCAATTCCTTTTCCGGTGAATAAGACATGGAAACCCCAAATCGCTTGCCATCCCCGAAATAATCCTCAATAGCATCAGCATGATAATGAAGGTTAGCGATCATTTCACTAATTCCATGTTCAGCCAGCAGATCTACTATAATCTCCATCAAGGGACGATTGGCCATGGGCACCATCGGTTTTGGAATATCCAGGGTCAGCGGCATTAATCTCGAACCAACCCCTGCAGCCATAATCATTGCTTTCAACCCACAAACCCCCATTTTCTCAACTGTTTGTATCGCAGTGTCATAAATTCTCCTCTGGGTTGACCTAATTTTTACAGAACTCAACTTATTATAATATACAACAGCAGAATGACCACTTACAATCGATATGTCAGTTTATAATGGGTTCAATAAGAAAGCAAAGCTATTGCCGTTTTTAAGTGTTTATCGCTCTCACCAGCGGGCTGAGGCTATAACCAATACCCCGGCGGTTGCTGATAAGTTCTGGTTTTCTCGGGTCATCACCTAGTTTATCCCGTAAATGGCGTATATGGTGTTTGGGCTCGTAACAAGCGCACCCGTTGCCGCCATCCAGCGCCCATTCTTCAAAGTGGCGATGAGTGACCACTCTGCCCCGGGCTGAGTAAAGCAGGCTCATGATAGCATTTTCTACAGGAGTCAATGGTATCCGGCATCCTTCCCGCAGGATCAAGGCCTGTTCCAGATCCAGCAGAGGAAAGCTATTAGCGTGCGCCGGCTCTTGCACGCACCATGCGGCCTGATCAGATTTCTCCTGGCTATAATCTATATCCTCGGTAGCTGTAACTAGAGTTGGCCGGGAAACCGGGCTGCCTTCCAGCCAATCACAAAACCGTACCAATATCTCATGTCCTGCGACCGGCAGCCAAGCCGAGACTTCTTTCCCCAGGTATTCCCGCACCAGGCGGCCTGTCACGGGATGGGACATGATATCTTCCAGCTGCCTTTCAATAAATTGCTGTCTTTCCTCATCATAATCTTCGAAATTCTCCAATATGTGCTTCATCCGGGGCAAATATGGAAAAATACTACCCATTAAACCACCCCCAGATAAGCAGCACGCCGCCCAAAGGCCTCTCGCCCACCCTCCAGGGTGGTTATGATCTCTTCCCTTACCCTGGCCTCAGAGAGTCCTCCCTGGGCTTCCACCCGGCAGTGGCGTCCGGAGGATTTCATCACGATTACCTGCCCGGCCGATCCGCCAACTACAATGTTTGGATTATGGGTAGCTAAGATAAGCTGCCGGCGGTCACCCATTTTCAAAATACGGGAGATTATCAATTGATTTATACAGGCGTTATCCAGGTTATCTTCGAATTGATCGCCGATCAGGACTTGAGACCTGGCCATCAAGATCATGGGCAGCAACAGAGAACATTGTAATCCCGGAGACAGGCGTCCTGCTTCCAGCGGTTCCATGCCATTAGGTGGTTGATAATAGATTTTTAGATCATCCTTCACCTCGATTTCGGTGAGACGCCCAGCGTCACCTCCGGCCCCCAGGAGCAATAACACCTGCATGGCTTCCTCCTGCCAGCAATGTACCAGGTCCGCCAGCACTTCATAAGCATGGTCCTCTGCCAACTGCCACAGCTGCTCGGGTTTGACCATGGTTGCGATCCGCTCCAGCAAAGCACGTTTGACCGTTCCTTTCAATCGCGAACTCAAAAATTCTATATACTCGTCACGGTTCACCCGGCGCTGATATTGTACCAGCGGATTAGCAGCCAGCGTGAGATTGAGCTGGTCGGCCAGACGGCAGCGACGGCTGGCAATGGCATCCTCAATACTTCTGGCTTCGATCACCATTAGACTTTTGCGCTCCCGCAGCTGCTGGCATAATCGGGCTGCTTCCCGCGACTCCTCCTCACAACCCTGCAATGCCGCCAATTCCTCCAGGAGCCTTCTCTTTTCCACCTGTAGTTGTTCGGCAGCCTGGAATCCATGGCGGCGCAAATTATCCCGCAGTTCCTCTTCCTGTTCTTCATGCCTGGCTTCAAGCCTGGCTCTGGCCTCCATCCACCGTTCCAGCCCTTCCCCCGCCTGAACCGCCGCCTGATGCAGAAGCTGCCCCACCCCTTCACGGTATTGCTCGAACAGAGCATCCATCTCTTCCAACAGCTCGAAGTTCAGGTAAGTGCTCTCTTCGGCCTGACAACGGGGGTTCCAAACAAAGGAGCTTAGCATTTGCATGCGTTGCCTCCATTGTTTTTCCACTGCTTCAACCAGGCCCTTCTCCTGGATCAGTGCCGCCTGTCTTTGCTCGGGTTCACCCAGATCCAGAGTCCGCAGTTCATTCATCAGGATTCTTTTCCGTTCCAGGCGGCTCCGTTGTTCTTCTTGCAAGGCCCGGGCTGACTCGTAACGTGCCTGTATCTGCTGGCGATGCAGCAGGTTTTCCTGCAGGCTTTGTTTTAAATCATCCAGGCCTTCTATCATGCCGTCCAGGAAAATCAGGGCATTGCCCGGCTCCTTGGGGAGCATCCCTTCCAACTCCCCCTGAGTGAAGGCCTCCAGCCGGATAACCAGATCCCGTCCCTCCTGCAGAAGCTGACCTGATTCATCGTACAAGCGGGGAAAGCGCCCCGGGCTGCGGACTATTTTACGGCGATGCCCAAACTCATTGGAGAATTCCAGACTGGTTCGTCCAGAGCCAAGGATGGCCGTGATATCCTTGAGAAACTGCTCCCGCTCCTGAGCTGCTGCTGGCAGGGAGCCCAGGCCAAAACATAATAATTTGAGCAAGGTGCTCTTACCGGTACCCCGCGCGCCGATAATGCAGTTCAGACCCGGTTTAAAATCAGCCCGGCAGCCGTCGAGGATTCCTCCTTCCACCTGCAGACTATGTATTTCCCGGCACAACATATCTCCACCTCATTTCAATTCCTGTTGCCGTTTATGATAGAACATATGTTCGCATAAGACAAGTAAAAATATTGTCGAAACAGAAACATTAATAGGCCTGGGAAATCCCAGGCCTCAGCTTGTCAAATATGTTTAGGCGATGCCTTATCAGCTTTTAAAAGGATTATAAGTGATATTGTTATCGAAGATGTCCATATCTTCTTTTTCTTTGAGTTTGCCGACTATATAATAGGTCAGCGGAGTCAGCAGTATCTCATAACTAACCTTCCAGAGGTATTGAGCCAGCATCATCTGCCCCAGTACCGGCAGCGGAAGCATGCCCCCGAAAGCGATACCGATAAATATCACGGTATCCAGGCCCTCTCCCACTATGGTAGAAGATATGGTGCGGGTCCACAGCCATCGGCCTTCCGTTACCAGCTTCATGCGGGATAGTATTGCTGCGTTACTCCATTCGCCCAAGAAATAGCCCAGAAGGGAAGCAGCTACGATCCTGGGGGTCATACCCAGTACGCTGGCATAGGCATTCTGTCCTGTCCAAAAAGCAGGACCAGGCAAAGCAATGACGGCCAGGAATACTAACGCCATGAGCAGGTTACAGGCAAAACCTATCCAGATGACCAGCCGGGCTCTTTTGAAGCCGTAGACTTCAGTCATGACATCACCAAAGATATAGGTAATCGGAAAAAGTATAACCGCCGCCGGCAGAATCAAACCGTGAACGTTGATCAGCTTGCCGGCAATGATGTTGGAAATCAAGAGACAAGTGACAAACAAACAAGCAATGATCAAGAAGAGAGTTGAGTATTCACCCTTCCTATTGCGCAAAGAAAACAAGCATATACCCCCAAAAAGTACTTGCAGCCTGGACCTGAATTATTCAACAGTTTATATAATATTATAAACCATCAGCTTGTCAAACCCCGGCATGCTTTATTTTTTCAGCCACTCCAATATCATTTTTATAGCCTGAATAACCCTTTCCTCCTCATCAACCGGCGGCGTCAGCAGTATAGTCAAGCGTCGTGCCGCCTCCAGGTTCAGGCGGGCGCCAGCCAGGGTAGAGACTAGTTCCAAAACGCGGCCATTCTGCAGGCTGATACAAGGTGTATTCTCTCTGGTACTGATATCTACCAACTGATCCTGACGGACATATCCATAACAATAGTCACCAGACGCCAGTGCTCTGCGCATCTTAAAAGGAACGTATATCATCCCCTTATCCAGATAAAAGGGCAGCACCCCGCCGCGGCCCAGCATCCGCGCAACCGTAGCGCTCTGCGCCTTGAGGTCCAGGCTATGGGCGCGAGCCAGGGCTTTCTTAACTGATTTAATACTTCGCCTATCATAATAGCTCTCACCATGGTCAGTTATGATTTCACACCCATCGCCGTTTTCCGAATATACCGGTCTTATCACGGCTATGGGCTTATGTATGCTTTCGACCTTACAACTCATCATTTCCACCTCCTGTTTTACCCTAGCAAGAGAAAGTGGATATAGAGTGGAAAATAAGTAGACACCAAGAATAATTTCGGTAACAGCACAAACCACAATAAATATGAGTCCGGGTAACTTAGGACGACACCATAGCAAGTTATGCTACTGAATCCCTATGTTGTGCTTGGCCCGGCGCTGGGGTTAAAATAACCATAACGATATATGCCTGCATGATTTTGATAATTCTCGGCAGAAAGGGGGTAGTATCAGAACCCGTGTTGTTCCGATGATTATTAAAGGAGGAATTGTCCGTGAAAAAAACCGTCGCGATTCTGACCAGTGTATTTTTGATGCTTGCTTTATTCAGCTTAGCCGGTTGTTCCAAAGATAAGACCAGTGAATCCTCCGGCGCGGATAAATCACAGGTTAGTGAGAAAGCCAGCAGCGATGATACCAACGAACTACAAAAGCTTTTTAAATCAGCCAGCGCTATCGAAGGGGTCTCTTATGATATGAACACCTCTAGCACCGGTCCGCAAGGCAACATGAAGACTGTATCCAAATGTTATATGAGCAACCAGAAATTCAGAATGGAAATAGACACCCAGGGTATGAAATCTATCATCCTGTATAACGGCAGCGATACATATATGTACAATCCCGCTACCAACACCGCCATGAAATCTCCCCAGCCTAAAGAAAAGGCGGCTAACCAGTGGGCGGAATCTGCCGAGGACCTGGCCAACTTCAAGATAGTCGGCCACGAAAAAATGGATGGTTACGATTGCGTAGTAGTTACTACCACTACTCCGGAAGGTGATACCAAAATGTGGCTCGCCAAAGATATCGGTATGCCCGTGCGGATGGAAGCTGAGCAGGAACAGAACAAGCTGGTTATGGAGTATAAAAACATAAAAGTCGGTGCACAGGATGCTGCGCTGTTCCAGCTGCCCGCCGGTGTCCAGGTCATGGATATGAGCCAGCTGCAGAGCGGACAGGCGCCGCCGATGCCTCAGGGAGTAAACATGCCGAATATCCCGCAAATGCCGCAGGGAGCCCAGTAAAGATTATATTCAGAGGGGTGGTCCGCCCGGATCACCCCTCTGCTTTTAATATTATTATGCGAATCTTCAAAACCTTTTGGCTATTATAGTGCCATGTTATGTTATAGTATAAAAAAGGGTATTATAATATACCATACCTTTCTCGGCAGGTTTTTCATGTCTTTGAATTCATATAAAAATGACCGGCATTTTTTGCAGCAAATAACACAGCTAGTTCAGGAATGAAACGCGCCGCACTATCCCGATGCTAACCAAATAACCAGCACAATTATTTTATGGTGGCTTATCTGCTTGCAATCATCATCACGCTTGGGAAAGGAGCTCGTTGGTATGCAGAACCATGCTGATAGCTATTTGTTTCGCTCGGAAAATGAATCGTCATCCCCGCCCTCCCCGGAAGAATCAGATCTTCCCCCTGCCTGGAAGATCCTGATAGTTGACGATGATGAGGAAGTACACCGGGTGACCCGGTGGGTCCTGCGCCGCTTTTCTTTCGAAGATCGCCCGGTAAATCTTATAAGTACTTATTCCGCCCGGGAAGCCAAGAACGTTCTGGAGGAAAACCTGGATATAGCGGTAGTGCTGTTGGATGTAGTGATGGAAGAAGATAATGCCGGTCTGGAACTAGCCCGTTTCATCCGCCGGGAGCTAGGCAACAGCATGGTACGGATCATCCTGCGAACCGGACATCCTGGGCAAGCCCCCGAACAAACAGTCATGTCCGATTATGATATCAACGATTACAAGGAAAAAACCGAACTCACTGCCCAAAAATTAATGACCTCCATTCTGGCTTCACTACGGGCATACCGCGATCTCAGCATTATTGACTCTAACCGCCGTGGTCTGCATCAGGTAATTGAATCGCTTTCTACCCTGTATGAACTCCACTCTATGGGGAAGCTGGCTGCCGGAATCCTATCTCAGCTGACCTCCCTCCTGCGTTTTACACCGAATTCCTTTTATGGGCAGGCCCATGGTTTTGCCGTTGCCAAAGAACACCATAATAGTTTTAGGATACTGGCGGCTACCGGCTGCTACGAATCCTTGATGCAGGGCGGCAGCATCGACCATCTTCCGCCAAGTCTCCGCGACTCGGTGCTAACCACCTTTATCCAGAAGAAGAGCGTCTACCTGCCCAACTCCATGATTATTTATTTCAGCAGTAAATTAGGCTCGGAGAATATCATCTATTTGGAGGGGACCCACCCCCTTGATGAATGGAGCCAAATCCTTGTCGAGATATTTTTTGCCAATATCTCGACGGCCTTTGACAATATCCATCTCAATCAGGAGATCGAAGATACCCAGAAGGAGATCATATATACTCTGGGTGAGATAGCCGAGGCGCGTTCACTGGAGACTGGCCAACACGTTAAACGGGTGTCCAAATATGCCCGTCTGCTGGCCCAAAAGTCCGGCTTTTCCTACGATCAAAGCAATCTGCTGCGGATGGCTGCGCCTATCCATGACATTGGAAAAATAGCCATTCCCGATACTATTCTGAACAAACCCGGCATACTGGACCCCGTGGAATTCGAGATAATTAAGACCCATACCCAACTGGGCTATGAGATGCTGAAGAACTCAGTACGACCCATCCTCAAAGCAGCTGCTTTGATCGCCCTGCAGCACCACGAGCACTGGGATGGTAACGGTTATCCCAACGGTCTACAGGCTGATGAGATCCATCCCTTTGGCCGGATAGTAGCCCTGGCCGATGTATTTGATGCCCTGGGTACCCGCCGGGTATACAAGGATGCCTGGCCACTGACCGATATCTTTGAATATGTGAGCAGTCAGAGCGGTAAACAATTTGAACCGGCTCTGGTAAAAATAATGCTGGAACACCAGGATGCATTCATCCAGATCAGACGAGACAATCCCGACGCCGCTTTATAACCTTTCTCTTTGTACTTCGTTCTGGCAGCTCAGCATGGGCCGCTGCCATCGTTTCAGATAATTGGGACGGGGGTGCTAAAATGCAGAGATCACCTGGGCTCCCAGGTAACGAACAACCGGGCAGTCAACACTTACTACGGGCGGAGCTTAATGGCCAGCCGATGACTACCCGGCGATTTTTATTACTGGCCCGTAATATCACCGCTGCGCTGAAGAACTATCACCAGACCTATGGAGTTCATGGCTCCATGAACCCTGAACATATTATCATCAACGAAGTTAGTGACCTGGTAATACTAGCCAACCCTAACCTTTTACCAGACCTCAGTTCAGGGAATTATCACCCGCTGGCCTATGTTTCACCAGAACAAACCGGGCGCCTTAACCAGGCACTCGATTATCGCAGTGATCTATATTCGCTCGGCATCACCCTCTATATCATGCTAACCGGCAGGCTCCCCTTTGATGCCTGCGAACCCCTGGAATGGATCCACAGCCATATCGCCCGATATCCGAAATCTCCGGCAGAAGTTGACCCGGCTATCCCGGTGTCCCTTTCGTCAATAGTAATGAAACTTATCGCAAAATCGCCACAGGAAAGATATCAGACTTCTCAGGGATTACTGTATGATCTGGAATTTTGCTTGGAACAATGGATGGTTAATGGCGAGTTCGGCGATATCCAGATCGCCAGTCAAGATATATCCGATACCCTGCTCATACCCCAATGCCTGTACGGGCGCGAAACTGCTTTTGAAAAATTGCTCCACGCTTTTAACGTCGTCACTGACAGACAGATACCACAGGTAGTTATGATATCTGGTTATTCCGGCATTGGCAAAACTGCTCTGGTCCGCGAGCTATATACGGCGGTAGCCGGACGATACGGGTACTTCATTTCAGGCAAATTCGGCCAATATAGCACTGAAGTTCCCTATTCCACGATAACCGAGTCCTTCTCCGAACTAGTCCAACAGCTATTGGGCGAAAGCGATGATGTCCTGGCTGAATGGCGGGAGAGAATCCTGGGTACGCTGGGAGCTAACATTCAATTAATAATCGACCTGATCCCACAGTTGGAGATCATCACCGGCAAGCAAAAGCCGGTGATGCAGATGCCCCCGGCTCAGGCGCAAAACCGTTTCCATATGGCCTTTGGCCAGTTTATAAGTATCTTTGGCAGCAGTGACCGACCACTGGTCTGGTTCCTGGATGATATGCAGTGGATAGACACGGCCAGCCTTCAACTCTTGATGTACCTGACCGGCAAACCAGAAGTTCCGCCTTTGTTATTCATCGGTTCATATCGGGATAACGAAATGACTCCGGACCATCCGCTGTGGACCGCCATAGACAACCTCAGGAGTATTTCCCATCAGCTGCTTCATTCCATTGAACTCAGATCATTGTACATTACTGATATAAGGAATTTCCTGAACGATGCCTTGCCTCATGCCAAAGGTGATTTGGCAGACCTGAGTGCGGTCTTTTTTGAGAAAACTGCAGGAAATCCATTTTTCATGATCCAACTGCTCAAATCACTACATTCAGAAAACCTCATATTCTTTGACAAAGCGGCAAGCGGATGGAACTGGAATATCGGTGATATTAAGAAAATAGGTTATACCGACAATGTGGTTGACTTTATGCTGATCAGGCTGCGTACCCTGAGTAAAGATACCCAACAAATACTTCATATCGGAGCCTGTATTGGCAGTATTTTCGATCTGCGCACCCTTATGCTGGCCAGCAGCAGCGGATATGAACAGATACAGCAGGCCCTGCAGGAGGCAATCCGGGAAGGGCTAGTACTACAGTATGGAGATAATGTCTACCGTTTTCAGCATGATCGTATCCAACAGGCCGCCTATAACCTGCTCCCGGCGGAACTCAGCCAACGTATTCACCTGCAGATCGGCAATATGCTGGTGAAGAATACCTCCCCTGATAACCTTGAGCTGGATATCTTCGCCATTGTCAATCAATTGAATCTAGCTGCGGATCTCATTAACGAGCAGGAAGACCAGGTACGCCTAGCCCACTTTAACCTGCTAGCCGGGCAAAAGGCCAAGGCTGCAACTGCTTATGGACCAGCTTATAAATATCTGCAGACTGGTATCGCATTGCTTGTTCAGGATAGTTGGGCCACTCAATACGAGCTAACCCTGAACCTATATGAAGAGGCCGCCGAAACCGCTTACCTCCTGGGATTATATGTTGAAACCAACTCCCTGGTCGATAGCGTGCTCGGGAACGCTCATAACGAATTGGACAAAGTCATGGCTTATATGATCAGGATCGATTATTATATTGCCCAAGGCCGTATAAACAAGGCCGTAAAAACCGGCCTGGAAATCCTGGGGCTGTTGGGTTTGAAAATGCCCAAGAAACCGCGCCGCCTAAATATCAACATCCATGTGCTTAGAACTAAATGGATCTTTGCCGGACGCTGGCGCGGCAAGCTGGTAGAAGACCTGCTTGATCTGCCGGAGATGACTGACCCGGTTAGTATCGCTCAGATAGAGATCATGAATGCCATATTCTCAGCTCTCTACATTATGAACGATCTGCTGACGCCACTGGACGCCAGCGCCATGGTAGAACTATCCCTCCGCTACGGCAACCATAGCGTATCGCCTTACGCCTTTGCTACCTACGGCTTTATCTTATGTGCTCGTTATGGAGATATAGATACAGGGTATCGTTTCGGCCAATTAGCATTAAAATTGCTGGAAGAAAGGAGCACCGACCGCAGAGCAGCAGCTAAAACGATCTATGCGGTGCACGGTTTTTCAACACACTCCAAACAGCATCTGCGTGACTGCCTGCCCGGCTTATTGGAAGCCTCGCGTATAGGTATAGAAAACGGTGATTTTGAATACGCCGGCCGTGCTCTGACTCTCCATCCGCGCTATATGTTCTTGCTGGGAGAGCCCCTGTCGCAAGTAAACAAATTGATCGAACATAATATTCAAACCATCGCCCAATTAAAACAACAGGGCAGCCTGATTTATATAGCCATAACCCGGCAGGCTATCAATAATTTGCTGCATGACACTCCAGAACCCGCCAAGCTTAATGGGCCTTATTACGAAGAGGAAAAAATGCTGCCGCTGCATGCGGCGAACAATGATACCTACGGCATATTCCAGGTATATTTTCATAAACTTTTCCTCGCCTATATCTTTAATGACTATGCCCGGGCCCGGGAATATGCTGATCAGGTACGGGAACGTGTATTCAGTGCCACCGCCCAGTATTTTCATTACTACTCTTACGCCTATGACTCGCTGGCTATGCTGGCATACTATGATAATGCTCCTCCCGATGAACGGACCGGTATTATCCGGAGGGTTGTGCGCAATCAGGCCAAGCTAAAAAAATGGGCCCATCATGCCCCAATGAACCATCTGCACCGCTGGCACATGGTCGAGGGCGAATTGGCCCGGATTAAATCACAAGATTGGTCAGCCCACCAGCATTTCCTCCAAGCCGTAGAACTGGCCAACCAAAACGGATATGCTTACGAGGAAGCGTTGGCCCTGGAACTATTGGGAAGGCTGCACTATAAGAGCGGCAACCTAGTCTTGAGCGCGACCTTCCTGAAGGAAGCCCGCAACTGCTATTCACGATGGGGAGCCATTACCAAAGTCAAGGACATGGATAAATATGATCAGATCCCAGCCACAGTCACCAGCTACCCGACCGGCATCCTGGAACTGCCCCAGGCCATACACCCGATCAGCCTATCACCCCTGGATCTGGCAGCGGTTTTGAAGTCCTCTCACGCGATTTCCGAGGAGATGATGCTGGAACCCTTATTAGATAAACTGATGCATATCGTTATCGAAAATGCCGGGGCGCAGCGAGGAATACTCCTGACCAACCAGGATAATCTTCTGAGAATAGCTGCACAGGCCGCAGTCCATGAAGGCCGGGTCGAATTGATGGAAAAGCGTGAGCATCTAATCAATGAAATGCCCTGGTCAATCCTTAATTACGTAAAAAACACCCGAGAGTCACTAATAATTAACGATCCCCATGAAAAAAGCCTGTATGCCAACGATTCATATATTAGGCGCAACCAGCCCCATTCTCTGTTATGCCTGCCCGTGGTAAAACAAAACCGCTTGATCGCCGTACTTTACCTGGAGAACAACCTGCTAGCCGGAGCCTTTACGCCAGAAAAACTAAGTGTTCTGGAACTCATGGCCAGTCAGATAGCCATATCTATCGAAAACGCCTCATTGTATTCCGCATTGAGCTCTTCAGAGGAAAGATACCGGACCATATTCCAAAACACCGGCACTGGTATGATGTTTATTGAGGAAGACATGACCATATCACTCACTAACAAGGAGTTCAGCAAGCTCACCGGTTACACCAGTGAAGAGATCAACGGGAAAATGAAATGGACTGACTTCGTCTCAGATGAAGAGGAATTGCAGCGCATGGAGGAATATCACCGCCTGCGCCGTACCAATCCAGAAGCGGTCCCTTCCAGTTATGAATTCAAACTGAAAGATCGCTATGGCGGGGTACGGGATATAGTAACATCAGTCGTAAAAATGCCAGATTCCACCAAGATTTTGGCTGCTCTCCTGGACATCACCAAACGCAAGAAGGCCGAAGAGGCCTTACGTCAATCAGAAATAACCTACCGGACAATATTCGAGAATACCGGTACCGCAACAATAATAGTTGAAGCCGACACCACTATCTCTCTGGCGAATTCAGAATTCTGTTACTGGTCAGGATATAGCAAGGAAGAGCTTGAAGGCAAAATGAGCTGGCTACACTTCGTCCGGGGAGAAGATGGAGAAATAGCCCTGAAACATCACCATGAGCGGCGTGCCAGTAAAGCCCTGGCTCCCGGTAAATATGAACTGAGCGTCTTTGACCGCAAAGGCACTCTCAAAAATATTCTATTGACGGTAGCCATGCTTAACGATAACCAGAGCGTAATCGGCATGGTAGACATCACCGAACGCCTGCATGCTGAAGAAGAAGTGCGTCGATTAAACGCGGACCTGGAATTGAAGGTTGAACTCCGCACCCAGGATCTGACCGCAGCCAATCAGGAGCTTATCTCAATGAATCAAGAACTGCAGGCATTGAATAGCGAATTAGAAGCAGCCAATGATGCCCTCTTCCGCGAGATAAACGAGAGGAAAAAGATAGAAGAAGAATTGGCCGCAGCCAATTCGGAGTTGTCCAATACTATCAGCCAGTTGCAGGCCGCCCAGACGAGCCTGATCTGGGCGGAGAAGATGGCTTCTCTGGGTCGCCTGGTGGCGGGAGTTGCACATGAGATCAATACGCCGGTGGGAGTAGGTGTAACTGCCGCTACCAACCTGCAGCAGATAACAAATGAATTTGCCCAAATCTTTGCCCAGGATCAGCTAACTCGCCAGCATCTTCAGGATTATCTGGATGATTGTCAAACCGCGCTATCGATCATCACCCCCAATCTTTACCGGGCTTCACAGCTGATCAGGAGCTTCAAGGAGGTATCGGTAGATCAAACCAGTGAGACGCGACGCAAATTCGTGGTAAAAAGCTATCTGGATGAAATTCTCTTGAGCCTCCATCCCAAGCTCAAGAAAACCAGCCACGTCATCAGCATAGATTGTGATGAAACGCTGGAAATCGACAGCTACCCGGGCGCCTTTGCTCAGATCCTCACTAATCTGATTATGAACTCCCTTATCCATGCTTATAATCCAGAAGATATGGGACAACTGCATATCAAAGTCAGAAAAAACCAAGACTCTCTGCAACTCGATTATAGTGATGACGGCAAGGGTATCGAGCCCGAGAGCCTTTCCAAGATATTTGACCCCTTTTTCACTACCGACCGCGAGCACGGCGGCACCGGCCTGGGGCTCAGCATTGTCTATAATATCGTTACCATGCAACTGAGCGGCACTATTGAATGCTCCAGCCAGCCAGGTCAGGGAACCACCTTCCGTATAAGCGTCCCTCTATCCGACCATAAAGAAACCTATTAAGAGTCTGAATCAAGTCTTTTCTTCATTAAAAGGTAGTTGACACTATCGACCAGGGCCTGCCAGGAGGCTTCGATAATATTCTCCGATACCCCGACCGTACTCCAGGTCCCGGTGCAATCAGCAGAATCAATCAAAACCCGGACCCGGGCAGCAGTAGCGTTTTCTCCATCCAGCACCCTTACCTTGTAGTCACTCAGATGCATATCGGCTATTTCCGGATAGACCTGGGTCAATGCCTTGCGCAGCGAATTATCCAGCGCATTCACCGGGCCGTCACCCTCCGCCACCGTATGATAGGTGGTTTCACCTACCTCTATTTTGATCATGGCCTCGGAGGTGATGATTTCATCCTCGTTCTTCTCCAGGATGATCTTCATATTCTTCAGGCTGAAGAAGTCATCGGTCTGGCCAAAGGCTTTGCGCAGGAACAATTCCAGGGACGCCTCGGCTCCTTCGAATTGAAAACCTTCGTTCTCCAACTCTTTTATTTGCCGGATAACCTTGCGGGTATCCGCGTCATATTTATCTACATCCAGCCCAAACTCCCTGGCCTTGTATAAGAGATTGGACAGACCTGAAAGCTCTGATACCAATACCCGGCGGTGATTACCCACTGTTTCCGGATTTATATGTTCATAGGTCAAGGCATCCTTGAGCAGAGCACTGACATGGATGCCAGCCTTATGAGTGAAGGCACCTGATCCCACAAAAGGCTGGTTGCTATGGTGCGGCATATTGGCAATCTCACTGACATAGTGAGACACCTCGCTGATGCGCGTGAGGTGGTCCGGGGGAAGAGCCCTTAAGCCCAGCTTCAATTCCAGGTTGGGGACTATCTCACAAAGGTCAGCATTGCCGCAACGTTCACCGTAACCGTTGACGGTTCCCTGAACCTGGCAGCATCCCCGGCGTACAGCAATAATGGAGTTGGCAGTAGCAGTGCCACTGTCATTATGGGCATGAATACCTAGCCTGCTACTGGTGTTCTGCATGACCTGAGCGATTATCTCGTCGATTTCCCAGGGCAGGGCCCCACCGTTGGTGTCACACAAAACCAATAGATCAGCTCCAGCCTGTTCGGCCGCCTTCAATACCCGGAGAGCATATGCCTGATTGTTCTTGTAACCGTCGAAAAAATGCTCGGCATCAAAAATAACCTCCAGGCCCTTGGCTTTCAGATAGGCAATCGTGTCTTCCACCATAGCCAGGTTTTCCTCCAGGGTAGTCTCTAAGGCCCGGATCACGTGAAAATCCCAGCTCTTGCCGAAAATCGTGACGGTTTTTACCCCAGCATCCAGCAGGGCCTGGATATTGCTGTCCTTCTGCGCTTTACTATCCGCTTTGCGGGTCGAACTGAAGGCAACGATCTTGGCGTGTTTGAATTCGATATCCTGGACCATCTTGAAGAAGTCCATATCCTTAGGATTGCTGCCGGGCCAGCCGCCTTCTATATAGCTTACGCCCAGATAATCCAGCTTGCGGGCGATCTTGAGCTTATCCTCCAGTGAGAGTGACATACCCTCCCCCTGTGATCCGTCCCGCAGAGTAGTATCATAGATCTCTACATCCAATTTGTAATCCCCAAGACAAAACTCCTCCAGTCATGAAAATAATTAACCACAGATTAAAGTCATTAGACGCAGATTTACGCATATTATTATGATTTATTAAGAAAATAGCCACAGATTAACACCGATTAACACAGCTTTATTATGTCCAACGGTCATCCGTAGATTTACAATTCAACTATTAAAGTCAATAGCTGCTGAATTGTCATAATGTGCTACAGCCCCTTGTTCTGTCATTGCGAGCGCAGCGCGGCAATCTACTCTTTCTATATGCAGTTCCCGATTATTTACAGATTGCTTCGCTATCGCTCGCAAAGACACACCGGAGAGTACACCAGTCTTTGCTGCGTATAACTGGTTCAACTGCAAAATTTGAGTTCACAATTAAACTAACATAGCTATTCCATGTTGGTTTGAACCCCAAACATCTTTTGAGTCCATATCCCCAGGTAGAGTTACTGAAACAGTCTTATGTTAATAATTATAGTCTAAAATCCGTGTTAATCTGTGGCTAAAAAACTGTATGCTATTCGTTGCTTTACTTCAATATCGCTTCGACTACTTTGTCGCCCATTTCTACCGTGCTAACCGGGGTCCCGCCCTGTTCCATCAGATCGGGGGTGCGATATCCGGCCGCCAGTACTGTGCGTACGGCATTCTCGATCGCCTGAGCCTCGTTTTCCAGTTTACAGGTATAGCGGAGCATCATGGCCACCGAGAGGATTGTGGCCAGCGGATTAGCCTTCTTCTGGCCGGCAATATCCGGCGCACTGCCGTGTGAAGGCTCATACAGGCTGACCTGACCGCCGATAGAAGCACTGGGCAGCATACCGATCGAACCGGTGAGCATGGAGGCTTCATCAGTCAGGATGTCGCCGAACATATTCTCGGTAACGATAACGTCAAACTGACGAGGGTTGCGAATCAATTGCATGGAGCAGTTGTCCACATACATATGAGTAAGTTCGACCTGCGGATACTCTTTCGCCAGTTCAGTGACGGTCTCCCGCCACAGCCGCGAGGTTTCAATAACATTAGCCTTGTCAACCGAACAGAGTTTTCCCCGGCGCGCCCCGGCCGCTTCAAAGGCAAAGCGGGCAATACGCTCTATCTCATAGGTAGAATAGCTGAGGATATCGGTGGCCTTCTGCCCCCCGTCCGGCGTAGCCTCCCGGAAGCGGTCACCGAAGTAAAGACCGCCGGTAAGTTCACGTACCACCAGTATATCAACACCGCTGATGACTTCCTCTTTCAAGGTCGAGGCAGCCAGGAGACCCGGGAAGAGTATGCAGGGGCGCAGATTGGCAAAGAGCTGCAGTTCCTTGCGCAGAGGCAGCAGGGCCCCTACTTCCGGGCGCAGATGGACCGGCAGCGTATCATACTTAGGCGCGCCGATAGCCCCCAGCAATACCGCGTCTGATGCCTTGCACAGATCCAGGGTCTCAACCGGCAGCGGGGTGCCGGTGGTATCATAAGCTGCCCCTCCTACCAGAGCCTCGGTAAACTGAAATTCATGACCATACTTCTGAGCAATAGCCTCAAGAGCCTTGATGGCTTCCGGCACAATCTCCACACCGATTCCGTCACCGGGCAGAACCGCAATCTTAAACATATACTACATCCTCCTAATCCAGATTAGACGAAAGGGCAAATAGACGCAGATTTTCGCAGATTTTTATGATTTACGCAGATTAGTAACACATGTCCAGCCCCCAATATAACCTTTTCTTATCCAACCCCGATTACAAAATTAATTCATCAAGTCCGCGGTGGATCTCTGAAAATAATCTGTGTCAATCTGTGTTAATCTGTGGCTAAAAATCCCGTGCAGCCTCAGCCGCCCGCGTCCATTAGTTCTTTTTATTCTTGATATAGTTGATCAGGCCGCCTTCATTCATGATGCCCTGCATGAACTCGGGAAAGGGCACTGCCTGGTATACCTGACCGGATTTCAGGTTCTTTATCTCTCCATTGTCCAGGTTGACCTCGACCTCATCCCCGGCGTCAACAGCTTCAGCTGCCGCATCGCATTCCAGGATAGGCAAGCCAATATTGATGGCATTACGATAAAAGATGCGTGCGAAGCTAGGTGCTATCACACAGGATACCCCGGCGGCTTTGATGGCGAGAGGAGCATGTTCACGTGAGCTTCCACAGCCAAAGTTCTTGCCGGCTACAATGATGTCTCCTGTGTTGACCTTGCCGGGGAATTCGGCATCCGCATCCTCCATGCAATGTTTGGCTAATTCTGCCGGGTCTGATGTATTAAGATAACGGGCCGGGATGATGGCGTCCGTATCCACATCCGCCCCGAATTTATGAACCCTTCCTGCAAACTTCATAAGGAAAACCTCCTTTTTTATAGACGCATATTTACGCTGATTAATATGATTTACGCAGATTTTTCAGTCTTAATATTTATGATATTGTAGGAGCGGCCATATCCGCCCGCATCTTTTCATGTCGTCGGGCGGATATAGAATCCGCCCCTACGTCAGATACATCTCAAAATATTCTGCGTTAATCCAATAAATCTGTGTGCGGCGCAGCCGCCTGCGTCCATTCGTTACCCAACCTAAACCTCCCAGGGGGGCGTAATGCGGCCCTTTAGAGCGCTGGCGGCGGCTACCGCCGGGCTGGCCAGATAGACCTCGGATTCGGGATGACCCATGCGCCCGACA